>NZ_JAKJIB010000287.1 GCF_021864505.1 Falsiroseomonas oryziterrae
TGCTGCTGCCGGAGGCGCTGCCGCGCGTCCTGCCGGGCGTCGTGGCGCCGTCGCTGCCCTTCATGGCGGGGATGGTGATCCGCACCGCGGATGGCGGCGCGGCGGCGCGGGCGCTGCTCGGCGGGGTGCTGCGCGACGCGCCGGACGGGGCAATGGTGCCGCCGGAGCAGGCGGGTGGCTGCGCGGTGGTGTTCGCGTGACCACCACCCAAGCCATCGCAAGGTCGCTGCGCACCTATTACGTGCCCGGTCGTGCGCCGGTGCTCGACGGCTTCTACGCGCGCTTCCTGTCGCGCGGCGATCTCGGCTTCGATGTCGGCGCGCATGTCGGCGACCGCACGGCGAGTTTCCGGCGCCTCGGGGCGCGCGCCGTGGCGGTGGAGCCGCAGCCGCGGCTCGCGCGGCTGCTGCGGCTGCTGTTCCATCGCGACCCCGGCGTGGTGCGCGTCGCGGCGCTGGTGGGCGCGGAGGCGGGCGAGGCGGTGCTGCGGATCAACACCGCCAACCCGACGGTCGCCACGGCGTCCGATGCCTTCGTCGCGGCGGCGGACGGCGCCGCCGGCTGGGAAGGGCAGGTGTGGGACGCCGAGCTGCGCCTTCCGGTCACGACGCTCGATGCGCTGGCACACGAGCATGGCGAGCCGCATTTCGTGAAGATCGACGTCGAGGGCTACGAGGCGGCGGCGCTGGCCGGGCTCACGCGCGCGCCGCGCAGCCTGTCCTTCGAGTTCACGACGATCCAGCGCGAGGTGGCGCTGGCCTGCCTCGATCGTCTCGCGGCACTCGGCTACCGCGCCTTCAACGCCTGCCTCGGCGAAGGCATGGAGTTCTCGCATCCGGCGCCGGTGGATGCGGTGCAGATGGCGATCTGGATCGCGGCGCTGCCGCATGAGGCGAATTCAGGCGACGTCTATGCCAGCCTGGAGCCGGCGCGGCTGGTGCGGTGATGGAATTCTCGGCCGTCATCCGGCATCTCGGCTTCGCCGCCGGGCTCGCACTGCTCTCCGCCGTCGTGGTGCGCGCGATGATCGCCTTCCCGATCCTGGATCACCCGAATGCGCGCAGCGCGCATGTGCGCCCGACGCCGCGCGGCGGCGGGCTCGGCGTGGTGGTGGCCTTCGTGGTCGGCATGCTGGTGCTGTTCCAGACCGCGCAGTTCGCGCGCATCGCGGAGGCGCAGTTCGTCGGCGTGATCCTCGCCGCGGTGGCGATCGCGGGGGTCGCGCTGGTGGACGACATGCGCGACCTGTCGGCGCGCCTCCGGCTTCTCGCACAATGCGGCGCGGCGCTGGTGGCGGTGGCGAGCGGGCTCGTCGTGACGCGGCTGTCGGTTCCCTATGTCGGCGTGGTGGACCTCGGCTGGGCGGGGCCGGTGCTGACGCTGGTCTGGATCGTCGGCTGCACCAATGCGGTCAACTTCATGGACGGCCTGGACGGGCTGGTCGGCGGCACGCTGCTCGTCGTCGCGGCGTCGCTCTGCATGATCGCGGCGCACCAGGAAGGCTGGTTCGTCTATGCGGCGGCGCTGTTCCTGGCGGCGGGCTTCGCGGGCTTCCTGCCCTTCAACCTGCACCCCGCGCGCATCTTCATGGGCGATGTCGGCAGCCAGTTCGCGGGCTTCATGCTGGCGGTGCTGGCGGTGGCGGCGTCGCGCTTCGACGGGCAGCAGCTGTCCTTCCTGATCGTGCCGCTGCTGATGTTCGGGCTGCTGTTCGACGCCGCCTTCACCCTCGCGCGCCGCGCGCTGATGCGCGAGCGGCTGGCGGAGGGGCACCGGACGCATCTGTATCAGCTTGCCCAGCGCAGCGGCGTGCCGGTGCGCGTGGTGGCGGCGGTGCATTGGGGCTTCGCGGCGCTCGGCGCCGCGCTGGTCGCGCTGTTCCTGGCGCTGCCGGTGGGCAGCAAGCAGTTCGTCGTGGTGCCGGCGGTGGGGGCGCAGCTGGCGTGGCTGGGCTATGTGGTGATGCGCATGCGGCGCGCCGGGATCGGCTGGCGGTAGATTTCCCCGCACGGCCGCGTCGCGCCGAAGGCGTGCCTTCGGCGCGACGTCGCGTACCGTTCAGTCCAAGGTTGCGCCCGCCACCCGCACGATGCCGGGCCAGCGGGCGGATTCGGTGCGGATCAGCTCGGCGAAGGCGGCCGGCGTGCCGCCGCGCAGCTCGAAGCCCTGCGCCGCCAGGCTCTCCGCCACCTCGGGACGGCGCAGCGCGTCGAGCAGCACGGCATTGAGCCGCGCGACCACCGGCTCCGGCGTCCCGGCCGGCGCGAGGATGCCCTGCCAGGTCACGACCTCAAAGCCGGGCAGCCCGGC
The DNA here is from genome assembly GCF_021864505.1 of Falsiroseomonas oryziterrae. Taxonomy (GTDB): domain Bacteria; phylum Pseudomonadota; class Alphaproteobacteria; order Acetobacterales; family Acetobacteraceae; genus Falsiroseomonas; species Falsiroseomonas oryziterrae. The sequence goes on from NZ_JAKJIB010000287.1 coordinate 2,311, forward strand.
CTCGTGGAAGGCGGGCACCTCGGGCAGCGCCGGGTTGCGGCCGAGGCTGGTGACGCCGAGCGCCTTCAGCCGCCCGCCGCGGATGTGCTCGATCGCGGCCGGCAGGGTGACCAGCAGCGCGTCGAGATGGCCGGCGACGACATCCACCACCGCCGGCCCGCCGCCGCGATAGGGGACATGGGTGAAGCCGATGCCGGTGCGCTGCGTCAGCACCGCGCCGGCAAGGTGCCCGATCGAGCCGTTGCCCTGGCTGCCCATCGTCGTCGCGCCGTTCGCGGCCCGCGCGGCGGCGAGGAAGCTCGCGAGATCGGTGGCGGGGTTGGACGGGTGCACGACCAGCACCTGCGGCGCGCGCACCAGCTCCGCGACGGGCGCGAAGTCGCGCACCGGGTCGTAGCCGACGCGGCGGTAGAGCGAAGGATTGATCGTCAGCGGGTCGGAGCCGACGAGCAGCGTGTGCCCGTCCGGCCGGGCGCGGGCGACCAGCTCGAAGGCGAGGTTGGAGCCGGCGCCCGGATGGTTCTCGGCCACCACCGGCTGGCCGAGCGCCGGGGAGATGGCGCGGGCGAAGGTGCGGCCGAGGATGTCGAGGCTGCCGCCGGGCGCGACCGGGATGATCACCCGCACGGCGCGGTCCGGGAAGGCGGCGGGCTGGGCCAGGGCCGGCAGCGGCAGCGCCGCGCCGAGAAGGCCGAGGAGGGATCGCCGGGACAGGGCCGGGCGGGAGGAGGATGGAGCGTTCATGGAAATCTTTTCTGCATGCCGGCCCTAGAGGTGCAAGCGAAAGATTTTCGTGCTACGGAGAGGCCGCAAGACAATACCGGAGTTCCAGGATGGCCGCCGCCGCGGAGTTGGACCGCATCGACCGCGAGATCCTGCGCCTGCTGATGCGCGACGCCTCGCAATCCCTGGCCGAGATCGCGGCGGAGGTGGGGCTGACGGCGACTCCCTGCTGGAAGCGCATCAAGCGGATGGAGGAGCAGGGCGTCATCACCGGGCGGGTGGCGCTGGTGGATGCGGAGCGGGTGGGGCTGCCGATCTCGGTCTTTGTCGCGATCGAGACAGGCGATCACTCCGCCGACTGGATCTCCCGCTTCGCCGCCGCGGTGGAGAGCACGCCCGAGATCGTGGAGTGTTGGCGGCTCGGCGGCGACGTGGACTACCTGCTGCGCGTCGTGGTGCCGGACATGTCGGGCTACGACGCCTTCTACCGGCGATTCGTCGCGGCGGTGCCGGCGCTGCGGAAGGTCACCGGCCGCTTCGCGATGGAGCGGGTGAAGGGAACCACGGCGCTGCCAATTTAGACTTCCCCACGACAACGCTGCGCGTTGCCGCGGGGGCCCCGGATTGGCGCCGATTCTCTGGGCTTCGGCTCATCCTGCCGTGACGGAGCCACGGCAGGGCCATGGGGGGCGGAACGATGACGTCGCGCACGGCGTGACGACTCCGGCCGTGGTCGCGGGTTGCATGCGGCCGCCGAAGATGAGGGAACCTGGCCCGGGGCGGTTCCAGCGCCGGGGCTTGACGGCTAGAAGGCCCGGATGCCCCCCGCGAGTCGCATCCGCATTGCCCCCTCCCTGCTCGCCGCCGATTTCGCGCGGCTGGGCGAGGAGGTGCGCGCGATCGAGGCGGCGGGCGCCGACTGGCTGCACCTCGACATCATGGACGGGCACTTCGTGCCCAACATCTCCTTCGGGCCGGGGCTGGTGAAGGCGCTGCGCAAGCAGTCCGCGCTGCCCTTCGATGTGCACCTGATGATCGCGCCCGCCGATCCGTATCTCGCCGCCTTCGCCGAGGCCGGGGCCGACCTGATCAGCCTGCACCCCGAGGCCGGGCCACATCTGCACCGCTCGCTGCAGACCATTCGGGCGCTGGGTAAGAAGGCCGGCGTGGTGCTGAACCCGGCGACGCCGGTCGCGGCGGTGGAGACGGTGCTGGACCTCTGCGATCTCGTGCTGGTGATGTCGGTGAACCCGGGCTTCGGCGGACAGTCCTTCATCCGCTCGCAGCTGGCGAAGATCGCCGCGCTGCGCGCCATGATCGATGCGAGTGGGCGCGAGATCGCGCTGCAGGTGGATGGTGGCGTCACGGCGGAGACGGCGCGCGACTGCATCGAGGCGGGCGCGGATGTGCTGGTGGCGGGCACGGCGGTATTCGGCAAGCCGGACTACGCCGCGGCGATCCGCGCCATAAGGGGGGCTTGAGCATGGAAGGGATCCTGCGCGGCGCGCGCCGCATCCTCGCCAACCTCAAGCCCATCAAGGTGCCGGACGGGCCGGCGCGGTCGTTCCGCGACCTCTGGCCCGGCGAGGCGGCGCGCGGCGCGCGGCTGCTGCGGAGCGAATACGAGGTGCTCGGCACCGTGCGCCCGCTGCGGCCGTCGGAAGCCGGCGGGCTGCAGGACTGGGGCGCGGCCGGCGGCTCGCCCACCTGGCGCTCGGCGGCGCACGGCTTCGCCTGGCTGCGCGACCTGCGCGCGCTGGGAACCGATGCAGCGCGGCTGCGCGGGCGTGCGCTGACGGCCGACTGGCTCTCCCTGCCCGCCGATCCTTTTGCCGATGCGCCGGAGGTGGCGGGGGCGCGGATCTCGGCCTGGCTCGGCCACTGGGACTTCCTGGCGGCGACGGCCGACGACGCCTTCCGCCGCGCGCTGATGCAGCGCCTGGCGCAGGATGCGCGCGAGGTGATCTCCGGCCTGCCGGCGGAGGCCGCGCATCGCGGCGCGCTGGTGGCGCTGAAGGGCGGCATGGCCGGCGCGGTGGCGCTGGCGGAGGAGACCTGGCTGGCGCGCTGCGTCCGCTTCCTGCCCGCCGAGCTCGAGCGGCAGTTCTTCACCGATGGTGGCCATGTGGAGCGCAGCCCGGCCCAGCTGCTGGCCGCGCTGCAGGACGTGATCGAGATCCGCAACCTGCTGCACGGCACGGGGGTGGAGGCGCCGCCCATCCTGAATGCCGTGCTGGACCGCGCCGCGCCGGCGCTGCGGCTGCTGCGGCATGCCGATGGCGGGCTCGCGCTGTTCAACGGCACGCGGGAGGAGCACGCGGCGATCCTCGACCTCGTGCTGACGCAGGCGCAGTCGCGCGGCCGCGCGCCGGCGGCGCTGCCGGAGATGGGGTTCCACCGCCTCGGCGATCGCGAACCGTGTCCTGGTGCGCGGCATCCGCACCGGCTGGCCGGTGATCCGGCGCATCCTGGACCGCAG
>NZ_JAKJIB010000288.1 GCF_021864505.1 Falsiroseomonas oryziterrae
CGTGGGCCCGCGGGCGGGTGCCGGCTGGGGGGCGAGCGACGCGGCCGGCCGCGGTCCGCTACGCGGTCCGCCGGCGGAAGGCGTCGAGCGGGCCGGATCGCAGCAATTCGCTCGGCAGGCGATGGCCGACGATCTCCTCGGCCAGGTGTCCCGCCGCGATCAGCGCGTCGAGGTCGAGGCCGGTCGCGATGCCCATCTCGGCGCAGAGCAGGGCAAGTTCCTCGGTGCAGATGTTGCCCGGCGCGCCGGGCTGGCCGGCGAAGGGACAGCCGCCGAGGCCGCCCACCGTGGTGTCGTAGCGTGCGACGCCGAGGCGCAGCCCCGCCATGGCGTTGGCGATGCCGAGGCCCCGCGTGTCGTGCAGGTGCAGCGCGAGCGGCAGGTCGGGCCAGCGGTCTCGCACAGCGCCGACGCCGCGCTCGATCCGGAGCGGCGTCGCCCAGCCCATGGTGTCGGCGAGCGTGACCTCGGTGATCGCCGCGTCGACCTCGGCGGCGATGGCGAGGCCGTCGGCGACGGCCTGCACGATCAGCGCGGGCGCCACGTCGCCCGCGTAGTTGCAGCCGAAGGCGGCCTGGACGGAGATGCGCGTGACCGGCACGCCGGCGTCGAGATGCGTGCGCGTCAGCGTGCGCATCGCCTCGACCTGGCCGGCGCGGTCTCGGTTCAGGTTCTTCTTCGAGAAGGCCTCCGACGCCGCGAAGGAGATCGAGCCGTAGAGCTTCAGCCGGTCCTTGAATGCCAGCGCGCGGTTCAGCCCCGCGGCGTTGAACCAGAGCGCGGTGAAGGCGACGCCGGGTGGCGGCGTCACCTCGGCCAGCACTGCTTCCGCATCCGCCCAGCCGGGGACCAGCTTCGGCGAGACGAAGGAGCAGACCTGGATCTGCCTGAGGCCCGTCGCGGCGAGCGCGTTGATCAACGCGACCTTGCGCGCGGCCGGGATCGGGCCGGGCTCGATCTGGAAGCCCTCGCGCGGGCCTTCCTCGCGTATCTCGACGGCCGTGGGCAGGTCGGACATGCGGCGGAGTGAGCCACGGAACGGCGCGACGGTCGAGGCTCGGCTCAGGCCACGCGGGCGTGCGCGGCGCGGAGGTCGTCCACGAAGCGCGCGTATTCGCGCCGCTGCGCCTCCTCGTCCGGGACGCGCAGCAGGAAGCTCGGATGGACCGTGGTGAAGACCGGCAGGCCCTCGGGCCCCTCCACCAGCGTGCCGCGGGTCTTCATCACCGGCAGCGCCTTGCCGGCCAGCGCGCGCAGCGCAGTGGCGCCGAGCGCCACCAGCAGCCGCGGACCGACGATGCCGATCTCCCGCAGCAGGAAGGGGCGGTAATACGCGATGTCGCCGGCATCCGGTGATTGGTGGAGCCGGCGTTTGCCGCGCGGCTCGAACTTGAAGTGCTTCACCGCATTGGTGACGTAGGTCTCGCCGCGCGGCACCTCCGCCTCGGCCAGCGCGCGGTCGAGGAGCCGGCCGGCGGGGCCGACGAAGGGGCGGCCCTGGATGTCCTCCTCGTCGCCCGGCTGTTCGCCCACGAACATCAGCGGCGCGCCGGGCGGCCCCTCGCCGAAGACGAGTTGCGTCGCGCGGCGCGCGAAATCGGGCAGGTCGTTGCGGCCGGCGAGCTCGCGCGCGAGGGCGGCGAGCGCCTCCTTCGGGTCGGCGGCGGTGTCGAGCAGGTCCATGTCCGGCTCAACGTGCGAGGGCGGCGGCAGGTGCCGCGGCTTCTGCGGGTTCGGGTTCGGCAGGCTGGCGCCGCGCGCGACCATCTCCGCCGCGCGCCGCGGCGCGTCCGCGATCAGGCGGGGGATCTCCGCCGTCTCCGGCATGTTCCGCCAGTACTTGCGCGGCATCTCGGCCCGCATCGCGCCGGGCTTGAGGCGCGCGGGGTTGAAGATCGCGGCGTAGTAGGCGCGCCAGAGCGGCTCCACCGCGTCGTCGGGCGGCACGTCCTGGCGGCGGCCGCCGGGGCCGAAGCGCAGCTCCTGCCCGTCCCAGTGCACGGTGCGGCGCGGCGTGACGATGGACCAGCGCAGCCCGGCGAAGCGGCGGACGAAGAAGCCGGCCTCGGCCTCCTCGATGTGGTGCTCGGGTTCGAACCAGGCGACGTGGCGCACCCCGGCCTCGGTCTCGACCTGCCGAAAGCGGAGGAAGGCGTGCATCTTGTGCGCGTCGCGCCGCACCGCCTTGGCCATCGCCTCCAGCCGCACGATGTCGGCGTCGGTCGCGACCTGCATCAGCGCGGGCTCGCCATGCGTGAGGCGCCAGAGCACGCGATAGAGCAGCGCGAAGCGTTCCGGGTCGCGATGGCGGATGGCGATCTCGGCGAGCGCCACGAAGGCGCGCGGCACGTGGAAGGGCGAGGTCGCCGCCGGCGGGGCCGCATCCCCGGCGAAGAGGCCGGGCGCATCGCCCGCGACGCGCCACTCCGCCTGTTCGGGCGGCACGCCGGCGCCGAGCAGGCCGCGCGCGGCGCTGCGCCAGGCGCCGAGATCGGCCGGTCCGGGCAGCACCGTGGCGATCATCCGAACAGGCTCATCTGTACCGGCCGCGCGGCGTGCGCGAAAGCGGTGGCAGGGATCAGCCGGTCGCGCAGGTCGCCGGCATCCAGCAGGCGCGGCCGGTGGTCGTCGGTGACGACGAAGGGCGCGACCTTCGCGATGCTCACGCGCAACCGCGCCAGATCCTCGAGCCGGATGCGCGCGTGGCGCCGCGCGGCGATCAGCCGGTCCACCGTCTTCGCGCCCAGCCCCGGCACGCGCAGCAGCCGCTCGCGCGGGGCGCGGTTCAGATCCACCGGGAAGTCGGCGCGGTGCTTCAGCGCCCAGGCGGTCTTGGGATCGAGCGCGAGGTCGAGCATGCCACGCTCGCCGCCCGCCATGATCTCCTCGCGCGAAAAACCGTAGAAGCGCAGCAGCCAGTCGGCCTGGTAGAGCCGGTGCTCGCGCACGAGCGGCGGCGCGGTCGGCGGCAGCACGCGCGACGCGTCGGGGATCGGCGAATAGGCCGAGTAGTAGACGCGCCTGAGGCGATAGCCGGCATAGAGATCGGTCGCGGTGGTCAGGATCGTCGCGTCATCGGAGGCATCGGCGCCGACGATCATCTGCGTGCTCTGCCCCGCCGGCGCGAAGCGCGGCGCCGCCGCGCGGCGCGCGGTGCGGGCGGCGTCCTTCGCATCCTCGATACGCAGGCGCAGCCCGCCCATGGCGCGGCAGATCGCGGGCAAGTCCTTCTCGGGCGCGAGCTGCTTCAGCGTCTGCGCCTGCGGCAGCTCGATGTTGATGGAGAGGCGGTCGGCGTAGCGGCCCGCCTGCTCCACCAGCTCCGGCGACGCGTCGGGGATGGTCTTGAGGTGGATGTAGCCCTGGAAACCGTGGTCCTCGCGCAGCGTGCGCGCGACGCGCACCAGCTGCTCCATCGTCCAGTCGGGGGAGCGGGTGATGCCGGACGACAGGAACAGCCCCTCGATCGCGTTGCGGCGGTAGAAGTCGAGGGTGAGCTGCACGACCTCCTCCACCGTGAAGCGGGCGCGGCGGACGTTGGAGCTCGCGCGGTTGATGCAGTAGGCGCAGTCGAAGGCGCAGGCGTTGGTCAGCAGGATCTTGAGCAGCGAGATGCAGCGCCCGTCCGGCGCATAGGCGTGGCAGATGCCCGAGCCCTCCGTGCTGCCGAGCCCGCCGCGCGTCGAGTCGCGCCGCGTCGTGCCGGAGGAGGCGCAGGAGGCGTCGTATTTCGCGGCGTCGGCGAGGATTTCGAGCTTTTGGCGGAGGTCCATGGCGCGGCAAGCCTCGGGTGCAAGTTCATGATATGTTCTGTTGCGCGTGGCGCAAGGGCCAGCCGCGCCGGCCGCGTCGCAAGGGGCCGCGATCGGGTCTAGGCTCCCCCGATGGACGCCGCCGCACGCCAGATCGCCTTCGTCAACATCGCCCATGTGTTCACCCATTACGGGCTGCTGATCCTGGCGACCGCGGTGCTGGCGATGGTGGTGCAGGACGGCGCGACCTTCGGCACCGTCTATGGCCCGATCCTGGCGCTGGGGACGGGCATGTTCGTGATCTACGGCCTCGGCTCACTGCCGCAGGGCTGGATCGCGGAGCGCGTCGGGCGGCCGGCTCTGCTGCTGGCCTTCTTCCTCGGCACGGGCACCGGAATGGTCGCGGCAGGTCTCGCGCCCGGGCCGTGGACGCTCGCGGCCGGGATGTTCGTCTATGGCGCCTTCAGCGCGATCTACCATCCGATCGGTACGGCGATGCTGGTGGACGCGGCGGGCGAGCGCGTCGGCGCGGCGGTCGGCGTGAACGGCGTCTTCGGCAATCTTGGCGTGGCGCTCGCGCCGGTCGTCACGGCGGCGATCGCCGCGGGGATGGGATGGCGCTTCGCCTTCATCGTCCCGGGCGTGCTCTGCATCGCCGCCGGCATCGCCTATTGGCGCAACGGGCTGACGGACGTGGCGCGCGCCAAGGCCGCGTCGAAGCCCTTTCCCGCCATCCCGCCCGCCATCGTGCGCCGCGCGGTGATCTCGCTGCTGGCGATCGCGACGGCGAGCGGCTTCGTCTTCAACGGCTTCACCCTGCTGATCCCGAAGCTGATGGAGGAGCGGCTGGCGAATTCGCCGGATCTGCTGCCGGTGGTCGGCGCGCTGGCCTTCCTGGTGACGATCTGCGGCGGGCTGACGCAGTTCACGGTGGGACGGCTGATCGACCGGCACACGCTGAAACGCGTCTTCATGCCGCTCGCGCTGGTGCAGATGCCGGCGTTGCTGGTGCTGACTCAGCTCGCTGGCTGGCCGGTGCTGGTGGTGGCGGGGCTCGTCTGTGCCTCGGTCTTCGGCGTGGTCACGGTGAACGAGACGATGACGGCGCGCTACGTCGCGCCCGCGCTGCGCGCCAAGCTCTACTCGATCCGCTTCTCGGTCGGCTTCCTCGGCGCGGCGCTCGCCTCGCCCGTGGTCGGGCTGCTGCACGAGGCGACGGGCGCGGTCACCGCGGTGCTGGTGGTGCTCGCCGCCTTCTCCGCCATCACGCTGATCTGCGCGCTGTTCTTCCCGAACCGGGAGGAGGAGCTGAAGCCCGAGCTCTGGACCAAGGCCGCGCCGGCGCCGGCGGAGTAGTCGATCAGGTCCCGACGGCTTCGATCACGAGCGGCGCGGCGTCGCCCGCCCATTGCTCGCTGCGGCGCACGGCGCCCGTCGCGGGATCGGCCCAGAAGCGGTTCGTCACGCTGCGGCCATCCACCGCGCAGCGCTCCTCCACCAGCAGCCAGGCACCGTCCATGCGGCCGGCCAGCCGGCAGTCCAGCACCAGCCCGAAGCGCATCGCATTGGGGTCGCCGCCCGCGGCGCCGAGATCCACGGTGCGGCGCGCCGACGCCTCCCGCCCCAGAAGCGCGCGCGGATCGGCGAGCGGATCAGGCCCGTCGAGCCGCGTCGCCATCAGCACCGGGCCAAGGCCCGCCGTGCCCACCACGCGCGGGCCGTCGGTGGCGACGGCCACGCCGCCGTCGCCCCCC
>NZ_JAKJIB010000289.1 GCF_021864505.1 Falsiroseomonas oryziterrae
GCCGGCGCGCGCGGCCGCGCGTCGTCCGCCACCACCCGGTCCGCCACGCCGTCGCAGCCGGGGTAGAGCAGCGCCAGCGCCCCGATGCGCGCGCTCGCGGCCGGATCGGCCGTGATGCGCGCGGCGGTCTGCGCCGCACCGCCGAAGGCCAGAACGCCGAGCGGCGCCGGCGCGAAGCGCGGATCGGCATCGAGGAGGCCGATGACGGCCACGAGACGCGCGAGCGCAGACGCATCCTCATCTGCCGCGTCGGGCGGGACGAAGCCGTCGGCGGACATCTCCAGCACGTCGAGGTGGAGCACCGCGAGGCCCGCGGCGGCGATCTGGTCGGCATAGCCCCAGCCGCGCGGATCGATGCCCGTCGGCTCATGCAGGACGATGACCAACCCGGCCGGGACCGGCGCGACCTGTTCCTCGGGCAGCACCAGCAGACCGGCCGCATCGACGCCGCCAGGGCCGGCGGCACTGGGGCCAGGCGCCACGGTGGTGGCCGCGAGGGCGGCGCAGAGCAGCAACCCGGCACAGGACCGCGCGCTCACCGGCGGGTCCGGGTCGCGGAGAAGCCGGCGGCCGGTCCGAGGCGGCGCCAAGCCAGGACCGCCGCCACGAGGCCCTGCGCGGCGGCGGCAATACCGGCGAAAGCGAGGGCTGCGCCATAGGCGCGGGCCGCGGCTTCCACTTCGATCGGGTCCCCGCCGCGGGTCGCTGCGCGTAGGCGCGACAGCGCCCGCTCCACCGGCGCCGCGCCGAGCGGTCGGGGCGAACAGCCTTCGTCCTGGCTGCGTGGCGCCTGAGCGAGAAATCGGTTCTGTGGGGGTGTTGGCACGGGCGCGACGTCCCTGGGGCACGCCAACCTTGCACGCGGGGCGGCGCCAGGAAGCCGGCTCCGGTGGCGGACGGAGCGCTTCCCTGCCGGATCGGTCACCAGCCTGCGGATTCTGTCTTTTTCGCGCGGGAAGCGAATTTTCGGATCGATCCGGAATCCCGACGGCGCTACCATACGAGTTACATGAATCCCGGTGAGCCCTCGCTCGACCCCCAACGGTTGGCGGTCTTCAACGTCGTCAGCGCCAGCGATCCAGCCGAGCTGGACAGCCGGTCGCGCGTGAGCGAGCGGCTTCCCGAACCGAGCCGGGTCTACAAGTACCGCCTGCGCGATCCCGCCCTCTCCGGCACGCGCTTTGACAGCCCGATCTTCACTCTCGCCACCCGCAGCGCGGGCGGCCTCCTCGCGAGCTACGGCGACAGCCGCTTCGCGACGGAGGTGTCGATCGACGGCGACGAGGGCGACTTCTTCTGCTTCACGACGATGCTGCAGGGCGGCCTGACGCTGCATCAGCGCGGCGAGGTCACGACGGCCACGGCAGACCGCGGCCTCGCCTTCCGCCCCGGTCACCGGACCCGGCTGGTGACGACCGATCGCAGCTTGCGGACGAACGTCTTCGTCAAGGTCGGCGAGCTCGAGGGCACGCTTGAGCACATGCTCGACCGGCGGCTGCCACAGCCGCTCGAATTCGACCCGGCCCTCGACTGGAACGGCGGGCTGGCAACGAGCCTGCGCAGCCAGCTCGCCTTCGTCATGCAGGAGTTCGAGAGGCCGGACGGCGTCGCGGGAAATGCGGTGGCGCTCGCCTCGATGACCGAGTTCCTCGCGGCGCTCATCCTGCGCGGGGTGCCGCACAACTACGCCGACCGGTTCCCGACAGGCCCGGCCGGGGCCGTTCCGGCCTATGTCCGGCGCGCGGAGGACTTCATGCGCGCGCATTGCGCGGGGCCGATCCGGATGGCCGATGTGGCCGCCGCGGCGCGCTGCAGCGTGCGGACGCTGGGCGACGTGTTCCGCCGCTTCCGCGACACGACGCCGCTCGCAGCGCTGCACGCGATCCGGCTGGAGGAGGTGCGGGCCAGACTCGGCGAGGGCGCCATGGGCGACGACGCAGCCGCCATTGCCGCGGTCGCGCGCCGCTACGGCTTCACCAACGCGTCGCGCTTCGGCGCCGCCTTCCGCCGCCGCTTCGGCGAGGCGCCAGCGGACGTCGTGCGGGCCGCCGGGCGGTCGTTCAATCCCCGATGAATCCACCGGACTGACGTTGCCAGAGCTGGGCGTAGATCCCGCCCTGCGCCAACAGCGCGGCATGCGTCCCCTGCTCCGCCACGCGCCCGCGATCCAGCACCACCAGCCGGTCCATGCGCGACAGCGTCGACAGGCGATGCGCGACAGCGATCACCGTCTTGCCGGCCATCAGCTTCTCGAGGCTCTCCTGGATCGCGGCCTCGACCTCGGAATCGAGCGCGCTCGTCGCCTCGTCCAGCACCAGGATCGGCGCGTCCTTCAGCAGCACGCGCGCGATGGCGACGCGCTGGCGCTGGCCGCCTGAGAGCTTCACCCCGCGCTCGCCGACATGCGCATCGTAGCCGCTGCGGCCGCGCCAGTCGGAAAGGCTTGCGATGAAGTCGTGCGCCTCCGCCCGGCGTGCGGCCTGCTCGACCTCCGCCTCGGTGGCGTCGGGGCGGCCATAGCGGATGTTGTCGCGAATCGAGCGGTGCAGCAGCGCGGTGTCCTGGGTGACGACGCCGACCGCGGCGCGCAGCGATTCGGCCGTGACCCGGGCGATGTCCTGTCCGTCCACCAGGATCCGTCCCGCTTCCGGCTCGAAGAAGCGCAGCAGCAGGTTGATCGCCGTGGTCTTGCCAGCGCCTGAATGCCCGACCAGGCCGACGCGTTCGCCCGGCGCGACGTCGAGGTCGAACCCGCGCAGCACGCCGGCCTCCCGCCCGTAGCCGAAGGTCACGCGCTCGAAGCGGATCGCGCCGCGCGTGACGACCAGCGGCACGGCGCCGGGCGGGTCGGGCGCGGTGGGCGGGACGGCGATCGAGCCCATCGCTTCCTGCACCACGCCGATGTTCTCGAAGATGCCGGCGACGTTGAAGGCGACCCAGCCGGAGATGTTGGCGATCTGCCAGGCCATGGGCAGCGCGGCCGCGACCACCGCGAGCGGGATCTCGCCGCGCGACCAAAGCCAGATGGCCAGGCCGGCGGTGCCGACCAGCAGCGCCGCGTTGAGGGTGGAGAGCAGCAGCCCGTTCAGCGTGACGAGGCGCGTCTGGCGGCCGAAGTCGCGGTTCAGCCGCTCCAGCCCCTCGCGCACGAAGGCGTCCTCCTGCTCGGCGCGGGCGAAGAGCTTGACCGTCTGGATGTTGGTGTAGCTGTCCACCACGCGTCCGGTCAGCGCGCTGCGCGCCTCGGACGCCGTCCTTGCGCGGTCGCGCATGCGCGGCACGATCAGCCGCAGCAACGTCGCGTAGAGCGCGAACCAGACGAGGATCGGGATGGCGAGCCGCGAATCGGTGGAGGCCAGCGCGAGCACCGCGCCGGTGCCGTAGACCACGATATACCAGACGGCGTTGACGGACTGCACGACGCTCTCGCGCAGCGCGGGGCCGGCCTGCATGACGCGGTTGGCGATGCGGCCGGCGAAATCCTCCTGGAAGAAGGGCAGGCCCTGGCGGATGACGTGCCAGTGGCTCTGCCATCGGATCAGGGAGGTGACGCCCGGGACGATGCCCTGCTGCGTCACGAGGTTCTGGCAGAGGATCGCCAGCGGCCGGCCGAGCAGCAGCACGGCGGCCATCGCCAGCAGCGTCGTCCCTGCCTCGGCCCAGAGGCGGTCGGGCCCGTGGCGCTCCAGCAGCCCGACGACGCGGCCGATGAAGAGCGGGATCAGCAGGTCGAGCAGCGCGACCGCCATGCCGGCCGCGAACAGCGCGGCGAAGAGGGCACGGGCCTGGCGCGCGAAATGCCAGTAGAAGCCGAGGAGCGACCGCGGCGGCGGGTCGCTGGGGACGGGCACGCCGAGCACGCGCGCCGCCGGCGTGCCAGGCGGCGCCACCGGGTCCATCGCGCGCTCGAAACGTCGGAAGGGCAGCATGCGCGGCAGAACGCGCCGGCGGCGCCTGGCGGTCAACCGGCCTTCACCACGACGGGGCCGAGGTCAGTCCTGCCGGATCGGGGGCGGACCACCCTGCGCGGCGCGATAGCCCCAGGACAGGAGCCGCGGGTCCTCCGCCATGTCCGCAACAAGCCAGTTCATCCGGTCGAGGAACCAGATCTTCGCCAGGAAAGCCGTGGCGAACCCGGTCAGCGCTGCAGTGGGCGAAAGCCAGGCAAGCCCGCCGACCAGGACCGCGCCGCCGGCGCCGGCCACTGCGTTCAGCATGGTGGGAAGGCGGCGATGCCGAGGCGGGACCGGCACCTGGTCTCGCATCAGCCAGAGGCGCTCGCCGAGCACGGCGCGCGAGCCCCAGTTGTCGAGCGAAGGCGGCGGCGGAAAAACGCGCGGATTGATCCAGGTCCAGCCGACCAGCAGCACCACCGGCAGCAGCGCCCACCAGCCGATCCAGACACGGCTCCAGATCGCGAGCGCGAGCAGCGGGAGGATCGGCACCCGCGTCCACACGCTCCATGGGTTCGCGTGCCGCGCCCAGGCCGCGTCGTCCATCCGGTGCAGGCGCGCGATGCGCGCCTCGATCGTCATCCCGCGGCTCAGCCCGCGACTGGCCCTTCCGCCAGCTCGACCGCCCGCTGCAGGTCGACGCTGAGCAGGCGCGACACGCCGCGCTCCTGCATCGTGACGCCGTAGAGGCGGTGCATCCGCGCCATGGTGAGCTGGTGGTGCGTGACGATGAGGAAGCGCGTGCCGCCGCGCCCGTTCTCGTCGCCCGCTGCCATCACCTCCAGCAGGTCGCAGAGCCGCTCGACATTCGCGTCGTCCAGCGGCGCGTCCACCTCGTCCAGCACGCAGACCGGCGCGGGGTTGCAGCGGAACACGGCGAAGATGAGCGAGAGTGCCGTCAGCGCCTGCTCGCCGCCCGAGAGAAGCGCGAGCGAGGCGAGCTTCTTGCCCGGCGGCTCGGCGTAGATCTCGAGCCCGGCCTCCAGCGGGTCGTCGGAGCCGACGAGGGCGAGATGCGCGCGCCCGCCACCGAAGAGCCGGGTGAACAGCGCGCGGAACTCGGCATCCACCTTGTCGAAGACGGTGCGGAGACGCTCGCGCCCCTCGCGGTTCAGGTGGCCGATCTGGCCGCGCAGCTTGGCGATCGCCGTCGCGACCTCCTGCCGCTCGGCATCGATGGCGCCGCGGCGGGCGTCGAGCTCGGCGAGTTCCTGCTCGGCGACGAGGTTGACCGGCCCCATCTCCTCCCGCTCGCGCGTCAGGCGATCGAGCTTGCGGCGCGCCTTCTCCTCCGCCTGGTCGGACAGGTCGGCGATGTCGGACGGCAGGTCGGGCGGCTCCTCGCCGAGTCGCTCCGCGATGCGTTCCTCGACCGACAGCGCGGCGGCCTCGGCGGTTTCGCTGGCGCCCTCCGTCCTGCACCACCCAGACCGTGCATTGCTGCCCGGCGATGGTCGCGGTCCCTTCGCGGCGGAAGGTGGCGGTCGGCGAGTTCATCTGCTGCGCCATGGCCTGCGCGGCCCGGATGTCCATG
>NZ_JAKJIB010000029.1 GCF_021864505.1 Falsiroseomonas oryziterrae
CTGCAGAGCGGGAGTCGGCAGGGCCTGCCGCTGGCCGGGACGCGGCGCAGGGCCGGGCGGCGCCGCGCCCGGCAGCGGGAGCGCCAGCGCCATCTGCGCCCATTGCTCGCGCAGCCGCGCTTCCGGGATGCGCTGCTGGCGCGCCTGCGAGGCCAGGATCCGCCCGAGGAGCCCCTGATCGCGGAGCGCGAGCGTCACAGCCCCGATGCGTGCCTCGGCATAGGCATCGAGCGTGGCCTGCTGGTCGATCTCGGCGCCTTCCGCCGGCGTGGCCGGCATGCCCTCCAGCACGACGTTGGCCGTCAGCGTCGCGGCATCGGTCCAGGCGATGCGGAACGGCGCCACCTCCAGTCGCCCGCCTGCGCGCGGGACGCTGCCGCGCAGCTCGATGCCGCCGGCGATCTCGTCGAGGCCGAGCGCGCGCAGCCAGTCGTCATAGGGCGATGGGGGAATGACGCGCAGCCCCTCCACCGCGAAGGCGCCCGCCGCGATGCCGTTCTCGAGCGACGCCTCGCTGGCCAGGCGCGGCAGCACGAGCACGCGCTGGCCGTCCAGGCTGGCTTCCAGCCCTTCCAGCACCGCGCGCTGCGGCACGCCCGGCCGCGGATCGGGCGGCTGGCGGTTGCCCAGCACCGCCGCCACGGTGCCCGGCCCATCGACGCCCGAGATGGCGAGCCGCGCGAGCCGCGCTTCAAGTTGTCCCATGCCCGCGGCCCGGCTCGCGGTCTCCAGCCGCTCCACCGTCAGGCTGGCCTGTCGCCCGGGGATCCAGTCCTGCAGGTCGAAGCGCGACAGCCCGAGCACGACATCCTGGTCCGGGTCGCGTA
Source organism: Falsiroseomonas oryziterrae (assembly GCF_021864505.1). Classification (GTDB taxonomy): domain Bacteria; phylum Pseudomonadota; class Alphaproteobacteria; order Acetobacterales; family Acetobacteraceae; genus Falsiroseomonas; species Falsiroseomonas oryziterrae. The sequence goes on from NZ_JAKJIB010000029.1 coordinate 828, forward strand.
GGGCGAGGTTCTCGACCGCGATGCGGCCGGCGCGGAACGCGATTGGGTCGAAGGCGTCGCCCTGGCCGAGCGGCAGGACGAGCGCCTCCAGCGCGACGCGGCCGAGCCGGAAGGCCTGCGCGTCCGTGCCGGTCGCGGCGTAGTCGAGGCCTTCCAGCGTGCCCGATCCCAGCCCCTCGCGCCGCGCATCCCGCAGCGCCAGCCGTTCCAGGCGCAGCGTGCCCTGCTCGGGCGATTGCAGGCGCAGCGTCTCGACCTCGAGTGCCTCGGCCGAAAGCCGCGTCCAGTCGAAGGGCTGGCCGGGCGCCGGCAGCGGCACGCCGGCGAGGAGGATGCGCGCGGCCTCGGCCGTCGTCGCCGCGGGCCCCGTGCCGGCCTGCCGAGGGCGCAGCGCCTCGGCGCGGCCGATCCGCGTCTCGCTGACATCGGCGAGGCGGAGTTCGGGGATGGTGACGCGGTTCTCGCCTTGCACCAGCACCACATCGGTCAGCGTCGCCTGGCCGGTCACGGGATCCACGCGCCGCCCGCCGATCGCCAGGCTCCCGCCTGGGCCGAGTGCCGCCCGCAGGCGCTCGATCGCGGCATCGAGGCGCCGTTCCGCCTCGGCCTGGGCGAGCGCGCCCGCGCCGGCGACGAGGACAAGACCGGCCAGCGCAAGGCCAGGCAGGCGAGGGCGCATCGGTGGCTCCAGAAAGGTCCCGGCGCAGATTAGGCAGCGGCGCCTCCGGCGTCCAATTCGCGCCTTCGCAACGGCGCGCGGCTTGCTAGCCTCGGTGCCGCCGACCGGGAGACAGATCCATGCGCCGCCGCGCCGTGCTTGCCGCACCCGCCCTGCTGGCCCTGCCGCGCTCCGCGGCGGCGCAGGCCTGGCCCGAACGGCCGGTCCGCGTGCTGGTGCCCTTCGCCGCCGGCGGCAACACCGACCAGCTTGCGCGCCTGACGGCGGAGATCCTGACCGAGGGCATCCCCGGCGGCGCCTTCGTCGTCGAGAACCGTACCGGCGCGGGCGGCCTGCTGGCGCTGGAGGCGCTGGTGCGCGCGCCGGCGGACGGGCACACGCTGATGATGGCCTCGCTCTCCACCCTGGCCATCTCGCCCTTCGCCGCCGCGCAGCGCCCGCGCTTCGACCCGATCGGCGACATCCAGCCGATCGTGAATCTCGGGACCAACCCCTTCGTGCTCTACGCGCATCGCAGCGTGGACGCGGCGGACGCCGCCGGGCTGCTGGCGTGGATGCGGGCGCGCAGCGGGCGCTTCGCCTTCGCCTCGGGCGGGGTGGGCAGCATGGGCCACCTGTCCATGGTGCTGCTGCTGCAGCGGCTCGGCGTGGAGGCGGAGCATGTCGCCTACCGCGGCGGCGCGCCGGCGCTGCTCGACGTCATCGCGGGCAACGTGCCGGTCAGCTTCGCCAATCTCTCGGAGATCCTGCCGCACCGGCAGAACCCGGCGATCCGGATCCATGCGATCTCGTCCCGCACGCGGAACGCGCAGGCGCCCGAGATCCCGCCGCTGGCCGACGCGCTGCCCGATTTCGAGACGCTGACCTGGAACGGGCTGATCGGCCCCGCCGGGCTGCCCGCGCCGATCGTCGCGCGCCTGCACCGCATCGTGGCCGACGCACTGCAACGCCCGGCCGTGCAGGCCCGCCTCGCCGCGCTCGGCAACGACCCGCTGGGCGAGGGGCCGGAGGCCTATGCGCGGCGGCTCCGCGCCGATGCGGCGCTCTGGCAGGAGGTGATCCGCGTGGCGAATCTCCGCCTCGACTGATGCGCGTCCTCTTCCTCGAGATCGACACCGAGAGCGACTGGGCGGTGGCCTCGCTCGGCCCCGGCTTCCTCGCCGCCCATCTCCGCGCGCATGGGCACGAGGCCGGCTTCCTCCGCGTCGGCCTCGGCATGGACGCGCCGGCGATGGTCGCGGCGGTGCGGGAAGCGGCGCCGGATCTCGTCGGCGTCTCGCTCACCACGCGGCAATGGCAACGCGCGCGGAACCTGCTTGGGGCACTCCGCCGCGCGAGCAACGTCCCCGTGGTGGTGGGCGGGCTGCACCCGACCTTCTCGCCGGAGGATTGCCTGGCCGCCGAGGGCGTGGACTTCGCCTGCCTCGGCGAAGGGGAGGGTGCGTTGCTCGAGCTCGTCCAGGCGTTGGAGGCCGGCGGCCCCTGGCCCGACCGGCCGATCGACAACATCATGGCGAAGGGCAGCGCGCGCCCGAAGCTGCGCCCGCCCTTCGAGCCGATCGACGAGCTGCCCTTCACCGCGCGCGACATGCTCGACGAGCGCTGGGGCGTGGTCCACGTCTCGACCCAGCGCGGCTGCCCCTTTCCCTGCACCTATTGCGGCGCGCGGATGTTCGACCAGCTCTACGCCGAGGCCGGCGGCCCGGCCTATGGCCGGCGGCGCAGCGTCGGCAACGTGCTGGCGGAGCTGCGCGCGATCCGCGCCGCCGGGCCGCTCAACTACGTCATCTTCCTCGACGACACCTTCACCATCCACCATCCCTGGGTCTTCGAGTTCTGCCGCGCCTATGGCGCGGAGTTCGCCATCCCCTTCTCGCTGCACGCCCGCGTCGAGACGGTGAACGAGAAGCTGCTGCAGGCGCTGGCCGCCGCCGGCTGCCGGCACATCGTCTATGGCGTGGAGAGCGGGTCGGAGCGGGTGCGGCGCGAGATCATGCTGCGCTCCGCCACCAACCAGCGCTTCCGCGACGTCTTCCGCTGGACGCGCGAGGCGGGGATCATGGCGACCGCCAACTACATGATGGGCACGCCGGGCGAGACGCTGGCGGAGATGGAGGAGACCATCGCGCTCCATCACGAGCTGCAGCCGGCCGATTTCGGCTACTTCGTGTTCTACCCCTATCCCGGCACGGCGCTGTTCCAGACCTGCCTGGAGAAGGGATACCTGCCGGAGGACTGGCGCGAGCGCCCCGCCGTCCACAGCCGGTCCATCCTGCGCCTGCCGGGGGTGACGCCGGAGCAGATCGAGGGCATCTACGCGCGCTGGACGGAGATCCGCGTCGCCGCGACGCGCAGGCGGGCGGGCGATGTGCCCGCGGCGGCGCTGGACGAGGCGGAGGGCGCGCTGCGCGCCCATGCGGCGCTGGGCTGACGGCGCTCGGCTGAGGCGGAGGTGGGATGGCCACGTTGCAGGAACTCGGCGCCGCGATTGCGCAGCAGCCGCAGCCGCCGCGCCAGGTCTTCTGCGGCTTCGACCTGTGGCTGGAGGCCATGGGGTCGGGCAAGCTGAAGCTCGCCAACTTCCTGAAGGGCGGCGTGCCGGCCAAGGGCGACGAGCCCGAAGGCGTGCTGAAGGTGCCGCTGATGGTGGCAGGGCGGAACATCGTCATCGGCCTCGACGTGACGCTGCCGCCGGACGGCTTCCGCATCGCGCCATGACGGCGCTGGCGCGGGCGCGGCGCCTCCGCTAGCTTCCCGACCGACGGCCTCCAGGGGGACGCATGGGCATGCCCGCCGCCCGCATGGGCGACATGATGATGCAGCAGGCGCCGCATTGCCACGCGCCGATCCACCCCCCGGCGCCGACCCCGACCCCGGTGCCGCATCCCGCCATGCCGCTCGCGATCATCACCGGGCAGACGACGGTGCTGATCGGCAGCATGCCCGCCGCGCGCGCCACCGACACCTCGGCGCCCTGTTCGATGATCCCGTGCGTGCCCGGCGGGCCTGGGATGATCCAGATGGGCTCGCCCACCGTGCTGATCGGCAGCATGCCGGCCGCCCGGATCAACGACCCGACGGTCCACTCGTCCTGCGTCGCGCCCATCCCCTCGCCGACCGGCATGATCATGCCACCCGGCTGCCCGACCGTGCTGATCGGCTGACCCGGCCCGGCGCGTGCGCCTCTCCCATTTCGAGGCCTTCGCGCCAGTCTGCCCGCGCTGCCGTGCCCAGGGGCGCGGCGAACAGCGCCTGATCCTCGCCTGCATCGAGGCGCGCGACGGCGACGTGGTGCGTGAGGGCATCCTGCACTGTCCGTCGCCCGAGTGCCGGCAGGAATTCCCGATCCTCGACAGCGTGCCGGTCATCGTCGCCGAGGTCGGCCCCTTCCTCTCCCACAACGCCACTCATCTGCTGGCGCGCGACGATCTTTCGGCGACGCTGGAGTCCCTGATCGGCGATGCGATCGGGCCCGGCACGCCGCATGACGCGACGCGGCTGCACCTGTCCTCCTACGCCCGCGACCATTACGGCATGCACGACCCGGCGGAGACGGCGGATCCGCCGCCCGGCGCCGCGCGCCGCTGCCTCGAGGCCGGGCTCGGCCTGCTTGGCGACTGGCGCGGGCCGGCGCTGGAACTCGGCTGCGCCGCGGGCGGCGTGACGCAGGCGCTGGCCGAACGCTCCGACGGGCTGGTGCTCGGCGTGGACCTCAACATCTCCATGCTGCGCCTCGCGCAGCGCGTGCTGGCGACGGGACGGGTGCGCTATGCGCGGCGGCGGATCGGGCTGGTCTACGACCGCCGCGACGTCGCCGTGCCGCTCGCGCGGCCGGAGGCGGTGGATTATTGGGCCTGCGATGCGCTCGCGCTGCCCTTCGCGCCGGGCGGCTTCGGCATGGTCGCCGCGCTGAATCTGCTCGATGCGGTCCAGGCGCCGCAGATGCTGCTCGCGACGATCGCCGCGCTGCTCCGGCCCGGCGGCGGCGCCGTGCTGGCCTGCCCCTATGATTGGTCGCCGCAGGCAACCGGCCCGGCGGCCTGGATCGGCGGCCATTCGCAACGCGGCGGCCACGCCGGCGCGGCGGAGCCGCTGCTGCGCGACCTGCTGACGCCGGGCGCGCATCCGATGTCCGTCTCCGGGCTGTCGATCGCCGGCGAGATCGAGAGCTTCCCCTGGCGCGTGCGCCTGCACGACCGCAGCGCGGTGGACTATCGCGCACACCTCCTGGCGCTGCGCGCCGGCTGAAGCCTCACGGGATCGCCGCCGCCGCGCGCACGCCCTCGATCATGCTGGTCCGGAGCAGATGCGCCCGCGCCTTGGCCGGGTCGGCGGCCGTCGCGCGCAACTCCTCGAGCCGCGCGGTCCGCTTCGCCGGGTCCTTCTCCTCCAGCGTCTTCTTGTTGGCGATGGTCATCGCCTGCAGGAAGGCGTCCGCCACGTGCCGGCGCTGCCGGTCATAGCGGTCCAGCAGCTCGTCTGCGCCGCCCGCGAGCACCGCCGCGATGCGCTCCGCCGCCAGGATCGCGTCATGCACGCCGAAATTCATGCCCATCCCGCCGAGCGGGTTGTTCACATGCGCCGCGTCGCCCGCCAGCAGCACGCGCCCCTTGCGGAAGGTCGAGGCGACGCGCTGGTGCACCGCGTAGAGGTTGGTGTGCACCACCTCGAAGGCGCCCGGCTGCGGGATCAGCGCGCGCACGCGGTCCCGTGCGGCAGCGAAGTCCAGCAACTCGGCTTCCGGCGTCTCGGGATCGGTCGGGAAGACGATGCGCCAGAGCGGGCCGCGGCCCTCCGGCGGCGCCTTGCCCGGCACTTTGAACATCGCGCACCAGGTCACCGGGTCCGAGACGTAGGAGGAGATGGCGTAGCCCTTGGCGCCCATGTCCTCGGTCGTGGTGACGACCAGGAAGCGCTCGCCATAGGTGAAGCCCTCGAAGCCGATGCCCTGCGACTTGCGGACCGGGCTGCGCCCGCCATCGGCGCCGATGAGGTAGGCGGCGCGATGCGCCTCGCCCGTGCCGGTGGTGACCGTCACGCCGTCCGCGTCCTGCGCGGCACTCTCCACCGCGACACCCCAGCGCACCTCGGCATGCGGGAAGGCCGCGAGGCGCTGCAGCAGGATGCGGCACAGCTTGTGCTGCTCGCATTGCAGCCGGAAGGGGTAGGGCGTGACGTCGGCGAGGATCGACAGGTCGAACTCCGCCACCACGCCTTCCTCGCGCCCGCGGAACTGCCAGACCGGCGCCCGGATGCCCTGCGCGAGCAGGTCGTCCGTCACGCCCGACGCCGCATACATCTCCATCGTCGGCGGATGGATCGTCGCCGCGCGCGGATCTTCGAAGGGCTCCGAGTGGCGCTCCAGCACGCGCACGGGCACGCCGGCGCGGGCGAGGAACAGCGCCGCGGTCAGGCCGGACGGCCCGGCGCCGGCGACCAGGACCTGGGGCTCCATCGCGCTCAGAACTCCTCGAGGATGCGGCCATGGCCGAAGACGCGGTCCTCGATGCCGCAGGCGCGCAGCGCGTGCCAGGTCATCACCGGGTTGATCGCCAGCACCGGCTTGCCGAGCCAGCGCTCGGCCTCCGCCGCGATGGCCCCGCTGGCCAGGTTGGTGCCGACAGCGACCAGCGCCTCCACATCAGGCCCGTCCAGCTCCTTCAGGCTCTCCCGGATGGTCGTCGGCTGGACATGGGCGATCTCGCGCGGGGAGGGGCATTTCAGGCCCTTCAGCCGCACCACCTCGAAGCCTTCCTCGGCGAACCAGGCCCGCACCATCTCGTCGCCGCGCGGCTGGTGGGGCGTCAGCACCGCGATCCGCGTCGCGCCGAAATACCGCAGGGCGCTGGCGGTCGCGAAGGACCCCATGGTGACGGCGACGCCGGCCTTGGCCGCGAGCTCCGCCTGCAGCGCCTTCGACTGGCCGAGGCCGCCCCAGAACGCCTCCAGCGCGACGCCCATCACCAGGTGCTCCGGCCCGCAGGTCATCACCTGCTCGATCGCCGCCCCCAGTCCGTCGCGCATCGCCTGCACATGCTCGAGGAAGGCCTGCTCGGAGGTCAGCGGGCGCTCCTTGATCGAGACGCGGGCGACATGGAAGGTCACGCCGCGCGGGCGGAGGTCGTCCACCTCCGGCTGGACCGTCGTGTTGGTGGACGGCACCACGAAGCCGATCCGCTTCCGCCAGCCCAGCGCGTCCATCCCTGTCCCCCGTACCGGTCCTGACCGAAGCTAGGGACGGGAGCGAGGCGGGGAAAGGGTTGCCGCGCGGCCGCCGGGCGGCGATTGTTGCACCGCAACGCGACGAGCTCGCCGGGACCAAGCCGCCTTATGGACCTCGCCTACCTCTCCGAATGGGCCAACCTGATCATCCGCTGGGCCCATGTGATCACCGGCGTCGCCTGGATCGGCGCGAGCTTCTACTTCATCGGGCTCGACAACCAGCTCGACCCCCCGGCCGACGGCGACCCCCGCGTGCGCGGCGAGCAATGGGCCGTCCATGGCGGCGGCTTCTACTACAAGCGGAAGTACCAGGTGGCGCCGCCGCAGCTGCCGGAGAAGCTGCACTGGTTCAAATGGGAAGCCTATTGGACCTGGATCACCGGCTTCGCGCTTTTCGTCCTGATCTACTGGGGCCAGGCGAGCACCTACCTGATCGACCCGGGCGTCATGGACCTCTCGCCCGGCGTCGCGATCGGGATCAGCGCGGCGATGCTCGTCGCGGGCTGGGTGATCTACGACCTGATCTGCCGGTCGAAGTTCGGCGAGGACGAGACGAAGCTCTCCATCGCCATGGTCGTGCTGCTGGTCGTCGCCGCCTTCGCCGCCTGCCATGTCTTCAGCGGGCGCGGCGCCTTCCTGCAGGTCGGTGCCATGACCGGCACCATCATGGTCGCCAACGTCGCGATGGTGATCATCCCCGGCCAGCGGAAGATGGTCGAGGCGATGAAGGCCGGGCGCGAGCCCGATCCGAAATACGGCCGCTGGGGCAAGCAGCGCAGCGTCCACAACACCTACCTGACGCTGCCCGTGCTGTTCCTGATGCTGAGCCCGCACTACCCGATGACCTGGAGCGGGCCCTGGAACTGGGTGGTGCTGCTCGCCATCGCGCTGGCCGGCGCGCTGGTGCGGCAGTGGTTCGTGCTGCGGCAGGTGGGGCGGAACCCGATCCTGCTGCCGGCGATCGCCACGGTCGTGATCGTCGGGCTGATGGTCGCGCTGCGCCCGGCGCCAGCGCCCTCGCTCGCCGGCGTCGAGGTGCCGGCCTTCGCCGAGGTGCAGGCGATCACCGCGAGCCACTGCGCGCAGTGCCACGCCGCGTGGCCGACCTTCGACGGCATCGCCGCCGCGCCCAAGGGCGTGATGCTGGAGACGCCGCAGCAGCTGCGCCGCTGGGCGGCCGCGATGCGCCAGCAGGTGCAGACCGAGGCGATGCCGCCCGGCAACCTCACCGAGATGACGGCCGAGGAGCGGGCGAAGCTGCTGGCCTGGATCGCCGCCGGCGCGAGGACGGAGTGAGATGGCCAAGGCTTCCGCTCTCACGACCCACATCCTCGACACCGCGAAAGGCGGCCCGGCCGCCGGCGTGACGGTCGAGCTCTGGCGCATGGAGCCCAACGGGCCGGTGAAGGTGACGGAGCGCGTGACGAACGCCGATGGCCGCACCGACACCCCGCTGCTGACGGCCGAGACCTTCGTCCCCGGCCGCTACGAGCTGCGCTTCCACATCGGCGCCCATTTCGGCGGCGCCGGGTTTCTCGACGTGGTGCCGATCGCCGTGCGGCTGGAGGCGGGGCAGGGGCACTACCACGTGCCGCTGCTCTGCTCGCCCTGGAGCTATTCCACCTATCGCGGCTCCTGACCTTGTCCTGATCCCCCGGCGGGGGCAGTTTCGCGCCAGGAAACGGGGAGGTGAGCAATGGCCATCAAGGTCGCGGTGCTGGGCGCGGGCACGATGGGGCACGCCCTGGCGCTGGTCTATGCGCTCGGCGGGCACGAGGTGAAGCTCACCGACAATTCCATGGCCATGCTCGACAAGGCCGGGCGGCTGATGGAGACGGCGCTCGCCTCCCTCGTCGAATACGGCGAGGTCGCGCCGGCCTTCACCGCGGAGTGGCTGCACCATCAGGTCACGCGCCTGCCGACCCTGAACGAGACGCTCGAGGACGTGGACCTGATCGTTGAGGCGATCGTCGAGAACCCCGAGGCCAAGCGGACCCTGTTCGATCTCGTGGACCGCGCCGCGCCGGACCATGCCGTGATCGCGTCGAACACCTCCTACCTCGATCCCTTCCCGCTGATCCCGGCACGCCGGCAGTCGCGCTCGCTGGTGATGCACTGGTACACACCGCCCTACCTGGTGGACCTGGTGGACATCGTGGCCGGCCCGCAATGCGACCCGGCCATCGTGGACTGGGCCGCGCAGCTCGTCGCCGCGATGGGCAAGGTGCCGCTAGTGATGAAGACCTTCGTCCCCGGCTACATCGCCAACCGCCTGCAATCCGCGCTGAACGCCGAAGCCTACCGGCTGCTCGACGAGGGCGTGGCGACGCCGGAGGAGATCGACACCGCCATCGTGCACGGCCTCGCGCTGCGGATGCCGGTGGTGGGCGCGATGGCGAAGGCGGATTTCACCGGGCTCGGCGTGCAACACCATGCGTTGCGCAACGGCACCTACCAGCCGCCGCCGCCGCGCGACCATTGCGACACGCTCGACAAGCTGATGGCGGCGGGCCGCACCGGCGTCATGGCCGGCGCGGGCTACTACGACTGGCCGGGCGACACGGCGAAGCTCTTCGCCGCGCGCGACCGTCGTCTCGTCGCGCTGAAGCGCGCGCTGCGCGAGATCGGCACCATGGCCGGCAGCACGCGGGCGAAGGACTGAGCCTATGATCAGCTACGACCTGAGGGGCAAGACGGCGCTGGTCACCGGCGGGGCCTCCGGCATCGGACTCGCGACGGCGACGATCCTGGCGCGCGGCGGCGCCGCGGTCGCGATCAACTTCCTCGCCGACGATCCGCGCGGGCCTGAGGCTGCGGCGAAGCTGGCCGCCGAGACCGGCGCCCGCATCGTCCTGGCCCCCGGCAGCGTGGCCGATCCGGCCGATTGCGCGCGGATGGTGGGACAGGCCGTCGCCGATCTCGGCCGGCTCGACTACCTGGTCGCCAATGCCGGCACGCCGGCGACGCGCAGCGCCATCCCGCCGCAGGACCTCGACCGCGCGACGGAAGAGCTGTGGCACGCCATCCTGGAAGTGAACCTGCTCGGCGTGTTCCGCTGCGCGAAGGCGGCCGCACCCGCGCTGAAGGCGGCGCGCGGCGCGATGGTCAGCACCGCCTCCATCGCCGGCATCAACCATGTCGGCTCCTCGCTGCCCTACGGGGCGAGCAAGGCGGGGGTGATCAACATGACGCGCAACCTCGCTCGCGCCCTGGCGCCCGAGGTGCGCGTCAACGCCGTGGCGCCCGGCGCGGTGGATTCCACCTGGATGATCGAGTGGACCAACGAGCAGCGCAGTTCCTCGATCGAGAATGCGTTGCTCAAGCGCCGTTGCTCGCCCGAGGACATCGCCGAGGTGATCGTCTTCCTGCTGGCGGGCGCGGCGATGGTGACAGGCCAGACCGTCGTGGTGGATGGCGGGCTCACGGTGTGACGATCCGCTCGCCCTGCGTGAAGCTCTGCGTGCTCGACGCGCGCAATGTGTGCGAGGGCTGCGGCCGCACGCTGGACGAGATCGCGGCCTGGCCCGCGGCGGACGAGGCGACGCGACGCGCCATCCTCGCCACGGCGGCCGAGCGTCGGGGAAGGAAGGAGGGCGCGGCATGACGCGCGTGGACACGGCACGCTTCCTGGCCGACCTGCACGAGCTGCGCCGCATCGGCGCCTTCCGCACCGGCTGCCACCGTCCGACCTATTCGCCGGAGGACATGGAGAGCCGCCGCTGGCTGATGCGGAAGATGCAGGAGGTCGGGCTGGAGCCGACGCTGGACGGCATCGGCAACGTGCTCGGCCGGCATCGCGGCGACGGCCCGCACCTGCTCGTCGGCAGCCATATCGAGACGCAGAACGAGGCCGGCTGGCTCGACGGCGCGCTCGGCGTCGTCGCAGGCCTCGCGCTGGCGCGCGCCGGCCTGCCGGTGGACGTCGTCGCCTGGGCGGACGAGGAGGGCCACTACGGCGGGTTCCTCGGCAGCCGCAGCTGGATCGGCGACCTTGGGGAGGACGAGATCGACCGCCTCGCCAACCGCTTCCACGGCAAGAAGCTGCGGCAGGCGCTGCGCGAGGCAGGGCTCGAAGGCCTGCCGCGCCTTCGGATGGAGCCCGGGCGTCATCGCGGCTTCCTCGAGATGCATATCGAGCAGGGCACGCAGTTGGAGTCGGCCGGGCTACAGGTCGGCGTGGTGACCGGCATCGTCGCGATCCGCCAGTACCGCCTCGTCTTCACCGGCATGCAGGACCATGCTGGCGGCACGACGATGGCGGAGCGCCGCGACGCCGGCCTCTCCGCCGTGCGCTTGCTTGCCGAGATCGACCGCCACTTCCCGACCGTCTGCGGGCCGCGCAGCACCTGGACCACCGGCCGCATCGCCCTCGACCCCGGCGCGCCGTCCATCATCCCCGGGCGGGCGGAGGTTCTTTTCCAGCTGCGCGACGTGGACGAGGCGATCATCGCGCGCATGGAGGAGCGCCTGCGCGCCCTGGTGCAGGAGAGCAACCGGCGCGAGAAATGCCCCTGCGTGCTGGAACCCGTCAGCCTCTCCATCCCCGCACTCTGCGATCCGGCGATGCAGCAGGCGCTTGCCGACGCGGCGGAGGCGCTGGCGCCCGGCGCATGGCAGCGCATGCCGAGCGGCGCGGGGCACGACGCGCAGTATCTCGCCCGCGTGATGCCGGCGGCGATGCTCTTCGTGCCCTCCATCGGCGGCATCAGCCACCATTGGAGCGAGGACACGAAGGAGGCGGACCTGGCGCTCGGCATCCAGGTCCTGGCCGAGGGCGCGGCACGCTACCTCGCGGGCTGAAGCAGCCGGCCGTCGCGCGGCGGTGGAGGCCGCTGCGCCGCTTCCGCGCGACAGGCACGGCCCGCATGTCGCGCTCACGACAGGTGCATCCGCCAGGAATCTGGCGCAGACTCGCGCTGGTCCGCTAGGCCATCGCTGCGATGGACGAGAACAGGCGCATCGCCGGCTTGATCCGCGACTACATCGCGCGCGAGCACATGTCGCGCGAGCAGTTCGCGTTCCGCACCAAGCTCGGCAAGTCGACGGTGGACAAGCTGCTCGTCGGCCTGTTCTCGGATCGCACGCTGGCGATCGTCGAGGGCGCGACGGGCCTCGCCCTCCGCCGCGATGCACCGGTCCCGCCCGCGATCACCGCCCTCGTGCCCGACCAGCCCTCCATCGCGGTGCTGCCCTACACGAACATGACCGGCGACCCGGCGCAGGAGTTCCTCGCCGACGGCATCACCGAGGACATCACGACCAATCTGTCGCGGCTGCGCTGGCTCTTCGTCATCGCGCGCAACTCGACCTTCATCTACAAGGGCCGGGCCGCGGATGTCCGCCAGGTCGGGCGCGAACTCGGCGTGCGCTACGTGCTGGAAGGCAGCGTGCGGACCGCGGCCGGCCGCATCCGCGTCACAAGCCAGCTGCTCGAGGCCGAGACGGCCCGGCACATCTGGGCCGAGCGGCACGAGCGCGAACTCCGCGATCTCTTCGCCGTGCAGGACGAGATCACCGCGAGCGTGGCCGCCGCCATCGAGCCGCACCTCTACGCGGAAGAAGGCCATCGCGCCGAGCGGCGGCCGCCCGGCAGCCTCGACGCCTGGGGCCTCGTCGTCCGCGCGCTCGGGCTGATCGCGCGGGTCGGGCGCGAGCAGAACGAGCAGGCCCGCGCGCTGCTGCAGCAGGCGATCGCGCTCGATCCGCGCTATGCGCGCGCGCATGCCTGCCTGGCCTGGGCCGTCTGGTGGGCCTCGCTCTGCTACTGGTGTGCCGAGACGCGGCAGGGGTATGCGGAGGCGGCGCGCCATGCCGAGGACGCGGCGGCGCTCGACCCCACCGAACCCTGGGCGCGCATGACGCTCGGTCTCTGCCTGAGCACGGCGCGGCATCACGCGCAGGCTCTGACCGAGCTACGCGCCACGCTCGACCTCAACCCGAGCTTCGCCATTGGCCGCACCGCGCTCGGCTGGGCGCTGCTGCGGGCTGGGCGGTTCGAGGAGGCGATCGCGGAGACCGGCACGGCGCTCCGCATGAGCCCGCTGGACAGCTTCGCCGGCATCTACACGGCGATCCACGGGCTCGCCCTGCTCGCCGCCCGCCGTTTCGAGGAGGCGCTGCCCTTCCTCCGCTCCGCCGTGACCGCATTCAGCGAGTATGCGGGCCACTACAACACGCTGATCAGTTGCTGCGGCCATCTCGGCTTGACGGAGGAAGCGCGGGGCTTCGTCGCCGCGCGGGAACGCGTCGGCCCGCCGCTGACCATCGGGCTGCTGCGCCGCAACCTGGACGGCTTCGCCCATTGCGACGTCTTCATCGAGGGCCTGGTGAAGGCAGGCATCCCCGAATAGGCGCGCGGGCGGTCCCGGAAAGCTCCGGAAAGCTCTGGCGATGGGCGCGGAAAACACTCCCTGGCAGCTTCCCTCGCATGCCGGCGGCAGGCCGGCATGAGGAAAAGCAAAGGCCAGGACACGCACCATGACGACACATCGCGATCGAGTGACCCAAGGAGGCACCTTCCTGCTGGCGGGTGTCATGGCCGCCGGGCTGACGCTCGGCGCCGGTCAGGCCTTGGCTCAGGCGGGCCTGGTGCAAGGCCCGCAGCACCGCGCCTCCACCCCCGCGCCCGAGCCGGCACTGCCACCGGACCTCGCAGAACTGCGCGATGCGCTGCGGAAATACGAGGACCCGGTCGTCGCGATCCGCGACGGCTATCTCTCGACGCTCGGCTGCGTCGCCTACGCGAATGGCGCGATGGGCGTGCATTTCCTCAACGCGGCACTGGTTGGCCCCACGCCCGACCCGCTCCGCCCGGCGCTGCTGGTGTATGAGCCGGCGGAGCAGGGGCGGCTTCGGCTGGTGGCCGCCGAGTGGTTCGTCCCGCTCGCGACCGGCATCACCGAGCGTCCCGTCCTGTTCGGGCAGCCCTTCAACGGGCCCATGGCGGGGCACGAGCCGCTGATGCCGACGGAACTGCACCACTACGACCTGCATGTCTGGCTGTTCAAGGAGAACCCGGACGGCCTCTTCGCGGTCACCAACCCGAATGTCGGCTGCGCGGGACACCCTTATGCGCTGATGGAGGCGCCGACCGACCTCCCGCCGCACCGGCATTAGGAACAAGTGTCATGCAGGTCCTGGTGGGCTTTGCCGCATCCGAGACGAAGCCGGTCTCCCTCGCGGCGGTGAAGGGGATCAGCGACCGCGCGAGCGTGGAGGCCGCGCGCCGCCTGGTCGGCCTGGGCGCGGCATCCCCGCCCCGCCAGGACCGCCCCGGCGAGGACGAGGCGGCGCGGCGCGCCGCCTGAAGGCCGATTTCGGCAGCAGCCGGCCAAGTGTGGGGGAAGCGTGGCTGGACGCGGCGGCCGCGGGCTGGAAAGTCATGGTCCCGACATGAGGAGGGACGCATGACGCTCTGGGTGCGCTACAGCCGCGGCGGGGCCGAGGGATTCGGCATCTTGGAGGGGGAGGCGATCCGGGTTCATGCGGGCGACCTCTTCGGCGCGAACAACCCGACGGGCGAGGTGCTGGCGCTGTCCGATGTCGCGCTGCAGCCGCCCGTGCGGCCGCAGCTCTTCGTCGGGCTCTGGAACAATTTCCGCGAAGCGGCGGCGAAGCAGAACCTGGCGATTCCCGAAACGCCGCTCTTCTTCCTGAAGTCGCCGCGCAGCGTGGTCGGGCCGGGCGCGGCGATCCACCCGCCCGCCTCCTATGCGGGGCGCGTGATCTACGAGGGTGAGCTGGGCCTGGTGATCGGCCGGCGCGTCAAGGATGCGGACGAGGCGGAGGCCGCGGCGGCGATCTTCGGCCTGACCTGCGTGAACGACGTCACCGCGCTCGACCTGCTGAACGCCGATGCCTCCTTCGCGCAATGGGCCCGCGCGAAGGGCTGCGACGGCTTCGGCCCGATCGGGCCGGCGATCGCGACCGGCCTCGACTGGTCGGGCCTGCGCGTGCAGGTCGCGCTGAACGGGCGGGTGCGGCAGGACTATCCGTGTTCGGACATGATCCTGCCGCCTGCGCGCATCGTGTCGCTGCTGTCGCGCGAGATGACGCTGGAGCCCGGCGACGTGATCGCCTGCGGCACGAGCATCGGCGCGCTGCCGATGCGGTCCGGGATGACGGTGGAGGTCACGATCGAGGGCATCGGGACGCTCCGGAACGTGTTTGCACCGGGTGGGTAGTCCCACCCTCACCCCGACCCTCTCCCGCCCGGGCGGGAGAGGGAGGCCGGATCAGTAACACCCTGCCGCCCGGCCCCGCCCCCGGACCAGGGCCAGCACCGTGCGGCAAGTCGGCACCGGCACCTCGACCAACTCCGCCAGCTCCACCACCGCGCCGAGCAGCGCGTCGATCTCCATCGGCCGGCCGCGCTCCAGGTCCTGCAGCATGGAGGTCTTGTGCGCGCCGACCTCGGCGCCGCCAGCGATGCGCTTGTCCACGTCGATCGCGAAGCGCACGCCGAGCTTCTCGGCGACCGCCTGGCCTTCCAGCATCATCGCGCGCGCGATGCCGCGCTGCCCGTCATCGGCGATCAGCACGTCGAGCGTGACGGTCGTCAGCGCGCTGATCGGGTTGAAGGCCATGTTGCCCCAGAGCTTGACCCAGAGCTCGTCGCGGATCTTCGGGCGCACCGGCGCCTTGAAGCCGGCCGCGATCAGCGCCTCGGACAGCGCGTTGACGCGCGCGCTGCGGCTGCCATCGGGCTCGCCGAGGGTGAAGCGGTCGCCATAGGTGTGCTCGATCACGCCCGGCTCCGGGACCTCGGCCGCCGGATAGACGATGCAGCCGATGGCGCGCGCCGGTGGCAGCAGCGCCGACACCACGCCGCCCGGGTCCACGCTTTCGACGCGCCTTCCCTCGAAGGCGCCGCCGAGACCGTGGAAGTACCACCAGGGAATGCCGTTCACCGCCGAGACGATGGCCGTGTCGGCGCCGATCAGCGGCTGCATCTGCTTCGCGGCACCCGGCAGCGAATGGGCCTTCAGCGTGACGACGACATAGTCCTGCGGCCCGGCTTCCTCGGCCGAGGCGACGGCGCGCACCGGCACCACCGTCTCCTGCCCGTCGCTGCGCAGCGTCAGGCCCTTCGCCTGCATCGCGGCGAGGTGCGGGCCCCGCGCGATGACGGTGACCTCCGCATCGCCTTTCGCGGCGAGCTTCGCCGCCATCAGCCCGCCGATCGCGCCGGCGCCGAACACGCAGAGCTTCATGACGGGCTCCTCAGCCGGTGATGCCGAGCTTCTCGGCCAGGCCGATGCGCATCAGCTTGCCCGTCGCACCCTTCGGGATCTCGGGGACGAAGACCACCTTGCGCGGCACCTTGAAGTCGGCGAGCTGCTTCGCCGCGAAGTCGCGCAGCTCGCGCTCGCTCAGCTCCATCCCCTCGCGCAGTACCACCGCCGCGCCGACCTCCTCGCCGAGCTTGGCGTGCGGGATGGCGAAGCACAGGACCTGGGCCACGGCGGGATGCGCGCTCAGCACGCCGTCCACTTCCAGCGGCGACACCTTCTCGCCGCCCCGGTTGATCAGTTCCTTGAGGCGGCCGGTCAACAGGAGAAAACCGTCCTCGTCGAACATCCCCTGGTCGCCCGTGCGGAACCAGCCCTGATGAAAGGCCTTGGCGTTGGCCTCCGGGTTCGCCTCGTAGCCCTTGGTCACGTTCGGGCCGCGGATCACCACCTCGCCGATCTCGCCCTGCGGCAGTATGCTGCCGTCATCGGCCATGATCGCGACCTCAGGCCCCGCCGCGCGGCCGACCTTGCCCGGCTTGCGCGGGCCCTCGAGCGGGTTCGAGCACATCTGGTGGCTCGCCTCCGTCATCCCGTAGCTCTCGACCAGCGGGCAGCCGAAGGTCGCCTCGATCTGCTGCATCACCGGGCCGGGCAGCGAGGCGGAGGAGGAGCGGATGAAGCGCAGCGGCACCCGCTTGATGATCTCCGCGTTGCGCTCGGCGCGCGAGAGGATCGCCTGGTGCATCGTCGGCACCGCCGTGAACCAGCTCGGCTTCTCCTCGTCCATCCAGCGGAAGAAGCGCAGCGCGTCGAAGCCCGGCGTGCAGACCACCGTGCCGCCGGCGCCGAGCGAGGAGAGCACCGCCGCGATCAGCCCGTGAATGTGGAACAGCGGCATCACGTTCAGGCAGACATCGCCCTTCGCCAGCGCGAGCGAGGCGCCGATGTGCCGCGCGCTCGCGGTCACGTTGCCATGCGTCAGCGGCACGATCTTCGGCCGCGCCGTGGTGCCGGAGGTGTGCAGCACCAGGGCGACATCGTCCTCGCCCGCAATGCCGGGCTGTGTGGCCGTGCCGGGTGCGCCGCCCTCCAGCGTGAAGTCGCCGGCCGCCGTGCCAGGCACCACTTCAAGAATGGGAACGTTCAGCTTCGCCGCCGCGGCGCGCGCCGGCGTCTCCACCCCGCGGGCGACGATCAGGGCCTTGGCCTTCAGGTCGTCGATATAGAAAGCAAACTCGTCCTCCCGGTAGGCGGGGTTGAGCGGCGCCGTGGTGGCGCCGCAGGCGACGGTCACGAAGACCGAGGCCATCTCCGGCCCGTTCGGCAGCACGATCGCGACGCGGTCGCCGCGCCCGATCCCCTTGGCGTTCAGCGCCGCCACGGTGCGCTGCGCCAGGTCGCGCAAGGCGGCGTAGCTGAGCGGCGCGCGACCCTCGGTGGCGCGGAGCGCGGGCCGCGCGGCCTCGCCGACCTCGAGCAACTGGGCGACAGTGCGGTAGGCCATGCGCGTCTCCGGGATGCGACCGGACCATATCCGCGGGCCACGGCAGCGCAAGGGGCGGCGGCCCCGGCCGACTCAGCCCCGCGGGTAGGTCAGGTCGCGCACATCCTCGATGCAGACCGCCTCGAGCGGCCCGGCTTCCAGCGCCACCGTCTCCACATGGTCGTCGCGCAGGCGGTGCAGCAGCGCGCCGGGCACGCGGCTGCCGGGCAGGCCGGGCTGGTCGCGCGGATCGCAGTAGAAGGACAGCGCCGGCCCCCAGACATGCATCGCCGTGCCCCGCCGCACCGCATGGTGCAGGTGGATATGGCCCGAGGCGACGAGCCGCAGCCCCGGGTGATCGAGCAGCGGCGCGAGCGCCGCGCGCCCCTCCGGCGGGACCGACCAGGGGTTCCAGGCCTCGTCCATGCGCTCGAGGCAAGGCGGGCGATGCAGGAAGAGCGCGATGCGCCGCGTTCCGGCGCCGGCGGCGGCCTCCGCGGCGAAGGCGGCCTGCGCGGCTTCTTCAGCATGGCCGCTGCCCATGACCTCGGTGTTCAGCCCGACGATCCGCCAGCCCGGCAGGTCGAGCACGCCGCGCCCCGGCCCGAAATGCCGGCGCCAGCGCGCAAGCCGCGCATCGTCCACCGTCTGGTGCGGCATCAGCCGCGCGTCGCTGCCGACGTCGTGGTTGCCGGGCAGGGCGAGCAGCGTCCCCGGCAGTCCGCGATGCAACTCGGCCGCGAGGGCCAGGTCTTTCTCCCGGTCCGCGCCGTCGAGCGACAGGTCGCCGGTCGCGACGACCACGTCGGGCCGCACCGCCTCCGCCGCCGCGCGCATCCGCTCGAAATTCGCGCGGAACAGGTCGCTGCGCGGCGAGAGATGGGTGTCGGTGACCTGCAGGATCGTGATCACGCGCTCAGCCCTGCGGCGGCGCCGGCTCGGCCGGCGCTTCCGCCACGACGGGCGGGCGGTAGGTGCTCATGCCGAGCAGCCCGTAGATCGGGCAGACGCCGGTCATGCCGGTGACGAGCGGCAGGAAGCCGAGGATCCCCCACAGGCCGATCGGCCCGAAGATCCACATCATCACCAGCGCCGTGCCCACGCCGAGCCGGAGCGCCTGGTCGAGCGCGCCGATGTTCCGTCCCGGTCTCGCCTGGGTCATGCCGGCCTCCATCCCTCCCGCCATCTCAACCAAGCCGCGCGCCGCCGTCCAGCGTCATGGCGCTCTGGACGGGTCCGTCGCGGCCGGGCCATCCTGGCCGCCGAATGAAGGAGGACGCCTTGATCGAGGTCTGGACGTGGCCGACGCCGAACGGCCACAAGGTGCATGTCGCGCTCGAGGAACTTGGGCTGCCCTACAAGGTGGTGCCGGTGAACATCGGCGCCGGTGAGCAGTTCAGGCCCGAATTCCTGGCTATCACGCCGAACCATCGCATTCCCGCCATCGTCGACCCGGACGGTCCCGGCGGGCAGCGCATCGCATTGTTCGAGTCCGGCGCCATCCTGATCTACCTGGCGGAGAAGGCGGGCCGCCTGATCCCGCAGGACCCGGCGGCGCGCTACACCTGCCTGCAGTGGCTGATGTTCCAGATGGGCGGCGTCGGGCCGATGTTCGGCCAGTACGGCCATTTCCATACCTACGCGCCGGAGCGCATCCCCTACGCAATGGACCGCTACGCCAAGGAGGTGCAGCGGCTGCATCGCGTGCTCGACAAGCGGCTGTCGGAGGCCGCGTATCTCGCCGGCGACGACTACTCCATCGCCGACATCGCGACCTTCCCCTGGATCCGCTTCCCGGAGCGTCGCGGCATCGACCTGAACGACTATCCCAACGTGAAGCGCTGGTTCGACGCGATCGCCGCGCGACCCGCGGTGCAGCGCGGCTGCGAGGTGCTGTCCGAGCGCCAGCGCAAGGGCGCGATGACCGACGCCGAGCGCGAGAACCTCTTCGGCAACACCCAGTTCAAGGCACGCTAGAGCATGGCGGAGATCGACCATATCGTCATCGGTGCGCGCAGTCTCGAGGAAGGCGCCGCCTATGTGGAGGCGCATCTCGGCGTCCGCCCACAGGGCGGCGGCCGCCACGAGGGCGTCGGCACGCACAACATGCTGCTCGGCCTCGGCAGCCACTGCTACCTTGAGGTGATCGCCCCCGACCCCGACCAGCCGGACCCGCCGCATCCGCGCCCCTTCGATCTCGACAACCCCGGCACGCGACAGATGCTGGAAGCCGGGCCGAAGCTGATCGCATGGGTGGCGCGCACGCCGGTCCTCGATGCGGTCGTCACGCGGCTCGGCGCGCATCATGCGGGCGAGATCCGGACGATGAGCCGCGGCAAGCTGTCCTGGCGCATGGCCATGCCGCCGCAGAACCAGGACATGTCGAACCTGATCCCGGCGCTGATCCAGTGGGACGACGGGAAGGGCGCGGCGCCGCGGCTGCACGATTCGAAGGTGCGGCTCGTCGCGCTCGAAGCGGAGCATCCGGAAGCGGATGCGGTGCGCAACGCGCTCGCGCAGCGCGGCCTCGACGAGGCGATGCGCCTGCGCCGCAGCCCGCACCCGCGCCTCGTCGCCCGGTTCACGCGGCCGGACGGGAGCGAAGCGGTCCTGTCCAGCGGCTGAACATCCCCCGTCGCGTCTTGGTCCTCGCGGGGACGCGATGCTAGGCTGCCGGTGCGGCACCGCCCCGGCGCGGCGCCGCCCGGCCCCCGCCGTGCCCCCCGCTGCCGAAGGACACGACCGACGTTGCGGCCTGCCGCCCTATCCGATCGGCCGATAATGCCAGACGCTGGCCGGCGGCACGTTCAGCGGCGTCCACGCCTTGCGCTCCGCGGACAGGTTGAGCTTGCGGTAGGGCAGGGGCGAGGTGATGCAGTAGGTGTAGAGCAGGAAGCCCCTTCCGGGCGCCACCGCTTCCACGGCCTCGACGAAGCGGCGTTGCCGATCCAGGGGCAGCATGACGAGCGGGATGCCGCAGATCGCGGTGCCGACCTTGCCGTGCAGGCGCTCCGGCAGCGCCCGCGGCAGGTCGAAGGCGTCGCCCTGGATGACGTTCACGCCGGGCAGCACGCCGCGCAGATGCGCCGCCATGTCCGGCACGATCTCCACCACCACCAGCCGCTCGGGCGGCACGCCGGCCTCCAGCAGGGCGCGGCTGATCACTCCGGTGCCCGCGCCGAGTTCCACCACCACCTCGTCGGGCTTCCGCTCCACCAGCGCCGCGATCTTCCGGCAGAGGCTGGGCGAGGACGGGATCACCGAGCCCATCTGGAGGGGATTGGCCAACCAGCGCTTCACGAAAAGGGCGGTATTCTTAACCCCGGCGTGCGATCCTTCGCCGGTTGGTCCAGCAGCGATGCCCGACATCTTCGACTCCCTGACGCCGCAATGACGCACGACTGTCGCGGATACCCGCGCGAACCAGGGCCTGCGCGCATGGTTCGGCAACACGCCGGTGACAATTCGCTGACGACCGCGGGCGTTCGCCGCGCCGCCCTCACGCCCGCGCGAGGCCGGCGGTGACCGCGCGCGTGCTGGTGGTGGACGACGTCGCCGCGAACCGACGCCTGCTCGAGGCGCGGCTGCTGAACGAGTATTACGAGGTCGCGCTCGCGGGCTCCGGCGAGGCCGCGCTGGAAACGGCGCGGCGCTGGTCGCCGGACGTCCTGCTGCTCGACGTGATGATGCCCGGCCTCGACGGCTACGAGGTCTGCCGCCGCCTGAAGGCGGATCCGGCGACGGCGCACATCCCGGTGGTCATGGTCACCGCCCTGACCGACCAGGCCGAGCGCGTGCGCGGGCTCGAGGCCGGCGCGGACGACTTCCTCTCGAAGCCGGTCGACGACGCCACGCTCTTCGCGCGCCTGCGCGCCCTGCTGCGCGTCAAGCAGGTGCTCGACGCCTGGCGCCTGCGCGCCGACACCGCGCGCGACCTCGGCGTGGAGCCGCCGCCGAGCCCCGCGGCGGCCATCGCCG
>NZ_JAKJIB010000290.1 GCF_021864505.1 Falsiroseomonas oryziterrae
GTGCTCTTCCGATCTGAGGCCGCCTTCGCCGCCGCGGCCCGGACCGGGACGACGGGCGATCCGGCGCTGCGCGCCGACGCGGAGGAGGCGGCGCAGGCGCTGCGCACCCTCTCGGCGGAGAACCGCCGGCTGCTGGGGCGCGCCATCGACCTGCAGTCGCGGGTGATCGAGGCTATCGCCGGCGCGGCACGGCCGGCCGGCCCCGGCACCTATGGCGCGCTCGGCCGCGCACGGCCTGGACGCGGCGGGGCTGTCTCGGTGAGTTCGCGCGCCTGAAACGACGCGGCGCCGGACGGGGCCGCGTCGGGAAGGACAGGGCAGCCTCGGCCGCCGCGATGGACGACGCGGCCCCGCTTGGGCATAGCTGCCCGGCATGCCCGACACGCCGCCTCCCCCGGACGAGTGGACCGCGCTGCTCGCTGCGCGCGCGGGCGGTGAGATGCCGCGCGGGCCGCTTGGCCGGCTTTTCGCGCCGGTGCTGGCGGCGCCCGTCGCGGAGGATGGCTGTGTCGTGGTCGGGCGGCTGGCGCAGACGCTCGACGGCCGCATCGCCACCGCCGCTGGCTCCTCGCAATGGATCGGCGGCGCGGGCGACATCCTGCACACGCACCGGCTGCGTGCGCTCTGCGACGTCGTTCTGGTCGGCGCCGGCACGGTGCGGCACGACGACCCGCGACTGACGACTCGCGAGGTCGCAGGGCCGAACCCGGTCAGGGTCGTGCTGGATGCGGAGCGGCGGCTGCCGGCGACGCATCGCGTCTTCGCCGACGGCGCCGCGCCGACGTTGCTAGTGGCCGCGACGGACGGCCCCGCGAGGCACGGCCATGCGGAGGTGATCCGCATGGGGCGGGGCGCGGAGGGGCTCGACCTCACGTCGCTGCTGCGGCTGCTGTCGGGGCGCGGGCTCCGGCGGATCTTCGTCGAAGGTGGCGGGCGCACCGTCTCGGCCTTCCTCGCGGCCGGGCTGCTCGACCGGCTGCATGTGACGATCGCGCCGGTGATCCTCGGCTCCGGCATCCCGGCCTTCAGCCTGCCGGAGGTTTCGCGCATCGCGGACGGCATGCGCTTCGGCTGGAGCGTCACCCAACTCGGCGACGACATCCTCTGCGACGTCGCGGTCGGCCGCGCTCGACCCGGCACATGAAGGCGCGCAGTCTCTGGACCGTCGCGCCGGGCGTCGCGGAGATCCGCGAGGCCGTGCTGCCGCCGCCCGGGCCCGACCAGGCGCTGGTCGCGACGCGCGCGAGCGGCATTTCGCGCGGGACAGAGCGGCTGGTCTTCCGCGGCCGCGTGCCCGAAAGCCAGTGGGGCGCGATGGCCGCACCGCTCATGCAGGGCGCCTTCCCCTTCCCCCTCTCCTACGGCTACGCGGCCGTCGGCGTGGTGCAGGCCGGGCCGGAGGCACTGCGCGGGCGGCGCGTCTTCTGCCTCCATCCGCACCACGACGCCTTCCTGGCCCCCGCTTCGATGTGCGTGCCGGTGCCGGACGCCGTCCCGGACCGCCGGGCGGTGCTGGCGGCCAATATGGAGACGGCCGTCAACGTGCTGTGGGATGCACGGCCGCTGGTCGGCGAGCGTGCGCTGGTGGTGGGCGCGGGCGTGGTCGGGCTGCTGGTCGCCTTCCTGCTCGCGCGGGTGCCAGGCGTGGATCTCGCGGTCTGCGACCTCGACCCGGCGCGGCGCGCGATCGTCGAATCCTTCGGCGCGCGCTTCTGCGCACCGGGCGAGGCGCCGGCGGATCGCGATCTGGTCGTGCATGCCTCGGCCAGCCCGGAGGGGCTGCAGCTCGCCCTGGCGCGCTGCGGCTTCGAGGGGCGGGTGGTCGAGGCGTCCTGGTTCGGCGACCGCGCCTGCGACCTGCCGCTCGGCGAGGCCTTCCACGCGAAGCGGCTGGCACTGATCTCGACGCAGGTCGGCGCGGTGGCGCCGGCGATGCGCGGGCGGCGCACGCATGGGGAGCGGCTGGCGCTCGCGCTGTCGCTGCTTGATGATCCGCGGCTCGACGCGCTGGTCGGGCCGGAGATCCGCTTCGCCGAGCTGCCGGCGCGGATGGCGGAGGTGCTGGATCCGCCGCAAGGCGCTCCGCAGCCGCTCTGCCCGGTTGTCACCTATATATAGAGAGTAGGACTGCCCCGATGTTCAGCCTGACGGTCGTCGACCACATCATGATCGCCCACAGCTTCCGCGGCGAGGCCTTCGGCCCGGCGCAGCGGCTGCACGGCGCCACCTTCGTCGTGGAGGCGGAGTTCCGCGCCCCGAAGCTCGACGACCTGCACCTGCTGATCGACATCGGCCTGGCCAAGGACGTCCTGCGCGCGGTGCTCGCCCCGATCGACTACCGCAACCTGGACGCGGAGCCGCTCTTTGCGGGCAAGAACACCACCACCGAATACCTCTGCCTGCACATCCAGCAGGAACTCGCCGCGGCCTGCCGCGACGGGCGGCTCGGCGACGGCGGCAAGGCGGTCACGGGGATCAAGGTGCTGCTGCGCGAGAGCCACATCGCCTGGGCCGCCTTCGAGGGACCGGTCTGAGCTGCATGGACATCGCCCTTCTCGTACCGGGGCCCTTCGACACCGTCTCGGGCGGCTACGGCTATGACCGGCGCCTGTTGGAGGGGCTGCGCGCAAGCGGCCACGACGTGCAGGTCGTCGAGCTGCAGGGGCGCCACCCATACCCGGACGACGCGGCGCTTGCCGATGCGCGGCATGCGCTCGCGGCCGTTCCGGCCGGGACGCGGATCGTCGTGGACGGGCTCGGCCTGCCGGCCTTCGCGCCGCTGGCGGATGAGCTGGAACGGCGCCGCGCGGTCGGACTGATCCACCACCCGACCGCGCTCGAGCACGGCAACACCGGCGAGGTGCGGGATGCGCTGCGCGCGGCGGAGATCGCGCTGTTCCCCCGCCTCGCGCGGCTGGTGGCGACGAGCCAGCTCACCGCCCGGCGCCTCGAGCCCGATTTCGGATGCGACCCTGCGCGCATCGGCGTGGTGGAGCCGGGGACCGATCCTGCGCCGCGCAGCAGCGGCTCCGGCGACGGCTGTGCGATCCTCTCGGTCGGCGCGCTGGTGCCGCGCAAGGGCCATGACGTGCTGGTCCGCGCGCTGGCGACGCTCCCCGACCTCGACTGGCGGCTGACGGTGGTCGGTGGCGCGCGCGACGTGGCGCATGCCCATGGCCTGCAGGCGCTGGCCGAGGAGCTCGGCGTCGCGCAGCGCGTGGACTTCGCCGGCGAGGTGGACGGCGCGGTGCTGGAGGCGATGTGGCAGGGCGCCGACGTCTTCGCGCTGGCGAGCCATTGGGAGGGCTACGGCATGGCGGTGGCCGAGGCGCTGGCGCGTGGGCTGCCCGTGGCGGTGACCGCAGGCGGTGCGCTGGCCGAACTCGCACCGGTCGAGGCGAGCGTCGTCTCGCCCCCCGGCGACCATGTCTCGCTCGGCAAGGGGATGCGGCGCGTGATCTTCGACACCGCTCTGCGCGCGCAGATGGCGGAAGCCGCCTGGCAGGCGGGCCAGGGGCTGCCGCGCTGGTCCGACCGCGCCGCCGCCTTCGTGTCGGAGCTGGAGAAAGCCTGATGGCGGAGAGCTTCGACGGCGACTGGCTCGACCTGCGCGAGCCCTTCGATGCCGCCGCGCGCGACGCGGGCCTGGCCGCGCGGCTTGCCGCGGCGCTGCCGGCGCGGCCGCGCATCCTCGATCTCGGCGCCGGGACCGGCTCGCTCCTGCGCTGGCTCGGCCACTTCATGGGCCGCGCCCAGGCCTGGACGCTGGTGGATGCGGATGCCGGGCTGATCGAGCGCGCCTTCGACACCATCGCGGAGCGCGCCGCCGATGTCGGCTGGGGCGTGACCTTCCCCGGCAAGCGGACGCTTCTGGTGCACAGCCCACACGGCGCCTGGCGCGTCGAGGGCCTGGTCGCCGACCTGCGCGAGGCGCCCGACAACCTGCCGCTGCACGCGGTGGACGCGGTGGTGAACACCGCGCTCTGCGACCTGGTGAGCGAGGCCTGGGTGGAGCGGATGGCCGCCGCCTGCGCCGCGCGACGCCTGCCCTTCTACGCCGCGCTGAACGTGACGGGGCGCGAGCGGTTCTGGCCACCGCATCCGGGCGATGCGCTGGTGGCGCGCGGCTTCGCCCGCGACCAGCGACGCGACAAGGGATTTGGGGGCGTCGCACTCGGCGCGAAGGCGCCGGCGACGATCGGAGCGGCCTTCGCGGCGCAGGGCTACGAGGTGCTGCGCGCACCGTCGGACTGGGTGATCCTGCGCCGCGATTGGCGGATGGCGCTCGAACTCGCGGAGGGCCATGCCGCCGCCGCCCGTGCGCAGGAACGCCGTCTTGAAGGCCGCATCGCGCGCTGGGCCGTGGACCGCGCGACCCAGGCGCGCGACCTTCGCCTTTCGGCCCGCGTCGGGCATGCCGACCTGCTCTGCCTTCCTGGGAACCCCGCCTGATGCCTCTGCTTCTCGGCTGCGTCGCCGACGATTTCACCGGTGCGACCGACCTCGCCTCCATGCTGGTCAAGAACGGCATGCGCTGCGTGCAGGTGATCGGCGTGCCAGACGGCCCTTTACCGGAGGCCGACGCGGTCGTGGTGGCGCTGAAGTCGCGCACAGCCCCGGTGGCGCAGGCGGTGGCGGAGAGCGTGGCGGCGGCCGAGGCATTGCTCGCGGCCGGCGCGAAGCAGCTCTTCTTCAAGTACTGCTCGACCTTCGACAGCACGGATGAGGGCAACATCGGCCCGGTCGCCGATGCGCTGCTGAAGCGGCTCGGCGGCGGGCTCGCCATCGCCTGCCCGGCCTTCCCGGCGAACGGCCGCAGCATCTTCCAGGGGCACCTCTTCGTGGGCCAGCGGCTGCTGAGCGAGTCGGGGATGGAGAACCACCCGCTCACGCCGATGCGCGACCCGGACCTGGTCCGCGTGCTGTCGCGCCAGACGGATGGCGGCGTCGGGCTGGTGCCCTTCGCGGTCGTGGAGGCGGGTGCGGCGGCGATCCGGCGGGAGTTCACGCGGCTCGCCGACAGCGGCCGGCGCTATGCCATCGTCGATGCGGTGACGGATGCGCACCTGCACACGATCGGCGAGGCGGTCGCGGGCCACGCGCTGGTCACCGGCGGCTCCGGCGTCGCGATGGGGCTGCCGGCCAATTTCCGCGCGGCCGGCCTGCTGCCGGAGCGCGACGATGCCGCGGCCCTGCCCGCGCCGTCCGGCCTCTGCGCGGTCGTCGCGGGCTCCTGCTCGCGCGCGACCCTCGGCCAGATCGGCTTCGCCCGAGATCACGCACCGGTGCTGGAGCTCGATGCGCTCGCCACGCCGGATGCCGCGGCGCTGGCCGCGCAGGCGCTCGGCTGGGCGGAGGGGAAGCTCGATGCGTCCCGGCCGGTCGTGATCGCGGCCAGCGCGCCGCCCGACAGGGTCGCGGCGCTGCAGGCGAAGCTCGGCCGCGAGGCGGCGGGCGCGCTGGTCGAGGAGGCGATGGCGGCGGTC
>NZ_JAKJIB010000291.1 GCF_021864505.1 Falsiroseomonas oryziterrae
CCCGAGCGCCGGCGACGCCGCCAGCGCGGCCGCCGCGCCGAGCAGCGCGCGACGCCGCATCGTCAGCCGGGCTCTGCCACGGCGGGCGGCGCGTGCACCGTCACCGGCGGCAACTCGCCCGTCCAGCGCTCGATCTGCACGAGGCAGGATTGCGCCGCCGAGCCCTGCCCCAGCCGCGAGGTCGGCACGTCCTGCGTCAGGACATTCGCATTGCCATGCACGCAGGCCGCATCGGTCGCGCCGGGGCGCGCCGGGTTCCACCAGGCGCCCGTCGCCATCGCGACCACGCCGCGGCGGATGTCGGGCGTGGTGCGCAGCCCCGCCGCCACCGCGCCGCGGTCGTTGAAGACCCGCACCACCTCGCCGTCCTTGAGGCCGCGCGCCGCGGCATCCTCGGGGTGCATCAGGATCGGCTCGCGGCCCTGCACGCGGTTCTCCGCCGCCACGCGCCCGACATCCAGCTGCCCATGCAGCCGCGTGAAGGGCTGGAAGGAGAGCAGGTGCAGCGGAAAGCGCTGCGTCAACTCGCTGCCCAGCCATTCGCGCGGCTCGCGCCAGACCGGATGCCCGGCGACCTCCTCGTAGCCGAAGCGCGCGATGGTCTCGGAGAAGATCTCGACCTTGCCGGAGGGCGTGTTGAGCGGGTTGGCCTCCGGATCCGCGCGGAACTCGGCGAATTGCGTGAAGGGCGCTTCGGGCGCCGGCACCTCGACGAAGCCCTGCTCCCAGAACTGTGCGAAGTCGGGCACCTCGATCCCCTGGCCGGCGCAGGCGCGACGCCAGAGGCCGTAGAGGTGCTGCAGCCACGCCATCTCGTCGCGCTGCTCGGTGAAGGCCGCGCGGTAGCCGAGCGCATCGGCGATGTCGGCCAGCATGTCCGCGTCGTTGCGCGCCTGCCCCACCGGCGCGATCGCCTGGTGCATGGCGCGCACGAAGCGGTCGCGCGACGCGCTGCCGATGTCGTTGCGCTCCAGCGTCGTCGTCGCCGGCAGCACGATATCGGCATGGCGCGCGAGCGAGGTCCACCACGGCTCCTGCACCACGATCGTGTCGGCGCGGTTGAAGCCGCGCAGCATCCGGTTGAGGTCCTGGTGGTGATGGAAGGGATTGCCGCCCGCCCACCAGATCATCCGGATGTCGGGCAGCAGCAGGTCGCGGCCGTTGTATTGGAGGATCTCGCCCGGCCGCTCCAGCAGCTCGGTGATGCGGCTGACGGGGATGTAGGCGCCGCAGGGGTTCTTCACCGGCACGCCGCCGACGCTCGGCACCTCGTGGCGCGGCGTGCCCATGCCGTTCATCGAGCCGTAGCCGAAGGCGATCCCCTGCCCCGGCTTGCCGATGGTGCCCAGCATCGCGGCCAGCGCGACCAGCGCCCACCAGGGCTGCTCGCCCCCCTCGGCGCGCTGCAGCGACCAGGTGGCGGTCAGCATGGTCGGGCTGCCGGCCGCCTCCAGCGCCAGCCGCCGGATCGTCGCGGCGGGCACGTCGGTCAGCTTCTCGGCCCACTCCGGCGTCTTCGGCGTCCCGTCCGTCCGACCCATGACGTAGTCCGCGAAGCGGTCGAAGCCGACGGCGCAGCGCGCGAGGAAGTCGCGATCCTCGCGCCCCGCCTCGACCAGCACATGCGCCATGGCGAGCATCATCGCCGCATCGCTGTTCGGCCGGATCGGCACCCATTCGGCGCCGAGGAACTCCGCCGTGTCGCCGCGGAAGGGCGAGACGTTGACGAAGCGCAGCCCCGCCGCCGCCGCCTCCTTCATCAGCGGCACGTATTCATGCGCGCCGCCGCCGCCCGAGGTGACCAGCCCGTTCTTCAGCGGCAGCCCGCCGAAGCAGATCATCAGCTTCGCGTGACGCCGGATCGCCGCCCAGTCGGTGACCGGCCCCTGGATCACCTCGTTGGTGCCGAGGATGTGCGGCATCAGCGTCATGCCGGCGCCATAGGAATAGTTGGTGACCTGCGCCGTGAAGCCGCCGCCGAGGCCGAGGAACCGGTGCAGTTGCGTCCGCGCATGGTGGTAGCGCCCGGCCGAGGCCCAGCCATAGCTGCCGCCCATGATGGAGGCGTGGCCGTGCTCGGCGCGCACCCGCGCCGTCTCCTCCGCCACCAGCCGGATCGCCTGGTCCCAGGAGACGGGGACGAAGGCGTCGCCGCCGCGCGCGCTGCCGCGTCGCCCCCCCTTCAGCCAGCCCTCGCGGACATAGGGCCGGTCGATCCGCGCCGCGCTGTGCACGGCATCGGGGACGGAGTTCAGCAGGCTGCCCGGGAAGGGATCGCGCGCGAAGGGCCGCGCGGCGACCACGCGCCCCCCCTCCACCACGGCATCGAAGGCGCCCCAATGCGAGGCATGCGGCTTGATCACGGTCATCTCTGGCCCTCCGCCGAGCCCCAATTAGGCCGCGCCCGGGGGCCGCGGCAACCGTCGCGCGCGGCGGGTGACGCCGGGGGCGGCGCGGTCTAGCATCGCCCGCAGAACTGCCGAGGAAGCGCCAGCGCCATGACCCCGCCCCGCAATTCGAACGCCGTCCGCGACATCGCGCATGTGCTGCATCCCTACACCGACCACCGCGCGCATGCGAAGAACGGCCCGCTGGTGATCGCGCGCGGCGAGGGCGTGCGCGTCTATGACGACCAGGGCAAGGAATACATCGAGGCGGTCGCCGGCCTCTGGTGCGCCTCGCTCGGCTTCGACAACAAGCGGCTGGTCGAGGCGGCGCATGCGCAGATGCTCAAGCTGCCCTTCTACCATTCCTTCACGGCAAAGTCGCACGAGCCGCTGATCGACCTCAGCGAGATGCTGATCGAGCGCTCGCCCTGCCCGATGTCGAAGGTGTTCTACGCGAACAGCGGGTCGGAGGCGAACGACACCGCCATCAAGATGATCTGGTACGCCAACAACGCGATGGGGCGGCCCGAGAAGAAGAAGATCATCAGCCGCCTCAAGGCGTATCACGGCATCACCATCGCCTCGGGCTCGCTGACGGGACTGCCGGCGAACCACAAGATGTTCGACCTGCCGGTCTCCGACCGCTTCATCCATGTCTCGACGCCGCACCACTACCACGGCGCGAAGCCCGGCGAGTCCGAGGAGGACTACGCGACACGGCTGGCCGAGGAGCTGGAGCAGACCATCCTGCGCGAGGGCCCCGACACGGTGGCCGCATTCTTCGCCGAGCCGGTGATGGGTGCCGGCGGCGTGATGATCCCGCCCGCCACCTACTTCGACAAGGTCCAGGCGGTGCTGCGGAAATACGACGTGATGTTCGTCGCCGACGAGGTGATCTGCGGCTTCGGCCGCACCGGCAACTACTGGGGCTGCCAGACCTATTCGATCACGCCCGACATCATCACCTGCGCCAAGGCGCTGTCCGCGTCCTTCCTGCCGATCAGCGCGATCATCATCAATGACCGCGTCTTCCAGGCGCTGGCCGATGGCAGCCAGACCATCGGCACATGGGGCCATGGCTTCACCTATTCCGGCCATCCGGTGCCCGCCGCCGTCGCGGTGGAGACGCTGAAGATCTACGACGAGATGGACATCGTCGGGCACATCCGCCGCACGGGGCCGCACCTGCAGAAGCGCCTGCGCGAGCGCTTCGCGGACCACCCGCTGGTCGGCGAGGTGCGCGGCATCGGCCTGGTCGGCGCGATCGAGCTCGTCGCCGACAAGGCGGCGCACAAGAACTTCGACCCGTCGCTGAAGATCGGCCCACGCATGATCAAGGCCGGCGAGGCGGAGGGCGTGATCCTGCGCGGCCTGGCGAACGACACCGTCGCCTTCTCGCCGCCGCTGATCATGACCGAGGCCGAGATCGACGAGATGGTCGAGCGCACCGGCCGCGCGCTGGACGCGCTGACCGTGCAGCTGCGTCGCGAGAGCATCGCACTGGTCTGAGCCCGTCGAGTCTCCCTCCCCCGCTTGCGGGGGAGGGTTGGGGTGGGGGTTCGTGACTCGTGGGGGTTCGTGGCTCAGCGCACCCCTGCCGGACGCAACGCCCTCAGCGCGCGCGGCTGATGCAGAACTCCACGATATCAGCCAGCGCGCGCTTCTCGGCGCTGTCCGGGAACGCCTCCAGCGCCGCGAGCGCCTTCATCCCGTAGTCGCGCGCTCGCGCCACCGTGTCGGCGAAGGCGCGGTGCTTCTGCATCAGCGCGATCGCCCGGCCGAGATCGGCCTCCGCCTGCTCGCGCTCCTCGATGGTGCGGCGCCAGAAGCCGCGCTCCTCCTCGCTCCCGCGCGCGAAGGCCAGCAGCACGGGCAGCGTGATCTTGCCCTCGCGGAAGTCGTCGCCGACGGTCTTGCCGAGCCGCTCCTGCTCCGCCGAGTAGTCCAGTGCGTCATCCACCAGCTGGAACGCCACGCCGAGATTGTGGCCATAGGCGCGCAACGCCGTCTGCTCCGCGGCCGGGCGGTCGGCGACCACCGCGCCCACCTCGGTCGCGGCCGCGAACAGCGCGGCCGTCTTGCCCTCGATCACCGCGAGATACTGCGCCTCGGTCGAGGAGGTGTCGTTCTGGATGACGAGCTGCAGCACCTCGCCCTCCGCGATGGTGGCCGACGCCGCGGAGAGGATCCGCAGCACCTCGAGCGAGCCGTCCTCCACCATCAGCTGGAAGGCGCGGGCGAAAAGGAAGTCGCCGACGAGGACGGAGGGCTTGTTGCCGAACAGCGCGTTCGCGCTCGCCTGGCCACGGCGCAGCGCGCTCTCGTCCACCACGTCGTCATGCAGCAGCGTCGCGGTGTGGATGAACTCGACGCAGGCCGCCAGCGCCACGTGGCGCGTGCCGCGATAGCCGGCCATCCGCGCCGCGGCGAGCGTCAGCAGCGGCCGCAGCCGCTTGCCGCCGGCGGCGACGATATGCGCGGCAAGCTGCGGGATCAGCGCCACCGGGCTCTGCATCCGCTCCACGATCAGGCGGTTGCAGGCCTCGAGATCCTCGCGCACCAGGGTCGTGAGCGCCGTCAGCGCATCCTCGCCGGCAGGCGCGCGCAGGGCGGCTTCGCTGGTCGGCAGGGGCAGATCCACGCTCACTTGACCTCGGTTCGCTGCGCGGCAACCTAGCCCCCGCCCCCCCCAGGGGCAAGTTGGGGGGCAAGCTTGGGGCCGGTGCCGTCGCCGCCCGGCAGATGGCCCCGGATCGTCGTTCCGGGAGGTCCCTTGCGCGTCGTCGTCGCCACCACCGACCCGGTACGGCTCTCCTTCCTCCTCGCCCTGCTGCGCGATGCCGGCTGCAACCCGGTGGTCTTCGACGCCGCGATCAGCGCGGTGGAGGGCGGCATCGGCATCTTCCCCCGCCGCCTCGCCGTGCCCGACGACGAGGCCGACCAGGCGCTGCGCGTGCTGCGCGAGTCGGGCGAGGCCGAGAGCGCGTGACCGGCGACGTCACCGAGGACACGCTGCTCGACGGCCGCGTCCGCCTGCGCCAGCCGCGCGCGGGCCTGCGCGCGGGCCACGACGCGGTGCTGCTCGCCGCCGC
>NZ_JAKJIB010000292.1 GCF_021864505.1 Falsiroseomonas oryziterrae
GCCGCGCCAGCGCCGCCGCGGCGATCGCCTGCACGCGCCCGGGCGCGGCGAGCGCGATGCCCACAGCGACGGAGACCGACGCGCTGCTCGGTTGAGCGCGTCGCCGGTCAGGCGGTCCCGTGCACCGCCCAGGCGCGGGCGGAGAGCCGGATGCTCCCGTCGGGCTCGGCCGGCAGCGTGGCGCGGAGACGCTCGCGCAGCGCCGTTCGGCGTGTCTCGTCGAGCGACAGGCAATAGGCAGGCGCCGGCGCGCCGCCCGCCAGGAAGGGCGTCCAGTAGTCGTCGAAGTCGCGGAAGGTGGTCGGGACCTCGATCGCCGCGACCTCGACGGCGCGCAGCCCGGCCGCCTCGAACAGTGCCCGCAGCGGATCGGGCCGGCAGAGCGCGAAGCGGAGCGCCTCGTCGCGGCCGCCGGCGCCTTCCGGGTCGAGCGCGGCGGCCGCATCCCAGAAGCGGCGCATCATCTGCATGCCCTCGGCATAGTCCCAGACATAGGCCGCGACGGTGGCGCCGGCGCGCGCAACGCGGCGCATCTCCGCGGCGGCCTTCGGTTGGTCCGGCACGAAGTTCAGCACGAGCCCGCTGACCACCGCATCGAAGGCACCATCCGGGACCGGCAGCGCCTGGGCATCGCCGGGCCGGAAGGTGACGCGCGGATCCGTCACGCGGCGCTGAGCAAAGGCGAGGAAGGCCGCCGAGGGCTCGACGCCGGTCACCGCGGCCGGGGCCTCGGTCTCCAGGATCGCCTCGGTCAGCGCGCCGGTGCCGCAACCGACATCGAGCCAACGCGCGCCCGGTGGCACGCCGAGCCGCGGCAGGAACTGCGCCGCCACCAGGCGGCTCCAGCGCCCGACATAGGGCTCATAGGCCTCCCCCGCCGCCCAGAGCCGGCCCTCCTCCGCCGCGCCGCCGCCTGCCATCGCGCATCTCCCCGTGGCTGCCCGCGTCGGGACAGCGATAGGGCGGCGGCGACGGCCGCGGGGCCGAATTCGGGCCGGATCGCCGGGATGTGCGCGCGCGGCCACGCATCCCGCGGGGCCGAGTGTCTCGGTGCTGCGCGGCGGCGGCGCCCGCTGCCGGGATAGTTCCCACATCGGAAGAATCGTATGGGTCGGTCCGCTCTCGTGGCCTATCGTCCCGGTGCCGGGGGAAGGGGCGATCGCATGGCGGCAGGCACGGAACGCGGCTCGGCCGTCCTGCCATGGGCGGTGGCGATGCCGCTCGCTCGCCTGGTCGTGCTCGGCGGCGCGCTCTTTGTCATGCTGGTGATGAGCAACGACGTGATGGTGGCCTTGTCGGGCCGGCCGCTCGCTTCGGCCGCCGGGGTGGCGGGCATGACGGCGGCGGGGCTCGCCGTCTATGTCGGCTTCGCCCGCTTCGTCGAACGGCGCCGCGTGACGGAATTGTCCCTGCCGGGGATGGGACGGGAGCTTGGCCTTGGCCTCGCGGTCGGCGCCGGGCTCTACGTCGCCTGCGTGCTGGTCCTGATGGCTCTCGGCATCTACCGGATCGAGGGGCTGAACCCCTGGACCTTCCTGCTGCCGGCGCTGGCGATGGCGCTGAGCTCCGGCATGTTCGAGGAGCTGCTGTTCCGCGGCGTGGTGTTCCGCAGCATCGAGGAGGTCTTCGGCAGCTGGATCGCCCTGGTGGTGTCGTCCCTGGTCTTCGGCTTCGTCCACCTCCTCAACCCGGCGGCCACCGTGATGGGCGCCGTCTTCATCAGCATCGAGGCGGGGCTGCTTCTGGCCGCCGCCTACATGCTGACCCGCCGCCTCTGGCTGAGCATCGGCTTCCACATGTCCTGGAACTACACGCAGTCGGCCGTCTTCTCCGGCATCGTGTCGGGCGGCGACGCCGATCCGGGGCTGATGAGGGCCAGCATCGACGGACCTGTCGCGCTGACCGGCGGCAGCTTCGGCCTGGAATCCTCGGTGGTGGCGCTGCTGCTCTGCACCGCCACCGGGCTGATCCTGCTGGCCATGGCGATCCGGCGCGGCAACGTCGTGCCGCCGCTCTGGCGGCGCCGGGCCTGACCCGCCGGGGCGCTACTCGATCACGATCCTCGGCCCCGCCTTGGCGCCGCTGCGCTCGGCCAGCTTCTCCCGCAGGCGCGTCGCGATGCGCTGGTAGGCCTGCGCCTCCTCCGTCTCGGGCTTGGCCGCGACGATCGGCGTGCCGGCATCGGCCAGCTCGCGGATCGCGAGCTTGAGCGGCAGCTCGCCCAGGAACTCGACGCCGAGCCGCTCGGCCTCCGCCCGGCCGCCGCCATGGCCGAAGAGCTCGGCGCGGTGGCCGCAATTCGGGCAGCAGTAGAATGACATGTTCTCGATCAGCCCGAGCACCGGCACGCCGACCTTCTCGAACATTCGCACGCCACGCCGCGCATCGATCAGCGCGACATCCTGCGGGGTGGAGACGATCACCGCGCCGGCCAGCGGCACGCGCTGGCTCATCGTCAGCTGCGCGTCGCCGGTGCCGGGCGGCATGTCCACGACCATGACGTCGAGCGCGCCCCACTCCACCTGGCCCATCAGCTGCTCAAGCGCGCCCATCACCATCGGGCCGCGCCAGATCATCGGCGTCTCCTCCTCCACCAGGAAGCCGATGGACATCGCCTTCAGCCCCCAGCGCTGGAGCGGGATGATGCGCTGCTGCTCGGCGCGCGGCCGCTCGCGCGTGCCGAGCATCTGGGGGAGGGACGGGCCGTAGATGTCGGCATCCAGCAGCCCGACGCGCAGCCCCTGGGAGGCCAGGGCGACGGCGAGGTTCACCGCGGTGGTGGACTTGCCGACGCCGCCCTTGCCGGAGGCCACCGCGACGATGGCACCGACCTCGGGCAGGAGCATCGGGCCCTGGCCGGGCGCGGCCTTGCCGCCCGGCGCCGGGCCGGAAGGGGCCTTCGGGGCCTCCGCCCGGTGGGCCGTCAGCACGACGGTGGCCGACAGCACGCCGGGGACGGCGGAGGCGGCCTTCTCGGCCGCGGCGCGCAGCGGTTCCGAGTCGCGGGCGCGCTCGCGCGGGACCTGGATGGCGAACTGCACCATGCCGTCCTTGGCGACGAGCCCGTCCACCATGCCGGCCTCGACCACGTCGCGGCCGCTGGCCGGGTCGCGCACGGCCCGGAGTGCCTGCCGCACCCGGGACTCCAGGGTCTCGCCCATCGCTTGAAAAACCTCTCTCCCGACAAGATATCGGCGTGACCGAGCCGTAACCCGGCCTGCCGCACGCTTCGTGGCGGTGATATGGACTAGCGGCGCGGCGGCTGCACCCCTCCTGGGCCGGAGGAGTTGCCTGACTGCCGGGATAGAGGAGGCCAAGTACCCGATGGCGTGGAACAACAGCGGCGGGCCGAGCCCCTGGGGCAACCCACGACCGGGCGGGCCGTGGGGCGCGCCGCAGCCGCCGGGCGGCGGCGGGGGCGGGGGTGGCCGCGGGCCGGGACCCGACCTCGACGACGTGATCCGCCAGGCACAGGACGCGGTGCGGCGGTGGCTGCCGCGCGGGTCGGGCGGCAAGGGTCTCGCGCTGATCGGGCTGGTGCTGGTGGCGCTGTGGGCAGCCTCTGGCTTCTATCGTGTCAATCCGGACGAGCAGGGCGTGGTGATGCGCTTCGGCGCCTTCGACCGCACCGCGCCGCCGGGCCTCAACTATCACATCCCCTGGCCGGTCGAGAGCGTGACCACGCCGCGCGTCACGCGCATCAACCGCGTGGATGTCGGCTTCCGCGCCCCGGGCGACACCCCCGTCGGCGCGCGCCCGATCGCGGCGCGCGACGTGCTGGAGGAGTCGCTGATGCTGACCGGCGACGAGAACATCATCGACATCGACTTCGCGGTGTTCTGGCGCATCCGCGACGCGGGCGAGTTCCTGTTCAACACGCGCAACCCCGAGGTCACGGTGAAGTCCGCGGCCGAGAGCGTGATGCGCGAGGTGATCGGCCGCACGCCGATCCAGCCCGCGCTGACGGAAGCGCGCGCGCAGATCGAGCAGGAGGTCCGGCGGGGGACCCAGGCGATCATGGACCAGTACCGCGCCGGCGTTGAGATCACGCAGGTGCAGCTGCAGAAGGTGGACCCGCCGACCCAGGTGGTGGACGCCTTCCGCGACGTGCAGCGCGCCAATGCCGACCGCGAGCGCGCGCGCAACGAGGCCGAGAGCTACCGCAACGACATCATCCCGCGGGCGCGCGGCGAGGCGGAGCGCATGGTCCAGGAAGCCGAGGGCTTCCGCGAGTCTAACGTCGCCCGCGCCCGAGGCGAGGCGCAGCGCTTCGTCAGCGTGCTCACCGCCTACCAGGCGGCGCAGGACGTGACGCTGCGGCGGATGTACATCGAGACCATGGAGGAGATCCTGCGCCGCAACCCGACCGTGCTGGTGGACAGCGGGCTGCAGGGCGTCGTGCCGTTCCTGAACCTCGGCGGCGAAGTCTCCCGCGCCCCGGTGGCCGCCGCGCCGCAACTGACCCGTCCGGCGCCGGCGCCGCAGCTCGGGAATCCTAACCAGATGCCCGCCCGCCCGCAGGGAGTGCCCCGATGAACCGCGCCCTCATCCTCGCGGTGGCGGCGGCGGTCGGCATCGTCGTCGCCTCCTCCACGCTGTTCACGGTCCACCAGACGCAGCAGGTGCTGATCACCCAGTTCGGCCAGCCGATCCGCGTG
Organism: Falsiroseomonas oryziterrae; assembly: GCF_021864505.1. Taxonomy (GTDB): domain Bacteria; phylum Pseudomonadota; class Alphaproteobacteria; order Acetobacterales; family Acetobacteraceae; genus Falsiroseomonas; species Falsiroseomonas oryziterrae. Next base: position 4,659 of record NZ_JAKJIB010000292.1, read on the forward strand.
ATCACCGAGCCGGGGCTGCAGGCGAAGATCCCCTTCGTGCAGTCGGTGATCGCCTTCGACCGCCGCCTGCTCGACTACGAGGCGGCGGGCGAGGAGGTGATCCTCGGCGACCAAAGGCGGCTGATCGTGGACAGCTTCACGCGCTACCGCATCACCGACCCGCTGCTGTTCTTCCAGACGGCAGGCGCGGCCGAGGCGGGCATCCGCGCGCGGCTGAACTCGATCGTCACCTCCGCTCTCCGCCGCGTGCTCGGCAACGAGCCGCTGCTGAGCGTGCTGTCCACCGACCGGACGCGGATCATGGGCGAGATCCGCCGCCAGGTGAACGAGGAGGCGCGGCGCTTCGGCATCGAGGTGACGGATGTGCGCATCCGCCGCGCCGACCTGCCGGACGAGAACACCCAGGCGATCCTGAACCGCATGCAGTCCGAGCGCGAGCGCGTCGCGCGGGAGGCCCGCGCGGAGGGCGCCGAGGTGGCGGCGCAGGTGCGCGCGCGCGCCGACCGCGAGCGGACCGTGCTGCTCGCCGAGGCGCAGGCGCAGGCCGACATCCTGCGCGGCCAGGGCGAGCAAGACGCGATCCGCATCTTCGCCGAGGCCTTCCAGCGCGATCCGCAATTCTTCCAGTTCTGGCGCACCATGCAGGCCTATCGCGAGGCCTTCAGCCAGGGCGAGACGCGGATGCTGCTGTCGCCCGACAGCGAGTTCTTCCGCTTCTTCCGGGAGAGCATGCAGATGCCTGGCGCTGCCTCCGGCGCCGCGGCGCCCGCCCCGCGCGCGGTGGCCCTGCCGCCGCCCGTGCCCGCC
>NZ_JAKJIB010000293.1 GCF_021864505.1 Falsiroseomonas oryziterrae
ACCTTGCCCTCATCCGCCACCGCCGCCGGAACCGGGCGCGGCGCGGCCTTCAGCCCGGCGCCGAGGCGCACCTTGCCCTCATCCGCCACCGCCGCCGGAACCGGGCGCGGCGCGGTCTTCAGCCCGGCGCCGAGGCGCACCTTGCCCTCATCCGCCACCGCCGCCGGAACCGGGCGCGGCGCGGTCTTCAACCCGGCGCCGAGGCGCACCTTGCCGGCGTCGGCGACAGCAGCGAGCGAGATCGAGAGCTTGTTGGTGGGCGTCATGGTCATTCGTCCTCGGCTGGGGGTTCTGTTGGGTGGATCCGCTTCGGCAGGCGATGTCCGCCTGACACAGTCTGGTATTTATTCCGATCCGTGCTATCATGTTAAGTTTTTATTCCGTGAAAACACGGTCAATGCGCGCAGGCCTGTCGCGGCGCTCGCGCAGCGCGACAGGCCACCGCTTGATGGCGGATTCACGCGCGCAACGGCGATCTCACGCGCCACTTGGAGTGGCTGCGCCTAGTGTCCGGACCACCCACAACCATTGCGGGAGTCTCGCGATGGAACTTCGACCAATTGCGGTTGCGTGGCGGACCATGCGCCCGGCCAGGAAGCGATGCCCTGCCGGCAGCAAGACGCCGGCACGGATGGCAGGCCGGCGGGCGACAAGGCCGATGTCCCCATCGGATCCGTCCCTCGCTCTTGACGTGCAGCGCCTGCCCCGGCACGCGCCGACGCCAGGATGGCGGTCATGTATCAACCAGAAGGTGACGCGCGACCTCCGTCACACTATTTTCGTGGCATGGGCGGCTCCGTGGTCACTCACGTCCAGACTTTCGACGCTCCTCCGGACGCGGCGCTGCCGCCCGAGGACGTACCGCGGCTGCGCCTCGTGCTGATCGGGCAGATGGAAGCCTGGACGCTCGGCTCGATGTCGGTGCTGCCGCGGTCCCGCAAGGCGCGCGCCCTGCTCGCCATCCTCGCCATGGCCGGCGGCGCGACGGTACCCCGCGCGCGACTGGCCGACCTCCTGTGGTCGCGACGCGGCGTTGAACAGCAGCGCGGCTCGCTGCGGCAGGCCGTGCACGAACTCGGCGAGTCCCTGGCGCCGGCCGGCGTGCCGCTGCTGCTGCCGACGCGCGAGACGCTGGCGCTCCGCAAGGACCTGGTCTGGACCGACGCGGTGGAGGTGCTGCGTCCCGGCCCGTCGCAGCCGGAAACGCTCGACCTGCTGACCGGCGAGTTCCTGAGCGACCTCGACGGCGTCGATCGGGCCTTCGACGGCTGGCTGGCCGAGCAGCGCCGGAGGCTGCAGGAGGCGGCGGTGACGCGTGCCAATGCGCTGCTCGCCTCCGCCGGCGGGCCGCGCGCCATGCTGGCCGCGGCGCGACGCCTGGTAGAGATCGACCCGCTGCAGGAGGCCGGCTGGCGCGCCTTGATCCGTGCGCAATCGGACCTCGGCGATCGGGCCGGCGCGCTTGCCGCATACGAGCAGTGCCGCACGCTGCTGCACACCCGCTTCGGCGCCGCCCCGTCGCCGGAGACCGAGCGCCTGGTGCGCGCGCTCTGCGGCACGGCGGCGACCGGCGCGGCGGAGGCGCCGCTGGTCACGAGCCTCGGCACGGCTGCGCCGAAGCGGCCGGCAACGCGCGGCGCACGGCTCGGCGTGCTTCCGCTCCGCATCCTTGGCGTCGAGACGGAGGAGCACCTGGCGGTCGGGCTGGCGGAGGAGATCACTACCGCCCTCTCGCGCTTCCGCTGGCTGTTCATCGCCAACAGCGCCTCGCTCGCCGCAGCGGCGTCACGCAGCGGCGAGGTGGCGGCCGCGCAGGATCTCGGTCTCGACTTCCTGCTGGCCGGCACGGTGCAACGGAGCGGCACGCGCGTGCGCGTCTCGCTGCGGCTGACCGACCTGCGGCCGCCGGAGACGATCGTCTGGAGCCAGCGCTTCGAGCGCGAGGCGGACGACATGCTGACCCTGCAGGACGAGACGGCAGCGGAACTCGTCGCGCGCATCGACCCCGAGATCCTGCTGATCGAGGCGGAGCGCGCGGGCACGCGGCGCAGCGTGAGCGGCACCGCCTACGACCTCGTGCTGCGCGCCATTCCCGCGCTGCACCAGCTCGACCGCGAGAGCTTCCTCGAGGCCGGGTCGCTGCTCGAACGCGCGACGTCGCTCGAGCCGGACTACGCGCCGGCCTTCTCCTGGCACGCCTACTGGCATCTCTTCCTCGTCGGCCAGGGCTGGGCGGAGGACAGCTACGCCTTCGTCGAGGCCGAGCGCCTTGCGAAGCGCGCCATGGCGCTCGATCCGCAGGACGCCCAGGCGCTGACGGTCTTCGGGCACGTCAGCGCCTTCCTGCACCACCGCCTGCGCGAGGCGCGGACGCTGCACGAGCGGGCCCTGGCGCTGAACCCGAACCTTGCCATGGCCTGGGTCTTCTCGGGCATGACGGAGAGCTATCTCGGCGAGCATGAGCGGGCGCTGCAGCGCCTCGACCGCTACAAGCGCCTGTCGCCGCTGCATCCGCACTCCTTCTTCTTCGACGCGGCGCGTGGCATCCCGCTGCTGCTGCAGAAGCGGCACGAGGAAGCGGCGGAGACCGGGCGGCAGGCGATCGCGCTGCAACCGGCCATCAGCTACCCTTACAAGTTCCTGCTGAGCGCCCTTGGCCATCTCGGAGAGCGCGAGGAAGCGGCAGCATTGCGGCGTCGCCTGGCGGAGATCGAGCCCGATTTTTCGGTCGAGCGCGCGAGCCGACGAAATCCCATGGCGCGCGCCGAAGACCGCGCCCACTACGAGGAAGGCCTGAGGCTCGCAGGGCTGGAGTGAGCCGTCGGCGCGCAGGAGCAGCGCCCCGACCGAGGCTCATGGTCCCGCGGAGCCGTCGCTCCGTCCGCAGGTCGGGTACAGGAACCCGCATCGCGGGGAAGCCTGCCGGCGACGCCCGGGACAACGTCCCTGGCCGGACCTGCCGATCGCAGTCTTGGCGACCCGGTTGGCGGGGGCGAAGCCCCCGCGCCGGTCACTCGGCCGCGGCGGCCTCCGTCTCCTCGCCCGCCAGCATCGCATTGGCGAGGCCGTTCGCCTGGGCACGGATGCGCTTCTCGACGCTGTCGGCGACGTCCGGGTTGTCGCGCATGAACTGCTTCGCGTTCTCGCGCCCCTGCCCGATGCGCTGGCTGTCGCAGCTGAACCAAGCGCCCGACTTCTCGACCACCCCGGCCTTCACGCCGAGGTCGATCAACTCGCCCACCTTGCTGATGCCCTCGCCGTACATGATGTCGAATTCCACCTGCCGGAACGGCGGGGCCATCTTGTTCTTCACCACCTTCACGCGCGTCTGGTTGCCGGTGGTGGTGTCGCGCTCCTTGATCGAGCCGATGCGGCGGATCTCCATGCGCACGCTGGCATAGAACTTCAGCGCGTTGCCGCCCGTCGTCGTCTCCGGGTTGCCGAACATGACGCCGATCTTGAGGCGGATCTGGTTCAGGAAGATCAGCAGCGTGTTGGAGCGCGAGACGCTGCCGGTCAGCTTGCGCAGCGCCTGCGACATCAGCCGCGCGTGCAGGCCGACATGGCTGTCGCCCATCTCGCCTTCCAGTTCGGCGCGCGGCACCAGCGCCGCGACACTGTCCACGACCAGCACGTCGATCGCGCCGGACCGCACCAGCGTGTCGGCGATCTCGAGCGCCTGCTCGCCGGCGTCGGGCTGGCTGATCAGCAGGTTGTCGACGTCCACGCCGAGCTTGCGGGCATAGCCGGGATCGAGCGCATGCTCGGCGTCGATGAAGGCGCAGGTCCCGCCCTTCTTCTGCGCCTCGGCGATGGCGTGCAGCGCGAGCGTCGTCTTGCCCGAGCTTTCCGGCCCGTAGATCTCCACGATGCGGCCCTTGGGCAGGCCGCCGATACCGAGCGCGAGGTCGAGCCCGAGCGAGCCGGTCGAGATCACCTCGACCTCCGCATCGGCAGACTTGTTGCCCATGCGCATGATCGAGCCCTTGCCGAAGGACCTCTCGATCTGGCTCAGCGCGGCATCCAGAGCCTTCGTCTTGTCCATTGGGCCCGATCTCCCCGCTGCCCCGTCTCAACCAGAATGCGCAACCACGGCGGCGAATCGCCAACCCACGGTCACGCCCCACGCCACCTTGCCCGATTGCGCGGCGCGACTCCAAGACGCGACGCAAGCGGGCGGCGACCCATCCGGAATATGGCCCGGATCGGGGTGGCAAACAAGAACATTTAGGAAACTTTCGCCCCGTCCGCCGGCAGCAGTGCGCGCATCTCGGCCACCAGATCACCCAGGCGATAGGGTTTCGCGAGCAACCGCAGCCGCTCCGCAGCCAGGTCCCGACCGAGCGCTGCCTCGGCGTAGCCCGAGACGAGCAGCACCGGCAGGTCCGGATCCCCTGCTCGCAGCCGCGCGGCCAGGGCGAAGCCGTCGAGGCCGGGCATCACGACATCCGAGACGAGCGCCGCCGGCCGCGCCCCGCCGCTCTCGACGAGATCGAGCGCCTCCTCTGCCGCGCCGGCCGCGATCACTTCGAAGCCGGCGCGCCTGAGCGCCTCGGCAGCGAGGCGGAGCAGCGGCGGCTCGTCCTCGACCAGCAGGACCGGTCCGGAGGCACGGCGCTCCGGGGGGGCCTGCGGCTGGACCGGATCATGCGCGACCGGCGCCTCGGACGGGCCGTCGTGCCGCGGCAGCCAGATCCGGAAGGTCGTCCCCTCGCCCGGACGGCTGTCGGCGGCGATGAAGCCGCCGGACTGGCGCACAATCCCATGCACTGTCGACAGCCCCAGCCCCGTGCCGCCCTGCTCGCGCTTGGTCGTGAAGAACGGATCGAAGATCCGCGGCAGCAGCGCGGGCGGGATCCCGCCGCCGGTATCCGCGACCTCCAGCAGCACGTAGCGGCCTGGCGCGAGTTCCTCCTGGCCGATCGGCTCAGGCTGCAGCACCACCGCGTGCCCGGTCGCGATCCGCAGGCGGCCGCCGCCCGGCATCGCGTCGCGCGCGTTGAGGGCCAGGTTCATGATCACCTGGTCGAGCTGCGTGGGGTCGATGCGCACGCGTCGGCCTGGCTCCTCGAGCTCGACGGAGAGCCTGACATGGCGGCCGAGAAGGCGCTGGAGCAATCCGGCGATGCCGGTGACCGCCTCGTTCAGCTCGACGACACGAGGTTGCAGCGCCTGCTGGCGGGCGAAGGCCAGAAGCTGACGCACGAGCGCGGCCCCGCGGGCGGCGCTGTCGAGCACCTGGAGCAGTTCGGGCGCCGCCGCGCTGCCCGGATCTCGCGCCAAGGCCGTCTCCGCGCTGGCGGTGACCGCGGCCAGGAGGTTGTTGAAGTCGTGCGCGATGCCGCCGGCGAGGGCGCCGACCGATTGCAGCCGGGCGGCCGCGGCGTTGCGCTGCGCGTCGTCGGCTGCGGCGCGCGAGACCACGCGCAGCAGCGCGCCGCCGCCGCGC
>NZ_JAKJIB010000294.1 GCF_021864505.1 Falsiroseomonas oryziterrae
CCGCCCGCGGCGGAACAGCACCGCCGCCCAGGCCGCGTTGACCGCGGTGGCGACCGCGGCGACGACGAGGCCGGCCGCCGCCTGTTCCGGCGCGCGCGGCTCCTGCCAGGCGCTCCACGCCTCCTGCAGGATCAGGATGGCGGCGACGATGATCAGCGCGCCTTCCAGCACGGCGGAGAAGTATTCCGCCTTCGCATGGCCGTAGGGGTGGTTGGCGTCGGGCGGCAGCTGCGAGAGGCGGATGGCGAGCAGCGCGGCGATGGCGGCGGCGACGTTCACCACCGATTCCAGCGCGTCGGCGAAGAGCGCGACCGACCCCGTCAGCCACCAGGCACCCGCCTTCAGCGCGAGCACAAGCAGCGCCACGGCGACGGAGGCCGTGGCGATGTGCTCGATGCGCGAGGCCCTGTTCTCGGCCAAGTGTCAGCCTTCCTCAGAGGGGATGAGGGAGAGTCTTGCCCCGCCCTCCCCCGACCCGGCAACCCTCGGGAACCGAGCCTCAGCGGTGCGTCCAGTGACCAGCCTGGTTGGCCTGCCGTGCCGCGGCATAGGCAGGTCGCGCGCGCGCCCGAGCATGATAGTCCAGCACGCCATCGGGCAAGGCCAAGTCGCTGGCGGCAGCCCAATCGAGGCAGGTCGCGAGCAGGATGTCGGCACCGCTGAAAGCTTCGCCGAGAAGCCAGGGCCGGCCATCACCGAGACTGGCCGCGACGCTCCCTGCCTGCCGCTTGAAATAGGCGCGCGCCGCGCGCACCGCCTCCGGCGACTCGCCATAGATGTGCGGCAGGCCGACGTGACGGCGCAAGACGTAGAGACTGGTGGCGTCGAGCTCTGTCATGATGAAGAAGCACCACTCGTCGTAGCGCGCACGGCCTTCCGCATCGGCAGGCATCAGCCGCGCGCCGTCGCGGCCGTGGCGCATGGCAAGGTGGTTCACGATGGCCGCGCTTTCGGTCAGCGTCAGCGCGCCATCCTGCAGCACCGGGATCTTGCCGCGCGGGCTCACGGCCGCGAATGCCGCCCCTGCTGCTCCGGCGAGCGTGGGCGGATCGGCTCGCAGCCGTAGGTCAGGCCGAGTTCGTGCAACGCCCAGTGGACGCGCATCGTCCGCGGCGTCGCGCATCCCCAGACCAGCAGGCCGTCCGTGACCATGCCCCGTCCTTCCCAGGTGGCCGTCTCCGTGACAACCGTCTCGCGGCAGCAAGGTTCAGACCGAAAAATACTTCGCCCGCGGGTGGTGCAGCACGATGGCGCTGGTGGATTGCTCCGGATGGAGCTGCCATTCGTCGGACAGTTCCACGCCGATGCGCTCCGCCTGCAGCAGCTTCAGCAGCGGCGCCTGGTCCTCGAGCCGCGGGCAGGCGGGATAGCCGAAGGAATAGCGCCCGCCCCGGTAGCCCTGCTGCAGCATCTTCTCGATGTCGCGCTCGTCCTCGGCGGCGAAGCCCCATTCGGCGCGGATGCGCTTGTGGACGTATTCCGCCATCGCCTCCGCCATCTCGACGCCGAGGCCGTGGAGATAAAGATAATCCTGGTAGCGGTTCTCCTCGAACCACTCGCGCGCGACGTCGGACGCCTTCTGGCCCACGGTCACGACCTGCAGGCCGATCACGTCGCGCCCGTCCTCCACATCCGTCACGAAGTCGGCGATGCACTCGCCGTCCTCCTTCGGCTGGCGCGGCAGGGTGAAGCGGCAGGCCTCGGTCACGCCGTCCTCCTCGAAGAGGATCAGGTCGTTGCCCTGGCCCGCGCACTTCCAATAGCCGTAGATCGCCTGCGGCTTGAGGATCTCCTGCTCCTCCGTCAGCGTGAGCATGCGCTTCAGCACCGGGCGCAGCTCCTGCTTCGCCCAGCCGAGGAAGTCCTCGAGGCTGCGCCCCGACTTCCGGAAGCCCCATTGGAATTGATAGAGGCTGCGCTCGTTGATGAAGGGCACCAGCGCCTTCGGCGCGGCCTCCATCACGCGCGCGCCCCAGAAGGGCGGCGCGGGCGCCTGGCTCTCGACACTCACGCGACGCCGGCGCGCCTGCGCGTAGTTCACGTCCACCGGCGCGAAGCCGCGCGGATCGGCCTGGCCCAGCACGCGCTTCTCGTTCTTCGCCTTGCCGGCACGCTTGGCCTGCAGCGCGGCCAGGTAGTCGTCGAAGCCATTGCCCATCACCTTGTCCATCAGGTGCAGGCCGTCGAAGGCGTCGCGCGCATAGGCCACCCGCCCGCAGGCATAGGCCTTCACGCAATCCTCCTCGACATAGTTGCGCGTCAGCGCCGCCCCGCCGAGCAGCACCGGCAGCTCGACGCCCTGGCGCGACATCTCCTCGAGGTTCTCGCGCATCACGACGGTGGATTTCACCAGCAGCCCCGACATGCCAATCGCATGCGCCTTGTACTCGCGCGCCGCGGCGACGATGTCGTTCAGCGGCACCTTGATGCCGAGGTTGACGACCTTGTAGCCGTTGTTGGTCAGGATGATGTCGACCAGGTTCTTGCCGATGTCGTGCACGTCGCCCTTCACCGTGCCGAGCACGATGGTGCCCTTCTCCTGGCCCTCCACGCGCTCCATGAAGGGCTCGAGATAGGCCACCGCCGCCTTCATTGTCTCGGCGCTCTGCAGCACGAAGGGCAGCTGCATCTTGCCGGCGCCGAACAGGTCGCCGACCACCTTCATGCCGTCGAGCAGCACGTCGTTGATGATCGCGAGCGGCGTCAGCCCCTTCGCCAGCGCATCCGCCAGCTCCTCGTCGAGGCCCTTGCGGTCGCCGTCCACGATGCGGTCCTTGAGGCGGCCCTCGACCGTCTCCGCCCGCTTCTTCGCGCTGGTGTCGGCGGCCTTCCGGCCGCTGAACATCTCCAGCACCTTCTGCAGCGGATCGTAGCCCTCGCGCCGCCGGTCCCAGATCAGGTCCTCCATCACCTGCACCTCCTCGGGCGGGATCTGGTGCAGCGGCTTGATCTTGGAGACATGAACGATCGCGCCCGTCATGCCGGCCTTCACGGCGTGATCCAGGAACACGCTGTTCAGCACATGCCGCGCGGCCGGGTTCAGGCCGAAGGAGATGTTCGAGAGGCCCAGGATGATCTGGATCTCCGGGAACTCCTCCCGGATCGCCCGGATGCCTTCCAGCGTCCAGAGGCCGAGCTTGCGGTCGTCCTCGTTGCCGGTGGCGATGGTGAAGGTCAGCGGGTCGATCAGCAGGTCCGACTGCGGCAGGCCGTGCTTGTTGCAGGCGAAATCCACCAGCCGGCGCGCGATGCGGACCTTGTCCTCGACGGTCTTGGCCATGCCGACCTCGTCGATGGTCAGCGCGATCACCGCTGCGCCGAACTTCTTCGCCAGCACCATGCGGTCATGCGCCGCCTTCTCGCCTTCCTCGAAGTTGATCGAGTTGATGATCGCCTTGCCGCCATGCAGCTTCAGCGCCGCCTCGATCACCGGCGTCTCGGTCGAATCGATGACCAGCGGCGAGTTCACGCTGCTGGTGAAGCGGCGCACCACCTCGTTCATCTCCGCCATCTCGTCGCGGCCGACGAAGGCGGTGCAGACGTCGAGGCTGTTCGATCCTTCCGCCACCTGCTCGCGGCCGATTGCCAGGCACCCGTCCCAGTCATGCGCCGCCTGCCGCTCGCGCCAGGCCTTGGAGCCGTTCGCGTTGCAGCGCTCGCCGATCGAGAAGTAGCTGTTCTCCTGCCGGAGCGCCGTCGCGGTGTAGAGGCTCGCGACCGAAGGCACCCAGACCGGCTTGCGCACAACCGGCGCCGGCCGCGCCGCACCGCCCGCGAGCTTGCGCAGCATCGCATCCAGCGCCGCGATATGCGGGTTCGAGGTGCCGCAGCAGCCGCCGATCAGGTTCAGCCCGTCCTCGGTGACGAAGCGCTCCATCCAGGTCGCGAGCTCCGCCGGCGTCAGCGGGTAATGCGTCTTCCCGTCCACCAGCTCCGGCAGGCCGGCATTCGGCTGCACGGAGATCAGGCCGGGCCAGTTCTTCGACAGCCAGCGCACATGCTCGGCCATCTCCTGCGGCCCCGTCGCGCAGTTCAGCCCGATCAGCGGCACGTCGAGCGCATGCACGACCGCGGCGGCGGCCGAGATGTCGGGCCCGACCAGCAGCGTGCCGGTCGTCTCCACCGTCACCTGCACGAAGACCGGGATGTCGGACTTGGCCTCGGCGCGGGCGATCTTCGCCGCGTTCACCGCGGCCTTGATGTAGAGCGTGTCCTGGTTGGTCTCGGTCAGCAGCGCATCCGCGCCGCCCGCGATCAGCCCGCGGCACTGCACGACCAGCGCGGCTTCCAGCGTGTCGTAGTCGATGTTGCCGAGCGTCGGCAGCTTCGTCCCCGGCCCGATGTCGCCGATCACCCAGCGCGGCCGGCCATCCGAGAATCCCTCCGACGCCTCGCGCGCCAGCTCCACCGCCGCCTTGTTGATCTCGAAGGCGCGGTCCTCGAGCTCGAACTCGCCGAGCGTGACCGGGCTGCCACCGAAGGTGTTGGTCAGCACCATGTCGGCGCCGGCCTCGAAGTAGCCGCGATGGATGTCGCGCACGATGTCGGGGCGCGAGAGGATCAGCACCTCGGTGCAGTTCTCCTTGCCCAGGAAGTCGCGCTCGATGTCGAGCGTCATGCCCTGGATGCGCGCGCCGAAGCCGCCGTCGCAGAGCAGGACCCGATCGCGCAGCGCGTCGAGGAGATGGGGGCGGGACATGCGGTTCAGCCTTGGGCGAGAGCGGAGACAGGGGCGACGGGGGCGGGCTGGCGGCGCGCCGACCAGAGCCGGACGGCGAGCGGCCCGGGGATGGTGTGGGCGGAGGCCAGCGTGCAGCCGGCGGCACCCAGCCAGCCGGCAAGCTGCGCGTCGTCGAAGCCGGGCCAGCGATGCGCCTGGCGCTGCATCAGCGCGGCGTCGTCATGCGGCGCGAGGTCCGCCAGCAGCAGCGTCCCGCCCGGCCGCAGCACGCGCGCGGCCTCGGCCAGCGCGGCGGCCGGATCCTCGGCATAGTGCAGCACCATCTGCAGCGCGACGGCGTCGAAGGACGCATCGCCGAAGGGCAGCCGGTACATGTCGGCCTGGCGCACGCCGGCCCGGTCCGCGAGCCCGCGTTCCGCCAGCCGCGCCCGCGCCAGCGCCAGCATGTCGCGGCTCATATCCACGCCGAGCGCGCGCTCCGCCCGCGGCGTCGCCAGTTCCAGCAGCCGGCCGGTGCCGGTGCCGATGTCGAGCAGCGCCTCCATCCGCGCCGGCAGCGCCTCGAGCAGCGCGGATTCGATCGCGGAGGCGGGCAGGCCGAGGGCGCGCATCTCGTCCCAGTCCATGCCGTGGCGCCGGAAGGCCTCGGAGGCGGCACGCGCGCGCTCGGCGGCCAGGCGCGCGGCGACGCGGCGGTCGGCGGCGAGCCGCGGATCCTCCTCCGGCAGCCGCGCCAGCACCAGGCGGGCGAGGTCGGCGGCG
>NZ_JAKJIB010000295.1 GCF_021864505.1 Falsiroseomonas oryziterrae
CGGGCTGCTCGGCGGCCGCCGGCGGTAGCGCCGCCGCGTCGACCTATTTCGGCCCGCCCATCGCCGGCGCGCCGCGGCCGAGCGGCGGCGCGGCGGAGACGATGGACAGCGCGAAGCTTCCCGACGCCTCCGGATTGACCGCCGCCTCGCCCAGCATCCCGAGCGTGCCGAAGCCCGCGGCCGGCAGCGCGGCGATGGCGCGCGGCACCACCTCGACCTCGTAGCGGCCGCCCGGCACGGCGGGGAAGCGCAGCACCCACTGTCCGGGCGCCGTCGCGCTCGCCATGACCGTCACCGGCCCGGCCGGGACATCGACCGCGGCGCGCTGGCCGCGGCCGAGCGTGCCGACCGCGACCCCGTTCACCGCGATCTGCGCGCCCTCCGACCCGAGCGTCGTGTCCGCGTACCGGACCAGCGCGATGCGCGCCATGCCGGGCTCGAGCGTCAGCCCCTCGCGCGAGGCAATGCCCGGCGCGCAGGCCGGCAGGGCCAGGGCGAGGGCAAGGAGGGTCAGGCGGGCGCGTGCGGCGTGCATGGTCCCTGCGTGCAGGCTGCCGCGCGGATCGGCAAGCCGTCAGCGCCTTCGCTCGGCGGCCGGAACGAGGCCGGGCGCCGCCTCGGCAATCGGCGCGGCCCGATGTCCGCGCGCGGATCTGGCCTTGTGGCCGCGACGCGGGGAGACTGCGCGCCATGACCGACCTCGCCGCCCGCCTCGACCGCCTGCTGCAGGCCCTGCCGCGCGACTATCCGGGGCCGGGCGGGGCCATCGCCATCCTGCGCGCGGGCGAGGTGCTGGTCCGCCACGCCTGGGGCTTCGCCAATGCCGAGCGGCGCATCCCCTTCACGCCGCGCTCGCTGTTCCGGATCTGCTCCATCACCAAGCAGTTCACCTGTGCCGCCATGCTCGACGCCTGGGACGACCCGCGCGCGCTCGATCCGCTGATCCGCCGGCGCCTGCCGCTGCTGGACGCGGCGCCGGACGCGCTGGCGCTCGCGCACAACCAGTCGGGGCTGCGCGACTACTGGGCGGTGGCGATGCTGCACGGCGCGCCGGCGGAATCGGGCTTCGGCGAGGTGGAGGCCGCGCGCGTCATCGCGGGCACCCGCACGCTGCAGTTCCAGCCGCGCACGCGCTACTCCTATTCCAACCAGAACTTTCGGCTGTTGTCCGACGCGCTGGAGGAGCGCGAGGGACGGTCCTTCGCCGAGCTCCTGCGCCGCCGCATCTTCGACCGCGCCGGGATGGAGACCGCGATCCTCGCCGCCGACACGCGCGCGCTGCCGGACGGGACGGAGGGCTACGAAGGCGCGCAGGCAAGCGGCTTCCGCGCCGCGGTCAACAACGTGATCTGGACCGGCGATGCCGGGATCGCGGCCAGCCTCGACGACATGATCGCCTGGGAGCGGCATATCGACGCGACGCGCGACGATCCGTCCTCGCTCTACGCGCGGCTCTCCGCGCCCGTGACCTTCGCGAACGGCGCGCCAGCGCCCTACGGCTTCGGCCTCGGCCGCGGCATGGAGTTCGGCCGCGCGACGACGGGGCATGGCGGCGCGCTGCGCGGCTGGCGGAGCCACCGCATCCATCTCGCCGCCGAACGGCTGTCGGTGGTCGTGTTCCTGAACCACCTCGCGGACGCTGCGGCCGCTGCGCTGGATGCGGTGGCGGCGGTGCTGGACGAGCGGCGGGCGGGACCGGACGAGACGCTGCCGGCACCCGAGTGGCTCGGCGCGTGGCGCGAGCCGGAGACGGGGCTGTCCGTGCGCCTCGATGGCGCCGGTCCCGGCCGCGTCCGGCTGCGCTTCGGCCACAACGCCGAGCGTCTCGACCTGCAGCCGGACGGCAGCGCGACGAATGGCCGCACGCGGCTGGTCCGCGACGCCGCCGGGCTGCGCATGGACCGACCGCAGGAGAACCAGTCCTCGCATCTGCTGCCCGCCGCCGGCGCCGCGCACCCCGACATCGCGGGCCGCTACCGCTGCGCGGAGCTGGATGCGGGGCTGGAGATCGCCGATGCCGGCGGCGCGCTCTACGGCGCCTTCTCCGGTTTCCTCGGGACCTCGCGCATGGAGCTGCTGGAGCCGGTCGGTCCGGATCTCTGGGCGCTGCCCTGCTGGCGCGCGCTGGACCACACGCCGCCGGGCGACTGGACGCTGGCGGTGCGGCGCGAGGACGGGCGCGTCACCGGGATCGAGCTCGGCTGCTGGCTGGCGCGGCGCCTCTCCTACGAACGCGTGGGCTGATCAGCCGAGCGGATTCGGCGGATCGCCATAGGGGTAGTAGTCGGCCAGCTTCAGGTTCTCGAACGGCAGCGCCTCCAGCCGCGCCGTGCCCAGGAACGGTTCGTCCGGCTCGACCAGCAGGATCGCCGGCGCGAAGCCGCTGTCGTCGAAGCCTCGCCGGAAATGCACGCGCGACTTGATGGCGATGACGTCGAAATCGGCGGGCTTGAGGCCGAGGCTCCAGAGCTCCTGCGGTTCGGTGATCTGCACCAGGAAGGGGCTGAGCACGAGGACGTTGCCCTCGCCGAAGCCGACCATCACCCAGCGGTCGCCGCCGCCCATCGCGCGCGACGTCGTGGCGGTGCCGATGCCGAGGATCGCGCCGGTGACGCGCACCGGATTGCCGTCGGACTCCGCGAGCCGCCCGCCCACCTCCATGTCGAAGGCATCGCCCGGCTGCGCGCCGCGCTCCAGCACTGCCCTCACCGCCGCGGCATCGGCGACGGTCGCGACCAGCGTGCGCGCCAGCCCCTGCGCCATGACCTCGCGCAGCAGCCAGGTCGCGGCGCCGGAGCGGTCGCTGTAGTCGGCGAGGACCACCGGCGCGCGCCGCTCCGCCACGGCCTGCTTCGCCAGCGCCACGCCGTCCTTCATCCGGTGCAGCACCGTGCCGCGGATCAGTTCCGCCCGGCGCCGCCAGATCCAGCCCGCCATGTCGCGCGCCACGCGCTCGGCCAGCGCGGCATCGCCGTTCGTCGTGACCTGGATGCACATGCCGGCGTCCGGCACGTCGCACCAGGGGAAACCGAAGAAGACGTTGACGTAGGTGTCGGGCTCGCGCGCCTCCCACACCTGCGCGCGCTGCACCAGGTCCGACCAGGGCGAGGCGCCGGTCCACATCACGACCGTCGGCGCCAGGATCGGGACGCGGATGGTGTGCGTCGCCGGCCGGTAGTCGCCGCGGATCGCGCGCACCAGCATCCGCGCCGCGCGCTCGCCCTGCAGGTGCATGTCGTAATGCGGGAAGAACTTCACGCAGAAGGCCAGGTCGGCGTGGCGCAGGAATTCGGCATCCTCGTTGCCATGCGGGTCGAAGGTGGCGGCGATGCGCGCCTTCGGCCCAAGCGCCGCGCGCACGCGCCGCGCGATCTCCGCCTCGGGCCGCGCCACGCCGCGCACGCCCGCCGCGCCGTGCAGCGCGAGATAGGCGCCGTCGAAGGGGCCCTGCCGCCGCAGTTCCCCGATCTGGCGGCCGAGGAAGGCCTCGAAGGCGTCATTGGTGATCCAGCCCGATCCGGTGCCGGTCTTGGGCCAGAGCGGCGATTGGATGCCGACCAGCTCCACATCCGGCCATTCCCGCGCGACCTGGACGAAGCCGCCCATGTAGCCCTTGGGATCGGTCGCCAGCAGCGCCTCTCCCGCTGCCGGCGAGCCGGGATAGCGGAAATCCGCCTCCGTGGTGTCGTTCGGCAGGAAGGTCACCGTCTCATGCGTGAACTGCAGCACCGCGATGCGCATGCATTCCTCCCCCGCGTGGCGCGGCGAGCCTAGGCGGGCAGCGCGCCCTTGTCCCGCCCCCCGCCCCGCACGATCTCGACGAGATGCGGATTCCCTTCGACAACAGCTATGCCCGTCTGCCCGACCGCTTCCACGCGCGCCTGCCGCCGACACCGGTCAAGGCGCCGAAGCTGATCCGGGTGAACGAGGCGCTGGCACGCGACCTCGGCCTCGATCCCGCGGCACTCGCCGCGCCCGAGGGCGTGGAGGTGCTGGCGGGCAACCGCGTGCCGGAGGGTGCGGAGCCGATCGCCCAGGCCTATGCCGGCCACCAGTTCGGCGGCTTCGTCCCGCAGCTTGGCGACGGCCGCGCCATCCTGCTCGGCGAGGTGGTGACGCGGGACGGGCGCCGGCGCGACATCCAGCTCAAGGGTTCGGGCCCGACGCCCTTCTCGCGCCGCGGCGACGGCCGCGCCGCCCTCGGCCCGGTGCTGCGCGAATACGTGGTGAGCGAGGCGATGCACGCGCTCGGCATCCCGACCACGCGTGCGCTGGCCGCCGTGACCACCGGCGAATACGTCTTCCGCGAGGATGCGCTGCCAGGTGCCGTGTTGACCCGTGTGGCCGCGAGTCACATCCGCGTCGGCACCTTCCAGTTCTTCGCCGCACGCCAGGACGTGGACGGTGTGCGGATCCTCGCCGACCACGTCATCGAACGGCACCACAAGGCGGCGCGCGATGCGGAGAACCCTTACCGCGCGCTGCTCGAGGCGGTGGTCGCGGCACAGGCCGAGCTTGTCGCGCGCTGGATGCTGGTCGGCTTCATCCATGGCGTGATGAACACCGACAACATGACGGTCTCGGGCGAGACGATCGATTTCGGCCCCTGCGCTTTCATGGACGCCTTCCATCCGATGCAGGTCTACAGCTCGATCGACCATGGCGGCCGCTACGCCTTCGGCAACCAGCCGCGCATCGCGATGTGGAACCTGACGCGTCTCGCCGAGACGCTGCTGCCGCTGCTCGCCGAGGACCAGGACGCCGCGATCGCGGAGGCGCAGGAGGTGCTGGCCGGCTTCGCCCCGCGCTTCGAGGCCGCGTGGCAGTCGGGCCTCGCGCGCAAGATCGGCCTCGCCGCCCCGCGCGAGGGCGATGTCGCGCTGATCGAGGACCTGATGCAGCGCATGGCGGACAACGAGGCCGACTTCACGCTGACCTTCCGCCGTCTGGCGGACGCCGCGCTGTCGCCGCGCGCGGAGAAGGATGTGCGGGCGCTGTTCCGTGACCCGGCTGCCTTCGACGCCTGGACACCAGGCTGGCGCGCGCGGCTGGCGGACGACCCCGACACGCCCGAGGCACGGCGCGCCATGATGCGCGAAGCGAGCCCTGCCTTCATCCCGCGCAACCACCAGGTGGAGCGCGTCATCAAGGCAGCGGTGGAGAACGACGATTACGCGCCCTTCGAGGCGCTGCTCGGCGTGCTGTCACGCCCCTTCGACGACCAGCCGGAGGCCGCCGACTACGCGCTGCCGCCGCAACCACAGGAACGCGTGCTGGCGACGTTCTGCGGGACGTAGTGTCACGGGGAGGGCGCTGCCCTCCCCGCACCCCTCCCGCCAGGGTTCAACGCCAAGGGCGTTGGACGCGGGCTCCTGGACCTCGATCAGTCATGGCCGGGGCGGAGGGGGCCAAGGCCCCCTCCGCCCCGGCCATAAACTCATG
>NZ_JAKJIB010000296.1 GCF_021864505.1 Falsiroseomonas oryziterrae
GCCGAGCGGCTGGGGCGCGAGCGCCGGCACGCTCCGGCCGAGTGGGCCGGCGACCGCCAGGGCCGCGACGATGGCGAAGAGCCCGGCGAAGCGGCCGTACTGCACCATCAGCACCGCGCAGGGCAGCACCGGGAGCAGGCGCAGCACGCCGCCGCCCGCGACGACCAGCAGCGCAAAGGGGGCGAGCAGGCCGAGGATCGCCAGCGCCTCGCCGGGGCCCGGACCGAGCGGCTGCCATTCGGCGATGTATTGCACCGCGTCGTTGTGGCCGAAGAAATCCACCGACAGCAGCAGGACGCGATAGCCGTAGGGCGTGAGGCCGGTGACGGCGAGCGCGGCGGCGCCGAAGGCGGCCCAGCGCAGCGCGATCCGCAGCCGGTCGGCGGGACGGGCGGCCAGCAGCGCCTCGAGCCCGAAGGCGCCGGCGATCACCAGCGCGATCGGGAAGCTCGCATGCAGGTTCGCCCAGAGCGCCATGACGGCGAGCAGCCACCAGGGCGGCGGGGCGCCGCGATCCGCCGCTTCCGACAGCGCCGCGGTCCAGATCACGAGCAGCGGGTAGAAGAAGGCGTGCGGGCGGGCGAGCGCCTGGCTGGAGACGAGCAGGAAGGCGAGCAAGGCGAGGACCAGCGCGGCGGTGACGCGCAGCCGCCGCAGCAGGACCGCGAGCAGCAGCGCGATGGCGCAGGCGAAGGTCGCGGCGGTCAGCAGCACCACGCCGCGCCAGCCGCCCACACCGTAGGCCAGGGCGAGCAGCACCTGTCCGAGCCACTCCTTCGCGATCCAGGGCTGGCCCGCGAAGCTGTGCGACCAGGTGTCGCTGGTCGGCAGCGTCCAGGTCGCGATGATCCGCTGGCCGGCGAGGATGTGCCAGTAGGTGTCGGGGTCGCCGAGCAGCCGGTCGCCGACTGCGAGCAGGAACAGCGTGGTGCCGAGGAAGCAGGCCGCGACCAGCCAGGGTTCGCCGCGCGGCGCCGTCATGCGGACCGCGGGGCGAAGAGGATGAGGGCGGCGCCGCCCAGGCAGAGCGCGGCGCCGATCAGGTCGAAGCGGTCGGGGCGCGCGCCTTCGATGGCCCACATCCAGGCGAGCGAGGCGGCGATGTAGATGCCGCCATAGGCGGCGAAGGCGCGGCCGGCGAAGGCCGCGTCCGCGCGCGTCAGCAGCCAGGCGAAGAGGGCGAGGCAGGCGAGGCCCGGAATGAGCCACCAGGCCGGCTTGCCGAGGCGCGTGACGGACCAGACGGCGAAGCAGCCGGCGATCTCGGCCAGCGCGGCGAGGGTAAAGATGGCGAGGGACATGTCGGGACGGTCACGTCCGGCGAGGATGGGGCACGCGTCGCCGCGCATCCGACGGCTGGTCCATGGAACAGCGAATTACCCCCACCCCGACCCTCCCCCGCTTCGCGGGAGAGGGAGACGAGGTGCGCGGGCGAATGCGCCGCGCTGCGCCATCACTCGATCTCCTCGAGCAGCGCGCAGAGTGTCGCGCAGCGGGGCGCGAGGTCGCGCCAGAGGATGTGCTCGTGCGGCGCATGCGCGCCCGCGCCGGTGCAGCCGAGGCCGTCCAGCGTGGGCACGCCCAGCGCGGCGGTGAAGTTGCCGTCGGAGCCGCCGCCGCGATGCTGCGTCGGCAGCTCGTAGCCATGCTTCGCCGCCAGCGCGCGGGCCTGACCGTAGAGGGCGCGGATCGCGTCCGTCTCGGCGAAGGGCGGGCGGTTCATGCCGCCGGTGACCGTCACCCGGATGCCGTCTCGCGCGTAGCCGAGGCCGAGGATCGCGGCCTCCATCCTCTCGCCGAGCTCGATGGTCGGGACGCGCAGGTCCACCTCGGCATGGGCCTCGGGCGGGATCACGTTGGGGCGCGTGCCGCCGCGGATCGGCGCGACGTTGGTGGTGATGCCGGCGGCGAGGTCGGTCATGGCGTGGATCTTCAGGATCACCTCGGCGAGCGCCACGACGGCGCTGCGGCCGTCGGACCAGTTGCCACCGGCATGGGCCGAGACGCCCTCGACATGGATGTCGAAGCGCCCCACGCCCTTGCGCGCGGTGACGCAGGCGCCGCCCGCCCCGGCGGGCTCGGGGATCAGCACGGCGCGGGCGCCGCGGGCGGCGTCCTCGATCGGGCCACGGCTGGTCGGGCTGCCGACCTCCTCGTCCGGCGTCAGCAGCAGGACGATGGGGCGCTTCGTGGGCACGCGCTGGCGCAGGATCTCGCGCACCGAATGGAAGGCGAAGAAGCTCCCTGCCTTCATGTCGTAGATGCCCGGGCCGTGGGCGCGGTCGCCCTCGACGCGGAAGGGCATCGGCCCCGCCAGCGTCCCGTGGTCCCACACGGTGTCGAGATGGCCGGCGACGACGATCGGCGCGAGATCCCGGCCCGCGGGGCCGGGCGTGCGGCAGAGCAGCGTGTCGCCGTAGCCGTCGCGGCCGGGGATGCGGCGCAGCTCGCCGCCGGCATGGGCGAGGTCGGCGGCGCAGCGGTCCATCAGGCGGTTGACGGCGGCGGCGTCGGTGGTCGGCGTCTCGGCCTCCACCCAGGTGCGGAGCTCGTCGAGCAGGCGGTCGGAGGGGCCGAGATCGGTCGCTGGCATGCCCGCTTCTCGCGCGGGCGCCGAAGCCTGTAAATGCCGGGCCTTGCCCGGCCCGGGCCCCGACGGTAACGGGAAATGGTGCGCCGCAGCGGAGCCGGGGGAACGATGAGCGAAGGCTGCTTCTTCGAGGACCTGGCGATCGGCCAGACCGCCCGCTTCGGCAAGACGATCACCGAGTCCGACATCGTGCTCTTCGCGGCGGTGACCGGCGACACCAATCCGATGCACCTGAACGAGGAGTACGCGCGCGAAGGCTTCTTCGGCGAGCGCATCGCGCATGGCATGCTCGCGGCCGGGCTCATCACGAAGGTGATGGGCACGCAGCTGCCCGGGCCTGGAACGATCTACCTCTCGCAGTCGTTACGCTTCCGCCGCCCGGTGAAGATCGGTGACACGGTGACGGCCACGGTGGAGATCACGGCGCTGAACGCGGAGAAGGGCCGGGTGACGTTGCGGACGGTGTGCACGGTGCGCGGCGAGCCGGTGCTGGAAGGGGAAGCGCTCGTCGCGGTGCCGATGCGCGCCCAGGACAGCGCGGCCAGGGAAGCCGCGGAATGACCCGCCGTATCCGGCGCATCTGCGTCTTCTGCGGCTCCACCGCGGGGAACAGCCCGGTCTTCGCCGAGGCCGCGGTCGCGCTCGGGCGCGAGGTGGCGCGGCGCGGCATCGGACTGGTCTATGGCGGCGGCGCGGTCGGGCTGATGGGCATTGCCGCCGACGCCGCGCTGCAGGCAGGCGCCGAGGTGATCGGCGTCATCCCCTATGGCCTGCTCAAGCGCGAGGTCGGCCACGGCGGCGGCGTCGAGATGCACATCGTGGACACGATGCACGAGCGGAAGGCGAAGATGGCGGAGCTGTCGGACGGCTTCGTCGTGCTGCCCGGCGGCTACGGCACGCTCGAGGAGGCGGTGGAAGCGCTGACCTGGGCGCAGCTCGGCATCCAGGAGAAGGGCGTGGTGTTCCTCGACGTGGACGGCTTCTGGCGTCCGTTCATGGCGACGCTCGACCACATGGCGGGCACCGGCTTCATCCGCCCGCAGCACCGGCCGCTCGCGATGCTGGCGGAGACGCCGGGCGAGGCGATCGACGCGCTGGCCGGCTACCGCGCGCCCGAGGGCACGCAAATCTGGCTGCGCCCGGAGCAGATGTGATCCCTTCCGTCGTCGAGGACTGGCGGGCCGTCCCGCCGGCGTTGCGCGGCGCCACGGTCGCGCTCGGCAATTTCGACGGCGTGCATCTCGGCCATCAGGCGGTGATCCGCGCGGCGCACGGCGCGCGGCCGGACCTGCCGCTCGCGGCGCTGACGTTCGAGCCGCATCCGCGCGAGCATTTCCGTCCCGAGGACCCGCCCTTCCGCCTGACGCTGCTGCCGGCCAAGGCGGAGGCGATGGGCGCGCTCGGCGTCGGCATCGTCCACGCGCTGCGCTTCGACGCGGCGCTGGCCGCCATGCCGGCCGAGGCCTTCGTCGAGGAGGTGCTGCACAAGGGGATCGGCGCGAAGCACCTGGCCTGCGGGCCGGACTTCGCCTTCGGGCACCGCCGCGGCGGCGACGCCGCCTTCCTGGCGCGCGAGGCGGAGCGGCGGGGCATCGGGCTGACGATCGTCCCGCCCGTCACCGACGAGGCCGGGCCGGTTTCCTCCACCCGCATCCGCCGCCTGTTGCAGGACGGCTATCCGGACCGCGCGGCGCGCGAACTCGGCCGCGACCATGAGGTCCGCGGCACGGTGTTCCGGGGCGACCGGCTGGGGCGCGAGCTCGGCTGGCCGACGGCCAACATCCTGCTCGGGCGGCAGATCGAGCCGGCACGCGGCGTCTATGCGGTGACGGTCGCGCTGGCGGATGGAGGCGTCGTTCAGGGTGTCGCCAATGTCGGGCGCCGGCCGACGCTCGGCGGCGATCCGGTGACGCGGCTCGAGGTGCACCTGTTCGACTGGTCGGGCGACCTCTACGGGCAGGAGATCCGCGTGCGGCTGCACGCCTTCCTGCGTCCCGACGCGACCTTCGCGAACCTCGATGAGCTCAAGGCCGCGATCGCGGCGGATGCGGAGCAGGCGCGGCGCTTGCTGGAAGCCTGAGGCGGCCCTGCGTCGCCTGAGGCGGCGCTACTTCAACGGGCCCTGCTGCACGGTATGCGTCAGCTCATGCGCGAGCAGGCGGTTGCCGGCGTCGTCCCTGGAGCCGGGGCCGAAGAAGACGCTGTCGCCGGTGACGAAGGCGCGGGCCGAGGTGGCGCCCTGGGGCCCTGCATCGGCCTGCGTGCGGACGCCGCTGAAATCGGCGCCGAAGGCCTGCTCCAGGCGGGTCTCGATCACCTTCCGCTGCATCGAGTTGGAGGGAGGATTCATCAGCGTAACGCCGTTCTGGGCCATGATTCCTCGCGATCAGCGGGTCATTCAGCAATCCTGTTTCGTTCGGACCCGAAACGCAACAGCAAAGGTGACGCCAATGCACCTCCGGCGCGCGGCTTCGTCGTGCCGAGGGCGCGACTGCCGAGAGCACGCCTCCAGCGTGACGCACGTGCCGCGGGGCAGGCGCCGGCGACAGGTCGGAACCTCACCAGGCGGGTATCAGACGAAGCCGAGCGCCGCGTAGAGCCGTGCCGCGGGCGGCCAGGCCTGCATGACCTCGGCACGCCAGTGCAGCCCGGCCCAGACCGCGATGCCGAGCAGCACGAAGGACAACAGCCAGGCGGCCGCGAGGCCGCGGGAGCGTGGCACCGCGGCGGCCGCCAGCGGTTCGGCCGGGGACGGATGGGACGGGCCGTGCGTCGGCG
>NZ_JAKJIB010000297.1 GCF_021864505.1 Falsiroseomonas oryziterrae
GACGTCGCGGTCGGCTGGACGCGCTTGCACGACGCGGCCAGCGCTGCCGCGCTGGCCGAGGCGGTGGACAACGCGCCGCGGCTGCCCGCCCCCGGCGCCACGGCCCTCGGCGAGGGCATGGCGGCCGGCCTCGCCCTGCTCGGCCGTTTCCCGGGCGAGGCGCGGCACCTCGTCCTCGATGTCTCGGGCGACGGCCGCCACAATGCCGGTCGTCCGCCCGGACCGATCCGCGACCTCGCCGTCCAGGCCGGCGTCACGGTGAACGGGCTCGCGATCCTGAACGAGGAGCCCGACCTGCTCGCCCACTACGCCGCCGAGGTCATCGGCGGCCCCGGCAGCTTCGCCATCACCTGCGCCGACTACCCAGACTTCGCCGAGGCGATCCTGCGCAAGCTGCGCCGCGAATTGTCGGCCGCCCTCGTGGCGTGAGGGGTTTCGCGCGCCGCATGGCGGGCGCATAACCCGCCGCCCGCCGCCATTGTCCGTCGAGTCCTGCGATGCTCATCCTGCTGCCCGGCCCCGTGCAGACCCGCCCCGAGGTCCGCGCCGTCATGTCCGACGACATCGCCCCCTGGGACGACGACTTCCGCGCCGAATACGCGTCCATGCGCCCGCGCATCGTGGCGCTGGCCGGCGGCGTCGAGGGCGAGCACGTCTCGCTTCCCCTGCCGGGCTGCGGCCACATGGTGGTGGAAGCCGCGATCCGCACCTTCGTCCCCGCCGGCGAGAAGGTGCTGGTGGTGCAGAATGGCGGCTATGCCGACCGCCTCGCGCGGCTCGCGACCGAGGCCGGCCGCGTCGTCGTGCCGCTGCACGGCCCCGACAATTTGCCGATGCCGCCCGAGAAGCTGGCCGAGGCGCTCGCCGCCAATCCCGACGTGAAGTCGGTCGCGATCGTGGTCAGCGAGACCGGCACGGGCATCGTCAACGATCCCAACATCCTCGGCCCGGTGATCCGCGCGGCCGGGCGGCGGCTGATCTGCGACGCCGTCTCGGGCTTCGGCGCGCTGCCCTTCCGCATGTCGGAGCATCCGGAATGCGACGTCGTCGTCTTCACCTCGAACAAGTGCATCGAGGGGCTGCCGGGCTTCGGCTTCGCCGTCGCGCCGATCAAGCGGCTGGAGGAATGCGCCGGCAATGCCGGGTCCTGGGTGATGGACCTCGCGGACGTCTATCGCCACGCGCTGCGCGACGGCTGGGGCAGCTTCCGCTTCACGCCCGCGGTGCAGGCGCTGCGCGCCTTCCGGGTCGCGATGGACCTCTACGATGCCGAGGGCGGCCAGCCCGCCCGTCTCGCTCGCTACGAGCGCAACCGCGACGCCTGGTATGACGGGCTGCAGGCGCTCGGCTTCCGCCCCTATGTGGAGCGGCGCGACCAGGGCCCGATCGTGGTGGTGGTGCACCAGCCCGAGGACCCGGCCTGGGACTTCGCGCGTTTCCTGAAGCTGATGAAGGCGCGCGGCGTGATCGTCAGCCTGCACTTCACGACGAAGACGCCGACCATGCGGCTTGCCTGCATCGGGGCCATCGACGAGCGCGACGTGGCCTTCGCGCTGGCGCAGATGAAGACGGTGCTGGAGGAGATGGGCGTCGGCCGCCGCGCGGCGGCCTGAGATCTTCCCGCAAGGGCGCGGCCTGAGATCTTCCGAGGGGGCCGCGACGTAAGTCCTGCCCGCGGGACCGCGGCCTGATCCTCGCGCGACAACCGCGAGCGGCGAAGCCGTTTGCGCCCGGCGGTTCCGACGACCGAGAGGCCTCTGCGGCGACAGAGGCGCCGCGCCGCGGACACTCTCGTGGTTGCATATCCGAAATGGGTACGCCTAAGCTCCTTGCGAGACACGATCAGGAAGAGCGGTCGCCAATCTTGCGCGTGATCGTGCGTGGCACCGCGCTTTCAGTGCAAGGAATGGAGAGCCCATGTCCGGAACAAAATCACGGAATATACCCGGCTTCCTCCACAAGGTCTTGAAGTCGACCGGCTTGGGCCGATCAATGGAGCTGCGGCTCGCGATGCTGTACGGCGGTAAGGTCGGAGGCATGAAACAGCGGAGCGGCTGGCTGCACCCAAAGACGGAATTCTATGACGTCGGGGTCGGGGAAAGGAAATCGAAGGCACAGCGCGTCGGAACGCTTATTCATGGACGCATAGTAAATGGTCCCGAACTGAACATTATCCTGCTCGGCGTGCCCTTCCTCATCAGCTCCGCAGCTGGGGCGATCAGGGCCGAAGTGAAAGAGAAAGCGAAGAAGAAAGAGGCGAAGGCGAATGCGGCACGCCCGGCGGCACAGCGCGATAAAGCAATAACCAACGAAGCGAAGATGAGGATCAAGCCTCAGACCCCGCCGCAGAAGCTGCAAGCCGACGCGCTGCCGAGTGCACCTTACTCCTCGGAATTCGTGAAGGTTCGGCAGGAGTTGGTCGACCTGGGCATGAGTCCCAACATGGCAACGGCGCTCGTGAAGGGCGAGTTCGAATCCGAATCCGTCGATGACGTGCTCAGCGACGAGGATTTCGATGCGCTGCTTGCGTTCCTGGAGAAGTACTCATAATCGATTGGGCCGCCAGCCGCGCCGCGCAACACTGCCCGATCGGCGGGGATCAGCAGTCGGAAGGCCGTACTCCGCGAAACGCAAGTCTGGAACAGCTGATGCCCTACGCCGCGCCGAGATAGGCGCGGTCCAGGATCGCCGCGAAGCGCGCCTGGACCGCTGCGTCGACCTGGAGCGGGCCGCCCGCGCCGCCGGAGTCCAGGAAGCCGAGGGCGAGCGCATCCAACTCCGCCGGGCTGGCTAGGTCCAGGCCGAGCGCCTCCAGGTCGTCGGCGACCGCGCCGGGCTCCGGCGCCAGGTAGCGGTTCGACGCGTCCGCCCGCTCCGGCACGCGCACGACAAGGATCCGCGTCGCCGAGGGCTGCGCATCCGGCCCGATCAGGGTCGCGCCCGACATCACGCCGCAGAGCGCGCTGGCGGGCGGGCCGGGCAGCAACAGGCTCATGAACAGCGGCGAGGACCCTTCCTCGGCATGGCGCAGGCTCAGATGCAGGGTGCGGCCCACCGCCGTGGCCTCTCCGCGGAACTCGATGGCGCGGCCCAGCAGCGTCTCGCGATAGGTCGCGGCGAAGATGCCGGACTTGCCGCGCTGGGCGTCGAGCGTGAGCGCGCCGCGGATCACCTGACCCAGGAAGTAGGGTGACCAGGCCAGCGAATAGCAGGCGTATTCGCCCGCGAGGTACCGGCTGCCGAGCGCCGGCGGATCGGGCGGCGCAGTCGTGCCCGGTCGCCCCTGCAGGGCGAGGCGGTCCTGCAACTGCCGCGGCGTGACCGAGAAAAGCGCGCAAAGCTCCGCCACGAACGCCTCGACCGAGGATGCGGCGAGCCAGACGCCGGAGCGGGTGCTGCCGAGCACCTTGGCCCAGTCGTCATAGACGCCGGCGGAGCGCGGCAGGGAGCGCCCTTGGAACCATTTCTGGGCGCGCTCGAGGTCGAAATGCGTGTCGGGATTCACGGCCCGGAACCGGGCGCAGAGGTCCTTGTGCCCGTTGCACCCCAGCACCGCCGAAGTCAGCCGCAGCTTCGTCGCGAAATCCGACACGTCCAGCCATCATCCCCTTCGGCAGTGCCCTCGCGGCGGCCGAAACCATGCCACTACGTAAGCCCGGACGGAAACTCCGCTAGTTTCCAGGAATGTCCGTGAGTTCGGGGATGACCCCGGCACCGTAACGACCGAGGGTCGCGCCGCGGCGCCCGGACCCCGGGCGGCGAGGCGACAGGAACGGACGACTGGGATGAACAAGGCGCAAAAGGTCCTCGACAAGCTCGGCGGCAAGATCTCCGGCGGCATGCACAAGGTTCTCAAGCAGACCGCCTTGGGCCGCAGCATGGAGCAGACCCTCGTAGCCATGTACGGGTTCCGGAACGACGTCGCGGCGACGAAGCCCGCCGTGAGCAACCCGAGCGTGGTGTACGATGCCATGCGCAACAAAGGCAGCAGCCACACGGAAGCCGTGGGCAAGACGGTCCTCTATCGCGCGATGAACGGCCCCGAGCTCAACATCATGCTGCTCGGCGTGCCCTTCCTCATCGGGGCGACGGTCGGGACGATCAAGGTCGAGGCCAAGGCGGCCAAGCAGGCAAAGCGAGACGAGGCCGCCAAGCAACAGGCCGCCGCCAACAAGAAGTTCGCTGTCGCGCCGGTGCTCGGCAAGCTCGCGGGCGAATCGTTGGCCAGCGCCCCCTATTCGGCGAACTTCGTGCAGGTCCGACAGGAGCTCATCAACTGCGGCATGCGGCCGATGGTCGCGAATGACCTCGTCGAGGGGAAATTCTACAACAATCCGCTCGAGAGCTGGCTGCAGGAGGACGACCTCGAGGCGCTGATGAAGTTCCTGGACAAGTACAGCGACCTCAAGTGAGACGTGGCGCGGGGACGCACCGCCCGTCCCGCTCCCGAAACGCGAACGACCTCCGGCCCTGCGGCGCGGAGGTCGTTCCGTTTCAGGGCAAGGGGCGTCGCCGCCCCTCCCCCCAGCCTCAGCCGGTCTGCTGGATCGCCGAGAGCACCCAGTCGGTGCCCGGGCGGCGCGTGAAGGTCCAGAGCTCGGTCGCCGTCTCGCGCTCGGTCGGGTGGCCCTCCACCACGCGGCCCGCCGCGTCGGTCGTCACGTCGATCAGCGAGAAGCGCATCGCGACCGTCGCATAGTCCTGGCCGTTCTCCGTCCAGGCCTCCGACAGGTCACCGGCTTCGAGCCGCACGTCCTTCGACACGTTCGTCCAGCCGCGCGCCTTCAGGTCCGACAGGTCCTGCGCGAAGTAGCGCGCCATCTCCGGCGTCGCGATGCGCTGCAGGGTCGCGAGGTCCTGGCGCGACCACGCTTCGTTCATCTCGACCAGCAGGCGCTCGAAGGCCTGGTAGTCGGCGCCAGCGATCTCCAGCGGCCGCGTCGTCACGCCGCCGGCCGCCATCTGCCGCGGTCCGAAGCCCGGGATGCCGCCGGGAGCGCGCCTCTCGTCACGCCCCTGGGCCTCGCGCGCATAGGCCTGCGGGCCCTCCTGCGGGCCGCCGGCCATGGCCGGACGACGACCGCGGATGAGCCGCATCGCCACGAAGACGAGGCCGGCGATCAGCGCGATCTGCAGCAGCAGGCCGAGGAAGCCCATGAAGCCAGCGAGGCCGCCGAACAGGCCATGGCCGCTCAGCAGTCCGAACAGGCCGGCGGCGAACAGGCCGCCCATCAGCCCGGCCATCATCGGGTTGCGGCTGAAGAAGCCGCCCGGCGCGGCGGTCGCCGGCCGCGCCGCGGCCGGCGCGGCGGCGCCCGG
>NZ_JAKJIB010000298.1 GCF_021864505.1 Falsiroseomonas oryziterrae
GTCTCCGCACCTTCCGTCGCCGCGCCGGCGCCGGCCTTCGTGCCGCCGCAAGCCGCGCCCAGCCCTGCCCCCGCGCCGTTGCCGCCCGCGCCCGTTCCGTCCGCGACCGGCACCGGCAGCGCGGCCTGACATCGGACCGAACCACCGTGCCGCGCGATCCGAACGACACGATCGACGACAAGCCGATGCCGTTGATCGAGCACCTGATGGAGCTGCGCACGCGGCTCATCAAGTCGATCATCGCCTTCATCATCGCCTTCGCGATCTGCTACTACTTCTCGCGGCAGATCTACGGCTTCCTGGCCGCACCGCTGGCCGACATCCTCGCCTCGCAGGGCGGGGGTGACCGGCGCATGATCTTCACGGCGCTCTACGAGGCCTTCTTTACCTACCTGAAGGTCGCCTTCTTCGGCGCCGTGTTCTTCTCCTTCCCGATCTGGGCCACGCAGCTCTGGCTGTTCATCGCGCCCGGCCTCTACAGGTCCGAGAAGAACGCGATCATGCCCTTCCTGGTCGCGTCGCCCTTCCTGTTCGTCGCGGGGGCGGCGATGGCCTACTACCTCATCTTCCCGATGGCCTGGTCCTTCTTCATCAGCTTCGAGACGCCGGGCGACGCGGCCACCGTGCCGATCCAGCTCGAGGCGAAGGTGAGCGAGTATCTCAGCCTCGTCATGCACATGATCCTGGCCTTCGGCATCGCCTTCCAGCTGCCGGTGCTGCTGACGCTGATGGCGCGCGTCGGCATCGTGCAGGTGGAGACGCTGAAGAAGGGGCGGCGCTACGCCATCGTCATCATGTTCGTCATCGCGGCGATCATCACGCCGCCGGATGTCATCAGCCAGATCGGCCTCGCCGTGCCGCTGATCCTGCTCTACGAGCTGTCGATCCTGGTGGCGACGCTGATGCTGCGCAAGCAGAAGCGGGCGGAAGAGGCAGCGGCAGCGGCGAAGACCTGACCGCTCCTTGACGGGCAGGGCGGGCTTCCTTAGCCGGGGTGCAAGCCGCGTTGCGCGGCACATGGCGATGCGGGCTGACGATCATGCATGACATCCGTGCGGTGCGGGCCGATCCCGCGGCCTTCGACGCGGCGCTCGCGCGGCGCGGGATGGCGTCGGCTTCGGCGGAGTTGCTCCGGCTCGACGACCTGCGGGTCGAGGCGACGCGCATCGTCCAGGCCGCGCAGACCACCCGCAACGAGTTGTCGCGGCAGATCGGCGCGGCGATGAAGGCTGGCGACGCCGCGACGGCCGAAAGGCTTAAGGAGAGCGTGAAGGCGGCCATGGATGCCGCCGCGGCCGCGACGCCCGACCTGCACGAACAGGCGCGCGACGCGCTGCTCGCCACGCTCCCGAATCGTCTCGACCCGGACGTGCCCGATGGCGCCGACGAAAGCGCGAATGTCGTGCAGCACGTCCACGGCACGCCGCGCGCCTTCGCCTTCGCGCCGAAGCAGCATTTCGAGATCGGCGAGGCGCTCGGCCTCATGGCGTTCGACACCGCGGCGAAGCTCGCCGGCGCCCGCTTCACCGTGCTCAAGGGCGCGCTCGCACGGCTCGAGCGCGCGCTCGGTCAGTGGATGATCACGCTCCACACGGAGGAGCACGGCTACACCGAGGCGACCGTGCCCTACCTCGTGAACGACGCGACCATGTACGGCACCGGCCAGCTGCCGAAATTCGGCGAGGACCTGTTCCGCACCAACGATGGGCGCTGGCTGATCCCGACGGCCGAGGTCCCGCTCACCAATTTCGCCGCCAGGGAGATCCTCGATCCCGGCGCCCTTCCCATCCGTCTGACCGCGCTCACGCCCTGCTTCCGTTCCGAGGCCGGCGCGGCCGGGCGGGACACGCGCGGCATGCTGCGCCAGCACCAGTTTCAGAAGGTCGAGCTGGTGTCGGTCACCGCGCCCGACGCCTCGGACGCCGAGCATGAGCGCATGACGCGCTGCGCCGAGCGTGTGCTGACGGAACTCGGCCTGACCTGGCGCCGCGTGCTGCTCTGCGCGGGCGACACCGGCTTCGGCTCGACCAAGACCTACGACCTGGAAGTGTGGCTGCCCGGGCAGCAGGCCTGGCGCGAGATCTCCTCCTGCTCCAACTGCCGCGACTTCCAGGCGCGGCGCATGGAGGCGCGCTTCCGGCCCACCGGCGGGAAGGGCACCGAGTTCGTGCACACGCTGAACGGCTCCGGCGTCGCGGTCGGCCGCGCGCTGATCGCCGTGCTCGAGACCTTCCAGGAGGAGGACGGCAGCGTGACGGTGCCGGAGGTGCTGCGCCCCTGGATGGGCGGGGTGGAGCGGATCGCGCGCGGCTGATCGCCGCGCGCGGGGCTGCCTAGTCTTCCCGCGCTTCCGCCGCCTCGCTGGCGCGCAGCTCGCTCTCATCCAACCAGATCAGCAGGTAGGCGGCGAAGCTCACCAGCGCCGCCATCCAGTTGTCGTGGCCCGTGAGGAAGGCGATGCCGCCCGCCGCGCCGCTGATCAGGATCGCGAGGATCGGGTTCGCATGGGAAATGCGGAACAGCAGCGCGAGCGGCGCCAGGGCGAAATTGGTGATCGCGGTCATTGGGCTCTCCGGGCCATCGGCGACGGCCGACCGGGAACCCGGCAGACAGGACGCGACCCGAACCTCGGGGAAGGGTCGCGGGGGCGCAAGCGCGAAGGCCGCAGCCGTCCAACTCTTCATCCCGCGCCCATGAAGCGGCCGGGCCCCGTCACGCCGGGATGCGCACGCCGAGCCGGCCCGCCATGTCCTGCACGAACTGCCAGGCGACGCGGCCCGACCGCGAGCCGCGCGTGACCGACCATTCGACGGCCGCCTTGTGCAGGTCCTCCTGCGTCGCGGGCAGGCCTAAGATCTCGGCATAGCCGTCGATCATCGCGAAGAAGGTGTCCTGGTCGCAGTTGTGGAAGCCGATCCACAGCCCGAAGCGGTCCGACAGGCTGACCTTCTCCTCGACCGATTCCTGGCCGTGGATCGCGCCGCGGCTCTCATTCTCGATCATGTCGCGCGGCATCAGGTGGCGACGGTTGGAGGTCGCGTAGAACAGCACATTGGCGGGCCGGCCCTCGATGCCGCCGTCGAGCACGCTCTTCAGCGCCTTGTAGTCGGCATCCTCCCTCTCGAAGGAGAGGTCGTCGCAGAAGACGAGGCAGCGCCGCTCCTGGCCGCGCAGGATGTTGAGCAACTCCGGCAGGGTCCGGATGTCCTCGCGATGGATCTCGATCAGCGCGAGCGCACCCGGCGCCTCGGCATTGGCCTCTGCATGCGCGGCCTTCACGAGCGAGGATTTCCCCATGCCCCGCGCGCCCCACAGCATCGCGTTGTTGGCCGGCAGGCCGCGGGCGAAGCGGAGCGTGTTCTCCAGCAGGATCTCCTTCTGCCGCTCGACGCCCTTGAGCAGCACGAGGTCGACCGCGGCCACCTTCGCGACCGGGGCCAGGCGCGGCGGCGGCCCGGGATGCCAGACGAAGGCGTCGGCCGCGCCGAGATCCGGCCGGGCCGCCGGCGGGGGCGCCATGCGCTCCAGCGCCTCGGCGATGCGGGTCAGCGCCGGCAGCAGGTCGGTGTCGGAAGTCAGGCGATCGGGCACGGAGGACGATCCGGTGGGTTGACGCAAAGGGGGCGGAAGCTAGGTTGCCGGCCCACTCCCCGCAATCCCATCACGAGAGACGGACGCCGGACCGCCCATGTGGATCTCCCCTGCCTACGCCCAGGACGCCGCCGCCGGCGGCACCGGGGCCGTGATCATGCAGCTCCTGCCGCTGATCCTGATCTTCGCCGTCTTCTACTTCCTGCTGATCCGCCCGCAGCAGAAGAAGCTGAAGGAGCACCGCGCGATGCTCCAGGCGCTGAAGCGGAGCGACAAGGTGATCACCGGCGGCGGCATCGTCGGCACCATCACCAAGGTCCGCGACGACAGCGACGAGATCGAGGTGGAGATCGCGCCGAACGTCCGCATCACGGTGCTGCGCGGCACGATCAGCAGCGTGCTGCGCCAGGAAGCGGCCAACGATTCGAAGCCGGCGGACGTGGCGAAGAGCTGAGTCCGCGGGCCGTGCGGGGCGGGCGGCGCCCGCCCCGCACGCCGTCAGTCGACGGTCAGGCGACAGTCAGGCGCTCTGGCCGCTCTTCAGCCCGCCCTTGGCCAGCAGGTCGGCCACGACCTCCCAGTTGACCAGCTTGTCCAGGAAGTTCTGCAGGTAGTTCGGCCGCACGTTGCGGAAGTCGAGGTAGTAGGCGTGCTCCCACACGTCGACGCCGAGGATCGGCTGGCCCTCGCCGGTCGAGATCGGGTTGGCGCCGTTCGGCGTCTTGGTGATCTTCAGCTTGCCGTCGCCGCCGATCACCAGCCAGGCCCAGCCGGAGCCGAACTGCGTCACGCCGGCCTGCTTGAAGTCCTCCTTGAACTTCGCGAGGCCGCCAAGGTCGCTGTCGATCTTCGCGGCGAGCGCGGCCGGCAGGCTCTCGCCATGCGCGCCGCCGGGCGCCATCACCTGCCAGAACAGGATGTGGTTGTAGTGCTGGCCGGCCTGATTCAGCACCGGAAGCCCGTCGGCGCCCTGCTTCCCGGCGTCGGCGCAGATCTGCTCGAGCGTCTTGCCGGCCAGGCCCTTGCTCTCGATCAGGCCGTTCAGCGCGGTGACGTAGGCGTTGTGGTGCTTGCCGTGGTGGAGTTCCAGCGTCTCCTGGCACATGCCGTTCCCGGCGAGCGCGCTGGTGGAATAGGGCAGGGGCGGCAGGCTGAAGGGCATGTCTTTCTCCCGAGGATCGGCGTCAAGCGGCCGGAGGCTGACCTAGGCGTGGGGCGGGGGGGCGTCAACCACGCTTGCCTGCCGCGCACCGGACGGTCATCTGCGCGCGATGGCAGATCAACCCGCCGGCGACCTCGCGGCCTTCGCGCGCGCCCATGACCCGGACCGCTTCCTCTGCGCCCTTTTCGCGCCGGCGGATCGCCGCGACGCGCTCTTCGCGCTGATCGCCTACAACCACGAACTCGCCCGTGCGCGCGAGGCGGCGACCAACCCGATCGCGGCGCAGATCCGGCTGCAATGGTGGCGCGACACGGTGGAGGCGGCCGCGGCGGGCCGGACGGTGCCGCGGCACGAGGTCGCGACGCCGCTGCAGGCGGCGATCGCCGCCGGACGGCTCGATCCCGCCGCCCTTGTCGCCATGGCCGAGGCGCGGGAGGCGGAGTGCGAGGAGGACGGCGTCGCGACCGAGCAGGCCTTCGTCGCCTGGCTGCGCGGCACGGCGGGCGGCTGGTCCGCCGCGGCGGGCGGCGCGCTCGG
>NZ_JAKJIB010000299.1 GCF_021864505.1 Falsiroseomonas oryziterrae
GCCGCCCAGCCGCCCGCCCAGCGCCTTGCCGCGCCCGTGCCGAACGGCCGCGTGCAGGTCCAGCTCGGCGCCCTGACCTCCGAGGAGGCGGCGCGGACCGAGTGGGACAGGCTGAGCCGCCGGGCGCCCGAGCTCTTCCAGGGCCGCACGCCGCAGATCCTGCGCCTCGACCGCGGTGCGGAGCAGGCGCCGCTGTTCCGCCTCCGCACCGGCGGCATCGCGGATGCCGAGGCCGCGCAGCAGTTCTGCGAGCAGGTCCGCGCCCGCGGCGGCGCCTGCGTCGTGGTGCGCAGCTGAGGTGGCGACGCCCAGGGCTGCCGTCGTCGGGATCGCGGGACCGTCGCTGGCGGCGGAGGAGGCGGCACTGCTGCGCCGCCACCGCCCGCTCGGCGCGATCCTGTTCCGGCGCAACGTGGTGGACCCCGCCCAGCTCGCGGCGCTCACCGCCGCGCTGCGAGAGGAGCTGGGGGCCGAGGCGCCCATCCTGGTGGACCAGGAAGGCGGCCGCGTGGCGCGGATGCGCCCGCCGCACTGGACCGCCTTCCCGCCGCCCGCCAGTTTCGAGGGCGGGCCGGAGGCCGCGGCCGAGGCCAATGCCGCGATGCTCGGCATGGAGTGCGCCGCGGTCGGGCTCGACGTGGTCTGCGCGCCGCTGCTCGACCTGCGCCTGCCGGGCGCGCATCAGGTGATCGGCGACCGCGCCTTCTCGGCCGATCCGGCCGAGGTCACGCGGCTCGGCGCGGCCTGGGTGCGGGGGCTCCAGGCGGCGGGCTGTGTCCCGGTGATCAAGCACATCCCCGGCCATGGCCGCGCGCTGGTCGACAGCCACGAAAGCCTGCCCCGGGTCGAGGCGAGCCGGGCCGAGCTTGCCGCCGATATCGCGCCCTTCCGCGACCTTGCCGGGTGCGGCGCCTGGGCGATGACGGCGCACATCCTCTACGCGGCCTGGGACGAGGCTCGCCCGGCGACGCTGTCGCCCGCCGTGATCGGCGATGTCATCCGCGGCGAGATCGGCTTCGACGGCGTGCTGGTCTCGGACGATCTCGCGATGGGCGCGATGCGCGGCCTGTCCAATGACCTGGCCGGCGCCGCGATAGAGGCCGGCTGCGACCTCGTCCTGCATTGCACGGGCGTGCTGGAGGAAACGGCCGCCCTGCTGGAGGCCTGCCCGGCGCTGTCCGATGGCGCCCTGCGCCGGCTGGCCGCCGCCCGCGACGCCGTCGGGGCGGCCCGGCGCCCGCTGCCGGCGGTGGCCTGAGCCTTGGAAGCCCTGCCCGGCTGGGCCGGAGAGGTCGCGGCGGTCGCGCTCGCGGCGATCCTCGCCATCACCCTCCACGAGGCGGCGCACGGCTATGCGGCGAAGTGGCTCGGCGACGATACCGCGGCGCGGCTCGGCCGGCTCAGCCTCAATCCGCTGCGCCATGTCGATCCGGTCGGGACGGTGCTGGTGCCGGCGCTGCTGCTGGTCAGCCAGCTGCTCACCATCGGCTCGGTGCAGGCCATGTTCGGCTGGGCGAAGCCGGTGCCGGTCGACATCTGGCGCCTGCGCGACCCCCGCTGGGGCATGGTCCTGGTGGCCGCGGCGGGGCCGGCGATCAATTTCGCTCTTGCCTGGGGCTTCGGCCTCGCGGCCCATGGGGTGGAGGCTGGCGCCGAGTCGCTCCCCGCCTGGGGAATGGAATGGCTGCTGCGCTTCATCGCGATGAGCATGCTGGTGAACGTCATTCTTGCCTGTTTCAACCTGCTGCCGATTCCCCCGCTCGATGGCGGGCGGATCCTGGTCGGCGTGCTGCCGGCCCCCGCGGCGCGCGCCGTGGCGGGGCTGGAGCGGGCGGGGCTGCTGCTGGTCCTCGGCGTGCTCTTCGTGCTGCCGCTGCTGCTCGACGGCTTCGACCCGCTCGGCTGGTTCGTCCGTGAGGTCGCGCTGCCGGTGCTGCGGCTGATGTTCACCCTCTCCGGCCATGGGACCCCCGCATGACCGCTGCCGCCCCCGCCGCTGCCTCCGCCCCTGGCTTTCCCGCTCCGCTCGGGACCGCCGGTACGCCGGTCCTGCATCTGCGCCTCGACGGGTTCGAGGGGCCGCTCGACCTGCTGCTGGAACTCGCGCGGTCGCAGAAGCTCGACCTCGGCACGATCTCGATCGTCGCGCTGGTGGACCAGTATCTCGCGGTGATCGAGCAGGCGCGTGGCCTCCGGCTGGAGATCCAGGCGGAATGGCTGGTCATGGCCGCCTGGCTCGCCTGGCTTAAGTCGCGCCTGCTGCTGCCGCGCGACGATGCGAACGAGGAGGATCCGGAGGCGATCGCGGGCCGCCTGACCGACCGCCTGGCCGAGCTCGAGCGCATGCGCGCGGGTGCCGCCTGGCTCGCGGCCCGGCCGCAGCTGGGGCGCGAGCTCTTCGCCCGTGGCGCGCCCGAGAACCTCACGGTGCAGGATCGCTCCGGCATCCGCGCCGACCTGACCGCGTTGTGCCAGGCCTATGTCACCGGGCGGCGCCGGGCGATCGCCAAGCGTCCCTATCGTCCGAAGCCGCGCCGGCTCTGGTCGGTGGGCGAGGCGCTGACCCGCCTGCAGCGGGTGCTGGGCGAGCTGCCCTCCTGGGCGGTACTCCAGCGCTTCCTCCCCGACGGGGACCTCGGCGCGGAGCTGGACACGGTCGAGCGCCGGGCGGCTCTTGCCAGCACGCTCGTGGCGGGCTTGGAGATGGCCCGCGGCGGGGCGGTCGAACTGCGCCAGGAGCGGGCCTTCGGCCCGATCATGCTCCGCCGCGCCGAGCGCGTGGAGGAGACCCAGGATGTGCGCGCCGCCTGAGCACGCGGCCCCGCCGGAGGCGGAGGAGACGGCGCCGGGACCTGCCGGGGACGACCCGGCGGATGCCGTGGTGGCGGGGCCTGCCGAGGATGCCGGCCCGCCGCCCGAGCCGGTTACGGTCACGGCAGAGGCCGTCCGGATCGCCGAGGCGCTGCTTTTCGCCTCCGACCGCCCGGTCCAGCCGGCGCGGCTACAACAGGTGCTGCCCGAGGGCCAGCAGGCCGCCGCCGTGCTCGCCGCCCTCGGGGCCGCGCTGGACGGGCGCGGGGTGATCCTGGCGGAGGTCGCGGGCGGCTTCGCGTTCCGCACCGCGCCGGATCTTGCCCCGGCACTCACCCGCGTGGTCGAGGTGCCGCGTCGGCTGCCGCGCGTCGCGATGGAGACGCTGGCCGTCATCGCCTGGCACCAGCCGGTCACCCGCGCCGAGGTCGAGGAGATCCGCGGCGCCGGGCTCTCCCAGGCCACGCTCGAGGCGCTGCTGGAACACGGGCTGATCGCGCCGAAGGGCCACAAGGAGGTCCCAGGCCGCCCGACGCTCTGGGGCACCACCCAGCGCTTCCTGGAGCAGTTCGGCCTGACCTCGCTGCGCGACCTGCCCAAGCGCGAGGAACTGGTCAGCGCCGAGGCGGCGGCGCCGCTCCTCTCGGCCGCCGAGGCCGCCGCAGCATCCGCCGAGGATGCGGCCGCGGAGGATGCGGGCGCGGGGGAGGCGGAGCCCGAGGCGCAGCAGGACGAGCCGGCGGAGGCCGAGGGCACGGCCGGGCCGGCATCCGCCCAGACGCCGGCCCGCTGACGCGGGAGAGGGCGGCGACGCGTCCATGAGCATCGCCTTCGAGGGCATCCGGCACAGCTACCCGGAGCGCGGCGAGGTGCTGCGCGGCCTCTCGCTCGCGGCGAGGCCCGGCGAGATCGTCTGCCTGCTTGGCCCCTCCGGCTGCGGCAAGACCACGCTGCTGCGCCTCGCTGCCGGGCTCGAGCCGCTGCAGGCCGGCCGCATCAGCCTGGGCGGCCAGACCATTGCCGAGCCCGGGCGCGACGTGCCGCCCGAGGCGCGCGGCGTCGGCTACGTCTTCCAGGACTACGCGCTGTTTCCCCACCTGACGGTCGAGGACAACGTCGCCTTCGGCCTGCGCTTCGTCCCGCGCGGGCAACGGAAATGGCGCATCATGGACGCGCTCGCTCGCGTCGGCCTTGAGGCGTACGCGAATGCCTGGCCGCACATGCTCTCGGGCGGGCAGCAGCAGCGCGTGGCGCTGGCTCGCGCGCTGGCGCCGCGGCCCGCCGTGCTGCTCCTGGACGAGGCTTTCGCGAGCCTGGATGCACGGCTGCGCGAGCAGGTCCGCGACGACACGCTGCACGTGCTGCAGGAAGCCGGGATCGCCACCCTCATCGTCACGCACGACGCCGAGGAAGCCATGTTCATGGCCGACCGCATCGCGCTGATGAACGAGGGGAGGATCGAGCAGCTCGGCACGCCGGCGGAGCTTTATCTCGGTCCCGCCAGCCGCTTCGTCGCGACCTTCCTCGGGGAAGTGAACCGGCTGCCGGCGCGGCTGCGCGCGGGGCGGGCGGAGACGCCGATCGGCACCATCGACCTCGGCAACCGCCTGCCGCCGGGCGGGCTGCCGCAGGAGGAGGGCGCGCCGGTCGAGGTCCTGCTCCGGCCGGAAGGGCTCCGGGTGCTCGAGGCACCCTCGGTGGACGGGCCGCCCGCGCCGCTCGCCGGGCATCTCGCGGGCTGCGGGGCGGTGGCGGAGGTCGAGGCCTGCCGGCTGCTCGGCGCCACCACGCTCGTGCACCTCGCGGTGCCGGACGGGGAGGGCGGGCTGCTGCACCTGCATGCGCGGCTGCCGCCCGGAATCTGGCTGAGCCGGGGCGAGAAGGTGTCGGTCGCGATGGATGCGGAGCGGGCCTTCGTATTCCCGCGGGAGCCTCCCTAGATAGGGGGCGGCTGCATTGGCGGGTGCCCTGCTTCCTGCTAGGGGAGGCGCCCCGCCGCCCGGCCACGTGGCCGGGTTCGGGGAAGGGGTGGCATGCTCGGGCTCGACTGGACGGAACTCGCGCTGATCGCGGTGGTCGCGGTGGTCGTCATCGGCCCCAAGGACCTGCCGGAGGCTGTGCGCGGGGTCGCAAAGGGCATCCAGAAGCTCCGCCGCATGGCCGGCGAGTTCCAGAGCCAGGTGGACGAGGTGGTCCGCGAGGCGAAGCTCGAGGACGTGCGGAATCAGATCAACGAGATCCGCAGCTTCGACTTCCGCAGCGCGGTGGAGCGCGAGATCGACAAGGACGGCTCGCTCCGCAAGACCTTCACCGAGGATCCGCTGAAGGACGCCTTCACGAGCCCGTCGCCGACAACAGGCGCGACGGTGACGCCTCCGCCCGTGCAGCCCGATCCGCCCGCGCCGACGCCGGCCGCGGGCAGCGCGCCTGCCTTCGTGCCGCCCGGTGTCGCGGCCGTGA
>NZ_JAKJIB010000003.1 GCF_021864505.1 Falsiroseomonas oryziterrae
GATCAAGCCGGGGTGCAGGGCGGGGGCAGCCGGGGCTGGCCGCAGGCGGCGAGCGACAGGGCCAGCGCGGCGGCCGGCATGACCATGAGGTGGCGCTTCGGCATCACGTGTGTCCTTCACCGTGTCGGTGCCACCCGAGCTTGGCAGCTCTCCGCCCGCCGCGCGTGCCGCTTCGCGCAGCGTTTGTCCGATTCGCGCATGGCGCAGGGCCCGGGCCCTGTCGGTTCCGGGACTGCTCGCGCGTCGCCGCCGCGTGCTGACGCGACCCGCCGCCGACAGTGCGGGCGGAGATGCCGAATGCAGCGCTCGATCGAAGGGCCGCGCCGGCCGGCCGCGCCGATCTCGTGAACGTGACGAGCGGCGTGGTTGTCGCGCCGATCGGGGCACGGTGCGCGCCTGTGCCCCGACTCAGCGTCAGGCGGTTGTCAGACCGCCCTCGGCGTGGATCGGCGCGCCGCGCAGTCCCGTCAGTTGCGCGAAGTCGCCTCGGATTGCCTTCAGCGCCGCCCGCTCCGTCTCGATCTCCCGGGCGGTGCGGACCCCCATGCGACGGATCACAGGCAAGGGCGGGCACCAGCCCTGCAGGGCGTGCTGAAGGAGAAACCCCGTCACCACGACGGGAACGGCGAGGAACCGCCGGTCGCCCATCAAGCCGAGCAGCGTCCCCGCCAGAGCGATCGTCGCGGCGTTGGCCTCCAGCACCCGCTCGGTGTCCCACTCCGCGTCGAGTTCCCGCAGCCGCCGGTCGATGAAGTCGGGATGCTGCGCGAGAAAGGCAACGCGATGGGCGGTGCCCTCGGCGATGCGGCGATTCACCGCCTCGGCGGTGTTGCGCCGGATCCGGTCGGAAGTATCGGGAAGAGAGGGCATGGCAGGGCGTCCTGCTGGCGCACCCCGCAAAACCCGTTGCCCGGCAGAGGGTTCCGCGCGGTCCGGAGATCGCCTCGGCGCTCCGAAGCGCGTGCCGCCGCCTCCCCATCCGCCACCTGCGGCGCGGAATCCAGGCGATCTCCAGGGCTTCTCAAGCCGGTCTCCAAGCCACCGCCGCTGGAGGCGGCCATCATCCCGCCACGCCCCGCCGCGGGGCCGGCGAAGCCCGCCGGCGCGGCGCGGCGCATCGGCAAGGCCACCCCCGGCTGGGATTCCCCGCCGGCCATCAGGAGACGATCCATGTCCGCCACCGCCGCGATGATGACCGCCCCGCCCGCCGGCAAGGCTCCGCCCGCGCCCAGCCACGGCGTGAACACCCCTGCGCTCTTCGCGACGATCAACGTCGTGAAGGGCCAGCCCGAGCTCGCGCGGTTCTGTTTCCGTGCGGACACGCGCTGGGTCTCCGGCACGCATATGGAGGGCACCCTCTCCGGCTTCTCCGGCGCCGGCGGTGAGCACCTGCACAAGATGCCGACCATCGCGCACAGCGACCATCCCGCCGTGCTTTGCGGCGAGGACGAGGGGCCGACACCGGTCGAGTGGCTCCTGCACGCCTTGGCCGGCTGCCTGACCGCGGGCATCGCCAACATCGCTGCCGCGCGCGGGGTGACGCTCACCAAGTGCGAGGCGCATCTCGAGGGCGAGATGGACCTCCAGGGCATCCTCGGCCTCTCCGGGACGGTGCGGAACGGCTTCGAGGCCATCCGCGTGACCTTCGAACTGGCCGGGAATGCCCCGCCCGCGAAGCTCCAGGAGATCGTGCAGCAGTCGGTCGCACGGTCTGCCGTGTTCGACATGCTGACCGCCGGCCTTCCGGTGATCGTCGGCGCGAAGGCCTGACCTCTGCGTCCGGCCCGCCGCAGGCGGCCGGACGCTCCCCTCTTAATCATCGGGACCAGCGCCATGCGCAGCATCGACGCCATCGTGGTCGGCGGCGGTCAGGCCGGCCTAGCCGCGAGCCATGAGCTTGCCCGCTTCGGCGTGGCGCACGTGGTTCTGGAGCGTGGCCGCCTCGCGGAGCGCTGGCGGAGCGAGCGCTGGGACAGCCTCAGGCTGCTGACCCCCAACTGGATGAACCGGCTGCCCGGGCACGCCTATCGCGGCCCCGATCCCGACGGATTCATGACCATGCCGGAGGTGGTCGGCTTCCTCGACTCCTACGCCCGGAGTTTCGCCGCGCCCGTCGAGGAGGCGACCGCCGTGCGCGCGCTGCGTCCCTTCGTGGGCGGCTACCTGCTGGAGACAAGCCGGGGCACCTGGCGCGCCCGCGCGGTGATCATCGCCACGGGCCATTGCGGGCTGCCTGCGGTGCCGCGCTTCGCCGCAGCGCTTTGCCCATCCGTGGTCCAGCTGACGCCGTCCGCCTACCGAAACCCGGGCGCGCTGCCCGATGGGGGCGTGCTGGTCGTCGGCGCGGCGGCCTCGGCGCTCCAGATCGCGGAAGAGCTGCGCCTCTCGGGCCGCCCTGTGGTGCTCGCCGCAGGCCGCCACACCCGCGCACCGCGCAGCTATCGCGGGCGAGACATCTGGTGGTGGATGGACCGCGCCGGGATGCTGGAAGACCGTGCCGAGGATCAGCCGGACCTGGCAAGGGCGCGTGCCCAACCCTCGCTGCAACTGGTCGGCGGGCCGCCGCCTCGCGACCTCGATCTGCCCACACTGCGCGCCTTGGGGGTGCGCGTGGTCGGACGGATGCGCGGCGCCGCCGGGCGGGTTGTGCAGTTCGCCGGCGACCTCGCCGAGAACGTGGCCGGCGCGCAGCGGCCGCTCGAGAGCATGCTGGCGCGGATCGACCCGTTGGCCGACGCCATCGGCGCACCTCGCGAGCGCTGGCCGTCGATGCCGCGGGGCTTCGGCGCTGGCGCGGCGGTCCTCGACCTCGGCGCGGAGCGCATCCGCAGCATCGTCTGGGCCACCGGGTATCGGCGCGACACGGTCTGGCTGCACGTCCCCGGTCTTGTCGACGAGACAGGGGAGCTGCGCCATCGCGGCGGCGTCACGCCCTCGCCTGGTCTCTATGTCATCGGGCTGCGCTTCCTGCGCCGGCGCTCGTCCAACTTCATCGGCGGCGTGGGCGCCGATGCCACCGCACTCGCAGCGGACGCAGCCGGCTACCTCGCCGCCCGGCGCCCCCTGCCGCGCAACGCTGCATGACACAGGGAGAGACCGCCATGCCGAGTTCCGGTCGCCATTACGACGCCGTGATCGTGGGCGCGCGCTGCGCCGGAGCTGCCACTGCGATGCTGCTCGCGCGGAAGGGACTGCGCGTTCTGTTGCTCGACCGCGGCACCTACGGCAGCGAGACGCTCTCCACTCACGCGCTGATGCGTGGCGCGGTCCTCCAGCTCGCACGCTGGGGGTTGGTGCCGCGGCTTCTGGCGGCGGGCACGCCACCGATCCGCAGCACCAGCTTCCACTATGGCGCCGACGAGCTGAGAATCGCCGTGAAGCCCGGCGACGGCGTGGACGCGCTGTTCGCGCCGCGCCGGTCGGTGCTCGACGCGATCCTCGTGGATGCCGCCGTCGAGGCTGGAGCCGAGCTGCGCCATGGCGAGACCGTCCTGGGCCTGGTGCAAGAAGGCGCGCGGGTGACAGGCGCCATCTCCCTGGATGCCCAAGGGCGGCGACGGGAGAGTTCCGCCGATCTCGTGATCGGCGCGGACGGCGTGGGCTCCACGGTGGCGCGTCTGGCCGGCGCGCCCATGCTGCGCGAGGCGCGCCACGCCACCGCGACGGCCTTCGGCTATTGGTCGGGAGTCGGCACGGAAGGCTACCACTGGCATTACGTGCCGGGCGCGGGCGTCGGGGCGATCCCGACCAATGCCGGGCTGCATTGCGTCTTCGTCTCCGTTCCGCCCGAGACATACCGCACGACGCTGCGCGGGGCGCCGATGGCCGGTTTCGAGGCGCTGCTGCGCGCCGTATCGCCCGCATTGGCGGAGCGCGTCGGGCATGGCAGCCGGGCTGGAGCCATCTCGGTGTTCGCCGGCCGCCGTGGCTTCTTCCGCCGGCCCGCGGGGCCGGGCTGGGCGTTGGTCGGCGACGCCGGCTACTTCAAGGATCCGCTGACGGCGCACGGAATCACCGATGCGTTGCGCGATGCCGAACTGCTTGCCGACGCCGTGACGGCGGGCACCGAGGCAGCATTCGCGGCTTACGGCGCGGCGCGCGATGCGCTCTCCATGCCCCTGTTCGAGGCGACCGACGCGATTGCGAGCTTCGAATGGGACCTTGCGACGCTGCAGGATCTGCACAAGGCCCTGAACCAGGCCATGAAGCAGGAGGTCGCGCATATGCTCGCCGGAGGCGGGGCGCCGGTTCAGGAGGCCGCCTGATGGATGGGCACCCCTGGGCCTTGACGCTCTTCGGCCGGCCTGCCGTCGGGCAGCGCGCAACCCGCCGGCGCACCACCAGCATGCGGGATGTCGAGCTCTTCGCCGAGATGACGGGCGATCGGAACCCGCTGCATTTCGACCCCGTGCTTGCCGGATGCACGCCATTCGGCGGCTTGATTGTTCAGGGCGGCGTCACCTCGGGCCTGCTCAACGCCGTTGTGGCGGAGGACCTGCCTGGACCAGGCAGCGTCTTCCTCGGCGTCGAGTGGCGCTTCATCAAGGCAGTGCGCGTCGGCGACGAGATCGAGGCGGTCGTCGAAGTGACGTCGGTGCGCGACGACAAGCCGATCTGCACGCTGCGGACCACGGTGCGGAACGGCGCCGGAGAGACGTGCCTGGCTGGCAGCGCCGTGACCTGGACGGCGCCGCTGCGCCGCGCGGCAAATCTCCACGCGAAATCCATGCAGTCCGACGCCGGTCTCCAAGCGGAGCCGCCGCGCAGCCCCTAGGGTCTGGAACCGGCCGTCGGGCCGGGTGACGTGAAGGAGAGAGAGTGATGATCGATACACCCGTCGCCATTCGCCATCGCACCGGGGCGGAGTGGATGAAACATATCGCCGGCCGCGCCCTGACGGATCGCGCCTTGGCACAGGCCCGCGCTGAGCGCGAAGCGATCTGGCGTGAGGTCAGGGAGTTCCTCCCCTGCGGCTGACGCCCTGGCCCGCATCGGGCGGGCCATCCTCCAGGCCCGCCTGCTTCAGCCCCTCGACGAAGCGCTCGATGAGCGCGGCGTCGCGGCAGAAGAAGAAGTCGCCGCGCGCCGTCGCAGCCGTATATTGCGGATACCGCTCGCGCAGCTCGTTCACCGCTCGCCGCGCTTCTGCCGACCGCCCCAGCAGCCCGAGCGCGGCGACATGCACCGCAAAGGGCCAATGCTTCGCGTTCGGCACGCGGGTTCCCTGTCGGGCGAAGGCCGCGGCAGCGTCGAGATCGCCCAGGAACAGATGCGCCATGGCGCGGAATGCGTGGAAGCTCGAGATGTGTGGGTCGCGTGGGCTGAGATCGGTCGCTCGCTCGATGCAGGCGATCGCCTCCTCCTCGCGGCCGCAGAAGATCAGCGTGAAGCCCAGCGCGTACCAGGCCTGGGCGAAGCTCGGATTCAGCTCGACCGATTGCTCGAGCAGTGCGACCGCCTCTTCATAGTCCTGCAGGAAGGCATGGGCGCGACCCAGCACGCAGAGGTTCATGCAGTCCTGGGCGTCCAGTGCGACGGCCGTCCGTGCCTCCCGCATCGCGGCTTCGATCAGGGCGGCTCGGTCTTGCGGTGGCCGCATCACCGCGCTCTGCAGATGCACATAGGCCAGGGCGCCATGTGCCCGCGCGAAGCCCGGGTCGATCTCCAGCGCGCGGCGAAACATCGCCTGCGCCTCCTCCATGCCGGGGACGGTGAACCCCCACAGGTGCCATAGCCCGCGCTGATAGCAGTCCCAGGCGTCGAAGTTGCGCGGCGGTCGTCGCACGGCAGCCTCGCGCTCCAGCCGGCCGAGTTCCGGCTCGATCGTGGCCGCGATCTGCTCCGCCATGCTGCGCTGTATCTCGAGCAGGTCGTCAAGCGCGAACTCATGCGTGTCCGACCAGAGCTGCCGGCCGGTTTCGGCGCAGATCAGGTCCGCGGTGATGCGCACCCGACCGGCGCGGCGCCAGACGCTGCCCTCGACGATGTAGCGCACCCCGAGCGCCGTGCCGATC
This sequence comes from Falsiroseomonas oryziterrae, assembly GCF_021864505.1. Lineage (GTDB taxonomy): Bacteria > Pseudomonadota > Alphaproteobacteria > Acetobacterales > Acetobacteraceae > Falsiroseomonas > Falsiroseomonas oryziterrae. The sequence goes on from NZ_JAKJIB010000003.1 coordinate 6,015, forward strand.
TCGCGCGCATCCACCTCGCGGCCCTTGTAGGGCGCGCCGGAGTGCCGGCTGAGCACGTCGAGCCAGCGATGCCGGGCCAGCAGCCGGACGATGTCCTCGGTCAAGCCATAGGCGAAATACTCGGTGTCGGGTTCCGGGGTGAGATTGGAGAAGGGCAGCACGACGATGGAGGGCCGGGGCGAGCACGTGGCTTCCGGTGCAGGTGGCCGAACGGCCTCGCCTGCTCCTGGCGCGGATGCATCGCGCGGTCCGCGCGCGTCTGCGCCGTCGGGTATCTCCTGCACCTCCGCGACGAAGCGGAAGCCGCGCTTGTGGATGGTGCGGATGACGTCCTGCCGATCGCCGTCGTCGCCCACCGCCTTGCGAGCGGCGTTGATGCGGCTGCTGAGCGCCGCCTCAGAGACGATGCGACCCTCCCAGATGGTGTCGAACAACTCGTCCTTGCTGACGACGCGGTCGCGATGGCGGAGCAGGTGGACGAGCAGGGCGAAGACCTGCGGCTCGACGTGCACGACCTCGGTCCCGCGCCGCAACTCCTGCCGCCGCAGATCCACCTCGTGCGCGCCGAAACCGAGCCTCATGGCTGCCCTGCCAGTCCTGGTCGCGTTCTCCGCCATCGGAACACGGAGCCTTGCGGGCCGGGCTTGCCGGCGCCCGGACCGCCTGTGGCGGTTCGGTGCCGGACGGCTCAGCCCGCCCATCGGTCCGCTCTAGCGCAGGCAGGTCCGCCCGGCGCCATCACGCTGCGGCGAGGCGGCATTGCGGCCGGGCAGGCCGGAACGTGACTCGTCCGGTCCTGCGAAACGCGCAGCGACATGAGCGCCACGGAGCCCACGCGCAGCGCTGCGTGCCCCCCTCGGAAATCCAGGAGATCTCAAGGTCCCGCCAAGCCTGCCGCCAAGCGGATCCGGCGCGGGCGGCCCACAAGGGCGCTGGCCGCGACGACACGGCCTGACCCGGCAGGGAGAGGAGAACATGCCATGACCCGCCACAGAACCCATCGCTTGCCCTTCATCCGGACCATCGCCGCCTGGCGCGCTCGCGCCGAGGAGCGCTGCACGCTGCTTGCCCTGACCGATCGCGAGTTGCGCGACATCGGGATCAGCCACGGCGAGGCGGTCGCGGAAGCCAGGAAACCCTTCTGGATCGCCTGACACGCTGGCCGGGGCGCGCCCCGGCGAACGGAGACAGTTCCCATGAGCCAGAGTTCTGCGCGTTCACTCCTGGCAGCGCCGTCCGTCCCATGTGCGCCACGTGCCGCCATGGGCGTTGCCGCGGGGCTGATGGCTGCCTCGATCTGGGGTGGCGCCCTTGCCGTGACACGCCTCGGCGTGGCCGAGACCGAATCCGGGCTCGGTCCACACGACATCGCGCTGCTGCGCTTCATCGGGCCGGCGGCGCTGCTGCTGCCGCTCGGTTGGCGCGCTGCCCGCCGGCTCTCGCAAGGGCAGTGGCTGGGGCTGCTGGCATTGATCGCAGGTGGCGGCGCGCCATTCGTGCTGCTGGCGGGCGCCGGTCTTCGGGAAGCCTCCGTGGCGGATGCCGGAGTACTGCTGCCGGGCACCGTGCCGCTGTGGGTGGCTGCGGCGTCCGCTTTGCCGGGTCGTCGAGGCGCGGCCCGCCTTTCCCTGGCGCAGATGGGTGGACTTGCGTTGATCGCGCTTGCGGTCGCGCTGGTGGCCGGGCCCGCCTTCGTGGGCGGCATGAGCTGGCGCGCGCCGGCGCTGCTGATTGCAGCCTCCTGGCTCTCGGCGCTCTACACTCTGGCTCTGCGCGGGGCAGGGTTGATGCCGCTGGAGGCTGCCGCGCTGGTGAGCCTCGGCTCCGTGCTGTGCTTCGCGCCGGCCTATCTGTTGGTGCTGGAGCCTGGCCTCCATCTGGTCGGCTGGCAGGAGATCGGCCTGCAGGCGATGTGGCAGGGCGGGCTGTCGGGTACCTTGGCGCCCGTGGCCTTTGCGGCTGCCGTCGCAAGGCTGGGTGCGGCCCGGGCTTCGGCCTTCGGCGCGCTCAGTCCTGTCGCGGCGGCCCTGTTCGGCCTGCTGCTGCTCGGCGAGGTGCCGGAGACGGATGTTGCACTCGGCCTGGCGATGGCCACGCTCGGCGTCCTGCTCGCGGCCAGTGCGCCGTCGCGGGCCTGGACGACGGCGCCGTGCCATCAAGATGCAGGAGTCCTGGGCACGCGGAGCGTTCACGTTCGCGAACATCCGGCGCGCCTCGCGTTTCGCCGCGTGAACGGCGGATTGGCGGGCGCGCGACGAAAGACGACTGCAACTTCTTGATATCTCGAGAGAAGCCGGCCTTTTCGCGGCGGCTGTAGCCTTGGCATGGTAGTTGGAACGGCCTGGCCGATGATGGCCGTTCTCGACATCGCCCTGATCCTCCCGCTTGGCGTCGGTCTCCTGGCGGCCGGCTTGGCCGCGCGCCTCCGTGGCCATCGCGCCGCTGTGGCCGGATCTGTCGCTGCCGCGCTCGGTTTGCTGGTCTATCTCCTGGTGTCCATCGGAGCCGGGGGCAGCGTGCCGGCGACACCGTTCTGGGCGGTGCCGTCCCTTGGCATCGATGGCGGCTTGCGCCTCGACGGCTTGTCGCTGCTCTTCGTGCTGCTCATCACGGGCATCGGCGCGCTGGTGCTGCTTTACGCCGGGCGCTATCTGCAAGGCGATCCGCGGCTGACGCGCCTCGTCGTCCTGCTGCTTGTGTTCATGGTGTCCATGCTTGGCGCGGTGACGGCCGACGACGTCATCACGCTCTTCGTCTTCTGGGAACTGACGAGCATCGCCTCGTTCTTCCTCGTCGGCTACGACCACGAGAAGCCGGCCGCGCGCAAGGCGGCGCTGCAGGCGCTGCTGATCACGGGTGGCGGTGGGCTGGCACTGCTGGCGGGGCTTATCCTTGTCGCGGTGGCGGCGGGCACGACCAGCCTGTCCGGCATCATCGCCGCACGGGAAGCCGTGCTGGCGCACCCGGCAGCGGTGCCGGCGATGCTGCTCGTGCTGCTCGGCTGCTTCACGAAGTCGGCGCAGTTCCCGTTCCACTTCTGGCTGCCGAACGCGATGGCGGCCCCGACGCCGGTCTCGGCCTACCTGCACTCCGCCACGATGGTGAAGCTCGGCGTCTACCTGCTCGCGAGGCTCAATCCCGTCTACCAGACCGAAGCGCTGTGGCAGGACCTGCTGACCGGAGCGGGGCTGCTGACCGCCGCGACGGGCGCCTTGCTCGCGCTGCGCGAGACGGACCTCAAGCGCGTCCTGGCCCACACGACCGTCACCGCGCTCGGCACGCTCGTGCTGCTGATCGGCATAGCGCCCGACCTGGCGGCGACCGCGGCGGTGACCTTCCTGCTGGTCCATGCGCTCTACAAGGCCGCGCTGTTCCTCGTCGCCGGCATCCTGGACCACGAGACTGGCACGCGCGACGCATCCGCCCTTGGCGGCCTGCGCGGCGCGATGCCCTGGACCGCCGCGGCGGCGGTGCTCGCGGCGTTCTCGATGGCCGGGCTGCCACCCTTCGTCGGCTTCGTCGCGAAGGAGATCGTCTACGAGGCGAAGCTGGCGGCGGGCGGGGCCGCTGCCGTGGTCGCGGGCATCGGATTCCTGGTCAACGCCGCAATGGTGGCGGTGGCCGGGCTTCTCTCCTGGCGCATCTTCTTCGGGCCGCAACGCCCGACGCCGCGGGTCCCCCACGATCCGCCGAAGTCCATGCTGGCCGGCCCAGTGCTGCTGGCCGGCCTCGGACTGCTTGCCGGCGCCGCGCCGGGGCTGGTTGGCGCCTTGCTGCTGGACGGCGCGGCCGCGGCGATCCTCGGCCGTCCGGTCGACGTTCCGCTGAAGCTCTGGCACGGCTTCACGCCGGTGCTCGCGCTGAGCGCTGCCACCATCGGCCTCGGCCTGCTGATCCTGCTGGGCTGGGGGAGGCTGATGCCGCGCTTGCGCGGCGTCTCGGCGGTGGACCGTCTCGGTCCGTCGCGCGGCTACGAGCATGCGCTTGCCGGGTTGGTGGCATGGGCGGACGGCACCACGCGCACGGTGCAGCATGGCAGCCTGCGAGGCTACATGCGGACCCTCCTGCTGGTGGCGGCGGTTGCGCCGCTGGCGGTGCTGGTGGCGCGTGGCGGGCTGGATTTGCCTGCCGGCGTCGGACTGGACGCGCGCGCTTTCGCCTTCGGACTGATCGCGCTTGGCGCCGTCGCCACCGCGATGGCGCGCAGCACCTTCGCGGCGGTGATGGCGGTAGGTTTGGTCGGCTTCGGTACGGCGCTGGTGTTCCTGATGCACGGCGCACCCGACGTCGCGCTGACGCAGTTCACGGTGGAGGTGCTGCTGGTCGTCATCCTGGCGACCGTGCTGATCCGCCTGCCGGTCCAGCGGCGCGATGTCCGCGTGCCGCGGCAGCGAGTGGGCGACGCAGCGGTGGCGCTCGTCCTTGGCGGCTCCGTCGCAGCGCTGCTGCTGGCCGTACTGGCGGCGCCATTCGATCCGCGCCTTGGCGTCTGGTTCGGGGAGAACAGCGTGCCGGGTGGATACGGCCGCAACGTGGTGAACGTCATTCTCGTGGACTTCCGCGCGCTCGACACGCTGGGCGAGATCGCGGTGCTCGCCATCGCCGCCTTCGCGGTCATCGCGCTTTTGCGCGGGGCTGCGCGGCCCCTCCGGCCCGGGAGCTGAGACCTTGGACCCCTCCCTCATCCTGCGAGTCTCTGCCCCGCTGTTGCTCTGGGTGCCGATGGTGGTCTCGCTGTACCTGCTGATCCGCGGCCACAACGACCCAGGTGGCGGTTTCGTGGGCGGGCTGGTCGCCTCTGCCGGGCTGGTCTTCTACGCGATCTCCCGCGGGCAGGAGGCGGCGCTGCGTGCCATGCGGCTGCCGCCCGCGACCTGGTGCGGGATCGGACTGCTCGCCGCACTCGGCAGCGGGCTGCTCGCCTGGCTGGACCCTGCGGCGGGCTTCCTGACCCATCGGTGGTGGTTCCCCGATATCGGCTTCAAGCTGCCGCTCGGCACGGCGCTCGTCTTCGACATCGGCGTCTACCTGACGGTCGTCGGCACGGTCACGGCGATGGTCTTCGCCCTGGTGGGCGAGGAGGCGCGCTGATGGAGACGGCATTCGCCCTGACCATCGGCGTCCTCGTCGGCGCGGCGGCCTACCTGTTGCTGGCGCGCGACCTGCCGCGCGCGCTGCTCGGGTTCGTGCTGCTCGGCACCGCGGCGAACCTCTCAATCTTTGCTGCCGGGCGCACCGGCACGATGGTGCCGCCCCTCGTCGCCCCGGGCGCCGAGGCGCTGGCGACGGATGCGGCAAACCCGCTGCCGCAGGCGCTGGTGCTGACCGCGATCGTGATCGGGTTCGGCCTGGCCGCCTTCGCGCTGGTACTGGTGATGCGCGCGCATGCCGAGTTCGGCAGCGCCAGTGCCGAGGACATGGACGAGGCGGAGCGGCCCGACGACGTGGCAGCGCCCGCCGCGCCGGCCCTGAACCCGGCGGCCGAGCGGAAGGAGGCCGCGTGATGCGTCAGCTCCTGCTCGCCGCGCCCATCCTGATCCCCCTCGTCGCCTGTGCGGTGACCGCGATGCTGTGGTCGCGCCCCGAGGCCCAGCGTCGCGTCGGCCTCGGCGCCGCCATCCTGCTGTTCGTCGCGACGCTCGGCCTGATGGCCGAGGTGCTGTCCGGCGGCATGGTCGTGGGGCAGATGGGCAACTGGCCCGCGCCGTTCGGCATCACGCTCGTGGTGGATCACCTGTCGGCAGCGATGCTCGTCATCACCGGGCTGATGGGCCTGGCGGTGGCGGTCTATGCGATGGGCCCCGGCGCGCAGGAGCGCGACCGGGCCGGGTTCCAGCCGCTGTTCCACGCCCTTCTGCTGGGCGTGGCCGGCGCCTTCTCCACCGGCGACCTGTTCAACCTCTATGTCTGGTTCGAGGTGATGCTGATCGCCTCCTTCGGCCTGCTCGTGCTCGATCGCACGCGGGAGCAGCTGGATGGCGGGATCCGCTACGTGATGCTGAACCTGGTGGGCACCACGCTCTTCCTGCTCGCGATCGGCCTGCTCTACGGCCTGACGGGCACGCTGAACCTCGCCGACATGGCGCGGGTTGCGCCGGAGGTGGAGAACCAGGGCGCTCTGGCGGCGGCGGCGGTGCTGCTGCTGATCTCCTTCGGCGCCAAGGCCGCGGTCTTCCCGCTGTTCAACTGGCTTCCCGCCTCCTACCACACCGCCTCCATGCCGGTTGCGGCGATCTTCGCCGCGCTGCTGACCAAGGTCGGCGTCTACGCGATCATCCGGGTCTTCACGCTGGTCTTCGCGCATGACCACGCGCTGTTCGGGCCGCTGGTCGGCGTGATCGCCATGGCGACGATGGTGGTGGGCGTGCTGGGTGCAGCGGCGCACTACGACATCCGCCGGATCCTGAGCTTCCACATCATCAGCCAGATCGGCTACATGCTCGTCGGCGTCGCGCTGATGACCCCGCTCGCGATCGCGGGGAGCGTGCTCTACGTGATCCACCACATCGTGGTGAAGGCGAACCTCTTCCTGGTCGCCGGCGCCGTGCGGCAGGTGGGCGGATCCTTCGCGCTGGCCCGGCTTGGCGGCCTCTGGGTGACGGCGCCGCTGCTCGGGCTGATGTTCCTCGTTCCCGCCTTGTCGCTCGCGGGCATCCCGCCGCTCTCGGGCTTCTGGGGCAAGCTCGTCGTGATCCGTGCGGGGCTGGAGGCGGAGGCGTTCGTGCTGGCGGGCGTGGCGCTCGCCGTCGGCCTGTTGACCCTCTATTCCATGATCAAGATCTGGAACGAGGCCTTCTGGAAGGCTGCGCCGGACACCGCGCCGGCCCCCGAGTGGACCCGTGGCCAGCGCATCGCGACCTTCGCGCCGATCGTGCTGCTGTGCGGCGTCACGCTGACCATCGGCCTCTGGACCGAGCCGTTTGCCGCCTTCTCGCTCGCCGCCGCGGAGGCGCTGCTCGACCGCGAGGCCTATATCGCCGCGGTCCTGCGCCCGCATCCCACGCAGCTCGCGGAGGTGCTGCCATGAGGCGCGCGCTCGCCTGGATCCGCGTCGGCGTGACCTTCGTCGCGGAGCTTTCGAAATCCACCTGGGCGACGATCCGTGCCGTTCTCGGCGATCCCGGGCGGTTGCGGCCTGCCATCCTGACCGTTCCGCTCGATGTCCGCTCGCCGGGCGGGACCGTGCTCTTCGCCGACATGGTCACCCTGACGCCCGGCACCACCAGCCTCGAAGTCTCGGCCGACGGTCGGACGCTCTACGTCCACGCGCTCGATGCGCCGGATCGGCAGGCGGCAATCGCCGGGATGAAGTCCACGCTCGAGGCCCGCGCACGCGAGGTGTTGCCATGACCACCGGCCTGATCCCCTGGGCGGCTGCCATTGCCGCGATTATCGTGGCGCTCGGCTGCATCCCCGTCGCGGCGCGCCTTCTATCCGGCCCGTCCTCGGCAGACCGCGTGATCGCGACCGACATGCTCGGGCTGCTCGGCGTCTGCATCGCCGCACTGGTCGCGCTGATCGCCTGGCATCCCGCCTTCCTCGACATTGCCCTCGGCATCGCTCTCGTCGGCTTCCTCGGCGCGGTCGCGTTCGCGCGACTGCTGGAACGCGCAAGCGTCGCGCCGGCGCAGGAGCCGGCTGAATGAGGGCGGCGGTCGAAGTCCTGGCGGCGCTGCTGCTCGTCGGCGGCGCCAGCGTGGTGGCGCTGGCCGCGCTCGGCGTCGCGCGGCTGACGGATCCGTTCATGCGCATGCATGCGGCAGCCAAGGCCGGCGTCGCCGGGGCGGGGCTGTTGCTGCTCGGCACCGGGCTCGCCTTCGGCACGCCGGGGGCGCTGGCGACGTCGCTGGCGGCTGTCACCTTCCTGGTGTTGACGGCCCCGCTCGCCTCGCACGCCCTGGGCCGCGCCGCCTATGTCGCCGGCGCTCCGCTGGGTGCCGCGTCGCTGACCGACGCGTTGTCGGGCGTACTCCAGCGCAACGTCTTCGACATCGACCCGGCTCGCACCGCGCGATCCTGGACTGCCCGCGAGCCATTCCCGAAGGACACCGCTATGAGCGCCATCCCGGAGTTCCGGCGGCCGGCTGGTCCGGCCGCGAGCGCGCAGCCAGCGGCCGAGCCCGTGGCGCTCCGCCGTATCCTGTGCTGCCTGGTCGGCGGCCCGGCGCAGACGGAAGCCACCGCCGAGGCCATCACGCTCGCGCGCGGCGCGGGCGCGCAACTCGTCGGCCTTTCGGGCGCAGGCCAATCCGCGCGGGAGTGGCGTGGGCCGCTCGGCGTCGGCGGTGCCTTCTGGTCGGAGTGGCTGGCCAGCCGCAGCCGCGCGAAGATGCGCGAGAACGCCGCGGCTGCGCTGCAGGAGTTCCAGGAAGCGATCTCCGCGCAGCCGGGCCTCGATGCGCAGGCGCGGCACGAGGAAGCGGAGCCCCACCTGCTCGCTCGTCTGCTCGCAGGACACGACCTCGTGGTGCTGCCGGCCGGCGCCGGGCCGCACGGCCTACCCTGCGATCTGCGCGACGAGATTGCGTCGGGCCTTGCGCGCGCACGCGTGGCGCCGGTGCTGCGGGTTGCGCGCCGGTCGGTGCGTCCGGTGCGGGACGTGATCCTGCTCGTTGGTTCCTCCGAGGCCTGCGGCGCCCTGGCGACCGGCCTTCTGCGATCGGGCCTCTGGGCGCAGGCGGCCATCTCCATTCAGCCTTTCGCCGATGACCGCCGCGGCGTGCGGGCAATGGTCGATTCGCAGGCCGAACTGTTGCGCGCCCATGGCCGGCGCGTCGCGGTTCTCCCCTCCCTGGACCTCGACTTCGAGGCGCCGGACCTCCGGGCCCGCCTCGTCCGCTACGATGCGGCGGTGATGTCCTGCCTTTCGACACGGCATGACGGCTTCCTGGACAGCATCCGCATCTGCGTGCACGAGGTCACCGCCGACACGGTGCCGCTGACCCTCTTGCCCTGACGCGGAGCGGGCAGGCAGGGTCGGCCCATGACCGCCGTCCCGCCGCCCGAGGCACCCCGGCAGGGCGTTGCGCCCGAAGGGCCTCGGGCTCTTCGCCTGCCGCCCGCCCTTCGTCTGCCGGCCGCGGCGGGGGCAGTGGTGTTCGCAGTGGCGGTGGGCACCACCCAGGTCGCGATGCAGGTGGCCAACCGGGAGGCCGACCGGCAGCTCGAACGTCTGGGGCAGGTCTATCTCGACGGGCTGGCGGCCAGCGTCCGGCTTGGGATGGAAGCCCGGGATCCCGACTACATCGAGGGCCGTTTCCAGCGCGCCTTCAGCGAGCAGCGCGGTGTCGCTGAGCGTGCGCTTTTCGCCTTTGCCACCGATGGCGAACTCCTTGCCCGGTACGGCGATGCCGCGCTGCCGGACGCGGCGGCGCGCGCCGCACCCGATCACGGCATGCGGTTGGACGAGGCGGCTGGCATCGCCTGGCTGGCGCGTAGCGTGACGGGCGAGGGAAGGGTCGTCGGGCGACTGATCGCCGCGCTCGACATCGCGCCCATGCTGGCAGCCCGCGCGCGCCTATCCTGGACCATCGTCCTCGTCGATCTCGTGCTGGCGGCGCTTTTCGCGCTGGTGACGTGGCTGTTGCTGGGCCGCCTCGGTCGGCCGCTGCGCGCGCTGGTCGAGCGGCTGTCGGATGGCGCGCATCGTCCGCCCGCCAAGCTGCCCGACGCGATGCTGGCCGGCGCCGATCCGCGGACCGCGCAAGTGCTGGCCGCGTACAACCGCATGGTGGACGGCGTGCGTGAGCGCGAGCGGCTTGCCACGGAACTGGCGGAGCGCGACCAGGCCGCGGCATTGGGCAGGCTCGCGGCGACCATCGCGCATGAGGTCCGCAACCCGCTCGGCGGCCTTGCCACGGCGGTCTCCACCCTGCGCCGCTTCGGCGACCGGCCCGACGTCCGCGACGAGTCGCTTGCGTTCCTGGAGCGCGGAATCGGTGCGCTGGACCGCATCGTGAGCAGTACGCTGAACGTCTACCGCCCCGAGGATGACCGGCGGCTGACCCGATCCGACCTCGAGGATCTGCGACACCTGATCCGTCCCGCCGCCGAGCGCAGTGGCGTGGCGCTGGACTTCGAGCTCGACCTGCCCGACGGGGACTTGGCGCTGGGCTCCGGCGGCATCCGGCAGGTGTTGCTGAACCTATTGTTGAATGCCTGCGCCGCGACGCCGCCGGGTGGCCGCGTCGGCGTCCGCGTGCGCGTCGAGGGCGAGGAGATGATCTGCGAGGTGGCCGACGAGGGGCCTGGCCTGGACCCTGCTCGCCTTGGCCCGCAAGGCGCGGGCACACCGTCGCGCAGGCTGGGGCTCGACGTCGTGGTCGGGTTGCTGGGCAGTCTCGATGCCCGCGCCTCAGTCGCGGCGCGTCCGGGCGGGGGGACGCTGATCCGCCTCGCGATCCCTATGCGCACGGGTGCGCCGGAATGAGCGGGCAACCGGTCGTGCTGGTGGTGGAGGATGACCCGGTTCTCGGCCCTGCATTGATGCAGCGCCTGCGTCTGGAGGGCTACCGCCCGCGCCTCGCGGCCACCGGGGAAGCGGCGTTGCGCGAAGCGCGCTCGCTTCGTCCCGACGCCGTGGTCAGCGACATCAGGCTGCCCGACATATCGGGCGAGGAGGTCTATCGGCGCCTGGTCGGCGACCTTGGGGCGCTGCCGGCCTTCTTCATGACGGCCTTCGGGGATGTTGCGCAGGCCGTGCGCCTCGTCCGCGCAGGCGCACGCGACTACCTCACCAAGCCGGTCGACGTCGACCAGCTGGTGGAGGCGCTCGGCCAGGCGCTGGCTTCCGACATGGCGGCCGGGGCGGCTTCGCCCGACATCGGGGACGCGGTGCCCTCCCTCGGCGTCTCGCCGGCCATGCGCGGGGTCGAGGCAGTGCTGAGGAAGGCGGCGCGGGTCGATGTGCCGGTCGTGCTGACCGGTGAGACCGGAGCCGGGAAGGAGGTGGCGGCCCGCTTCCTCCACGCCGTCTCCCCGCGCGCCGAGCAGCCTTTCGTCGCGGTCAACTGCGCGGCCATACCGCGCGATCTCGCCGACAGCACGCTTTTCGGGCATGAGCGCGGTGCGTTCACCGGTGCCGCCGCCCGCCATGCGGGGCTCGCCGAACGCGCCGCGGGGGGCACACTGCTGCTGGACGAGGTGGCGGAGTTGCCGCCCGAACTGCAGACGAAGCTTCTGCGCCTCGTGCAGGAGCGGAGCTTCCTGCCACTCGGTGCCGCAGCCGAGCGGCCCTTCGCCGCCCGCCTGGTCTGCGCCACGCATGCCGATCTGATGGCGCGCGTACAGGAGGGACGGTTCCGCGAGGACCTCTACTATCGCCTCCACGTCGTGGCGGTGGAGGTGCCGCCGCTGCGTCGTCGGCCGGAGGACCTGCCGTGGCTCGCGGAGCGATTGCTCACGGAGGCGGTGTCGCGCTTCGCGCTGGGCCCGCGCCGGCTTGCCGGCCCGGCGCTTGCGGCGCTGTCCGAGCATGACTGGCCCGGGAACGTGCGGGAACTGCGGAACCGCATCGAGCGGGCCGTCGCGCTGGCCGATGGGGAAGAGATCGGCGCGCACGAGTTGTTTCCGGAGCTCGACCTCGAGAGCCGCGATGACCAGGCGAGGCTCGAAGCGTCGCTGGGCAGCGTGGTCGACGAGGCGATGCGGGGCGCCATCCAGGACGCGCTGCGCCGAGCGGGCGGCAACCGTGGGGAAGCGGCGAGACTGCTCGGCGTCTCGCGAACGACACTCTGGAAGCGGATGCGCGACCTGGGCCTGGCCGGCTGACGGGGTGGTCCGCCAAGCGGCATCTGACGCGCCTGAAGCTGACCCCGGCTTCTGTGCCGGCCAGGATGGATGGCGCCTGACGCAACGAGCGGGGCACTCTTTTCAGGCGTGGACGACGCGTCCCGTTGCCCCCGGGTCGATGCCTGCGCGCGCCCGCAACTCGTTGCCTAGCAGCGGGTCCGTGTAGTCGCGCACCACCAACGCCGCCCCCGCTGCACGAAGCTCGTCCGCGCCCAGCGTGGTCGCGATCCCGACGGTGAAGGCACCGCAGCCCGCCGCGGCGCGCATCCCGGAGCGGGAATCCTCGAAGGCGATCGCGGCGGCCGCGCTCCCGCCGAGCTGCTCCAAAGCCACGATGTAGGGCAGGGGATCGGGCTTCGGGCGCGGCAGTTCCTCGCCGATCACCAGCACGGGGAATCGCGAGGCCCAGCCGAGGCCCCGCAGCATCGCCTCGGCATTCGCGCGCGGCGCATTGGTCACGACGGCAAGACCGATGCCGGCGGCCTCCGCCGCGTCGAGCAGAAGCGCGAGCCCAGGGAGCGGCGTCGCACTGCCGCCGAGCAGCGAACGGAAGCGCGTTTCCTTCGCATCGGCGAGCGCCTGCCGGTCCGCCTCTCCGCCGTCCGGCAGCAGCAGCCGCGTGATCTGCGCATTCGGCAGCCCCATGATGCGCGTCCGGTAGAACGCCTCATCCAGTGCCGGGCCGTGCAGAACCTCGTTCCAGGCGCGCAGATGCAGGTGGTCGGTGTCGAGCATCGTGCCGTCAAGGTCGAACAGCAGGCAGGCACGTCCGGCGGCGGGGGCTGTCATGCTGCTCCCCTGCCACGCCGGTGCCGGAGGCGGGAGCCTGTGCGGCAGCGCGGCGTGCGAAAGGCTGCACGGCTGGCCGAGCAGCTTGCGATTGTGACATTTTTGTTGCAATGAGTCGGGACGATCCGGTCATGCTTGAGGTGCTGAGCGGCGCAGGCCGCCATCCGCGCCCGACGGATCAACGAGGAAGGGAGAAACGCCGTGGACCGCCGCCTGCTTACTCTTGCTGCGCTCGGCGCGACGCTGGCCTGGTCGGCCCCGTCCGCGGCGCAGGGCCAGCTCAACCTCTACTGCTCCGTGCAGATCGAATGGTGCCAGGCGATTGCGACGAACTTCCAGCGCGACACCGGCATCCGGGTCAACATGACACAGCGCGGCTCGGGCGAGACGCTGGCGGCGATCCGCGCCGAGGCGCAGAACCCGCGTGGCGACGTTTGGTTCGGCGGCACCGGTGACCCGCACCTGGCCGCGGCGGAGGAGAACCTCACCCAGGCCTATGAGAGCCCGAACAACGGCCAGCTCCAGACCTGGGCGCTGACGCAGTGGCGGCAGTCGAACCAGCGCGCGATCGGCGTCTATGCTGGCGCGGTCGGCTTTGGCTTCAACACCGAGCTTCTCGCGCGCAAGAACATCGCGCCGCCCACCTGCTGGGCCGACCTGCTCGATCCGCGCTTCCGCGGCGAGATCCAGGTGGCGAACCCGAATTCCTCCGGCACCGCCTACGTCATCATCGCGACGCTGGTGCAGTTGATGGGCGAGGACCAGGCCTTCGCCTACATGCGGCGGCTGCATCCGAACGTGAACAGCTATGCACGCTCCGGCACCGGGCCGATCAAGGCCGTGGCGCGCGGCGAGACCGGCGTCAGCCTCTCCTTCGTGCATGACGCGGTGACGGAGCGGAACGCCGGCTTCCCGGTGGCGTACAACACGCCCTGCGAGGGCACGGGCTACGAGATCGGCTCCATGTCCATCCTGCGCGGCGCACGGAACCTGACGCAGGCGCGGCGCTTCTACGACTGGGCGCTGACCGAGCCGGCGCAGCGGCTGGGCTTCGAGGCGGGCGGGCAGCTGCAGACGCCGTCCAACCGCAACGCGCCGCTGCCGCAGGGCGCGCCGGACCTCTCGCAGATCCGCCTGATCGAGTACGACTTCGCGAAATACGGCCGCGCCGCAGAGCGGCGCCGCCTGATCGAGCGCTGGGACCGCGAGGTCGGCGCCCTGCCGCGCTGACGTGATGCCCGGGCCGGCGCGCTGCGCCGGCCTCCCCCTCCTATGCCAGGGACCAATGCCATGTTCCGCCGCACGCTCGTCGCCGCCGGCCTTGCGCTGGGTGTCGCCGCCACCCTGCCAGCACCAGCCGCTGCGCAGGGCAGCCTCAACATGCTCTGCGCGCCGGGCGCCGACTGGTGCGAGGCCATCGCCGCCGCCTTCCAGCGCGACACCGGCATCCGCGTCGCCATGACACGCAAATCGTCCGGCGAGATCCTGGCCCAGCTGACCGCGGAGGCGCAGAATCCGCGCACCGACATCTGGTTCGGCGGCAGCGCCGAGACGCATATCACGGCGGCCGAGCGCAATCTGCTGCAGCCCTACACCTCCCCCAACATGGCCGGACTGCACGACTGGGCGATCCGCGCGCACCGGCTTTCGGGCGAGCGCTGCGTCGGCGTCTCCTCCGGCGCGATCGGCATCACCTGGAACCGCGAGCTGATGCAGCGGCGCAACCTGCCGCTGCCGCGCAGCTGGGACGACCTGCTGAACCCGGACTACCGCAACGAGGTGCAGCTGCCGAACCCGAACAGCTCCGGCACGGCCTACACGATCATCGCTGGGCTGATCCAGCTGTGGGACGAGGACCGCGCCTTCGCCTATCTCCGGCGGCTGCATGCCAACGTGAACGCCTATACGCGCTCCGGCGCGGCGCCGATGCAGGCGGTGGCGCGCGGGGAGACGGCGCTCGCCGTCAGCTTCAACATGGAAGTCGCGACCATGCAGCAGGCCGGCTTCCCGATCGAGATCCACTACCCGGCCGAGGGCACCAGCTACGAGGTGGCTTGCATGTCCATCGTGCGCGGCGCGCGCAACCTGCCGCAGGCGCGGCGCTTCTACGATTGGTACCTGACGCCGGCGGCGATGGACATCGGCCCGCGGGTGAACCAGTGGCACGTTCCGGCGCATCGGCAGGCAACCCCCGATCCGCGCATCCCCGACCTTAGCCGCATCAACCTGATCGAGTACGACTTCGCGAAGTTCGGAGAGAGCGAGACACGCCGTCGCATCCTGGCGCGCTGGGACCGCGAGATCGGGTCGCTGCCGCGATGAGACGCCTTCTTGTCCTTAGCGCACTCCTTGCGCCCCTGCCTGCCGCGGCACAAGGACAGCTGAACCTGCTCTGCTCAGCCACCATCGAATGGTGCCAGCCCATCGCCCGCGGCTTCGAACGGGAGACGGGCATCCGCGTGAACCTCACCCAGCGCTCGACCGGGGAGATGCTGGCGGCCATCCGGGCGGAGGCGCGCAATCCGCGTGGCGACGTCTGGTGGGGCGGCACCGGCGACCCGCATGTCGCCGCCGGCGAGGAAGGCCTGACGCAGCCCTACGAAAGCCCGCGCATCGCGGAGCTGCACGACTGGGCGCAGGCGCAGTGGCGCCAGACACGTGGCCATACGGTCGGCGTCTATGCCTCGGTTCTCGGCTTCGGCTTCAACACGGAGCTTCTGGCCCGGCGCAACCTGCCGGAGCCGCGCTGCTGGGCCGACCTGCTGAACCCGGTCTATCGCGGCGAGATCCAGATGGCGAACCCGAACAGCTCGGGCACCGCCTACATCGTCATCGCGACGCTGGTGCAGATGATGGGCGAGGACCCGGCCTTCGCCTATCTCCAGCGCCTGCACGGCAGCATCAACGCCTATCCGCGCAGCGGCACCGCGCCGATCACGGCGGTCGCGCGCGGCGAGACGGCGCTGTCGATCTCCTTCGTCCACAACGCGGCCGAGGAGCGCGCGGCGGGCTTCCCCGTCGGCCATGCGGTCCCATGCGAGGGCACGGGCTACGAGATCGGCTCCATGTCCATCATCCGCGGCGCCAGGAATCTCGCCAACGCCCAGCGCTTCTATCACTGGGCGCTGAGCGCGGAGGCGCAGCTCGCGGCCAGCCAGGAAGCGCGCAAGCTGCAGACCATGGCGAACCGCAACGTGCCGCTGACCGACGGCGCGCCGAACATGGCGACCGCCCGTATCATCGACTATGACAATGCCCGCTTCGGCGCGAGCGCAGAGCGGCGCCGCCTGCTGGCGCGCTGGGACCGCGAGGTGGGCGCGCTGCCCCGATGAAGGCGCGCCCGATGAGGTTCGCGGGCTCCACCCTCTTCTTCTGGACCCTCGCCGCGATCGGCACCGCCCTGGTGCCCTGGCACATGCAGCAGGACGGGCTCTCGGCCGGCGGGCTGATGGCCCTCGGGCAGCAGGACCCCGAAGCCGCGAGCGCCCTGTGGCAGGCGATGGCCCATGGGCGCTTCTGGTTCTGGCCGGTGGTCGCCTGCCTCGTCCTGGCGCTGCCCGGCGCGCTGCCTGCCGCCACGGCGTCCCGCCGCGCCGGCTTCCTGCTGGCGGGAGGCGGACTCGGCCTCGCGGCCATCGTCGCGCAGGGGCTCGCCATCGGCGTGATGGGGTGGTCCTTCCCGTGGCTCGAGACCACCTTCGGGGAACTCGGCGACCGCCAGTTCGGGATCGGCCTCGGCGCCTGCATGGCCTTCATCGGCTGCCTGGTGATGCTGACCGACGGCCTCGCGCTGCGCGGCCTGTTCCGCGGCGACCGCTTCGTCTCTGGCGCCGTCGGCCTTCTGGTCGCCTCCATCGTCATCTTCACTGCCTGGCCGGTGCTGACGATGCTGTCGCAGATGTTCACGCCGCGCGGCGATCTCGGCGTGGGCGCGGCGCTCGCGGACCGCCTGTTCGACCGCAAGATCTGGGGCCTCGCCTGCCTCGGCAGCTCGGTGAATTGCGGCGTCTTCTGGAACACGCTGGCGCTCGCGACGTCCACCGCGACGGCGGCCACGATCCTCGGCCTTTGCTTCGCGCTGATCGTCACGCGCACCGCCTTCCCGGCGAAGCGGGCGATGCGGCTGCTGACCGTTCTGCCGATCATCACGCCGCCCTTCGTCATCGGCCTCGGGCTGATCCTCATCTTCGGCCGCTCCGGCGTGGTGAACCAGCTCGTCGAGGCGACCTTCGGCGTGCAGCTCGGCCGCTGGATCTACGGCTTCGACGGCGTGTTCCTCGCCCAGGTCTTCTCCTTCACCCCGACCGCCTTCCTGGTGCTGATCGGGGTGGTGGAGGGCATCTCGCCGACGATGGAGGAGGCGTCGCAGACGCTCCGCGCGTCGAAGATGCGGACCTTCCGCTCGGTCACGCTGCCGCTGATGATCCCGGGCCTCGCGAATGCGTGGCTCGTGGTCTTCGTCGAGAGCCTCGCCGATTTCGGCAACCCGATCGTGCTCGGCGGCTCCTACGGCGTGTTGTCCACCGAGATCTTCTTCGCCGTCGTCGGCGCGCAGCAGGATTTCGGGCGCGCCGCGGTGCTGGCGGGGATCATGCTCGTGGTCGGGCTCTGCGCCTTCCTGCTCCAGCGGGCCGTGGTCGGGCGGCGCAGCTACGTCTCGGTCACCGGCAAGGGCGATGCCGGGCTGCAGCAGACGCTGCCGCGCCCGGTGAAGATCGTCGCCTTCGCGGTGGCGATCCCCTGGGCGATCCTGACTGTTACCGTCTACTGCATGGCGCTGGCCGGCGCCTTCGTCCGCGTCTGGGGCCGCGACTGGACGCCGACGCTGTCGCACTTCAGGCGCGCCTTCGCCATCGAGTGGGCGCCGGACGGCCGGATGCTCTTCTCCGGCGGCGCCTGGCATTCGCTGTTCACGACGATCGAGCTGGCCGCGACCGCGGCGCCCATCACCGCCAGCATCGGCCTGCTCGCCGCCTGGGTGCTGACCCGGCAACGCTTCGTTGGCCGCACCGCGCTGGAGTTCAGCCTGATGCTGACCTTCGCCGTGCCGGGCACGGTGATCGGCGTGGCCTACATCCTGACCTACAACATACCGCCGCTCGAGATCACCGGCACGGCGATGATCCTGATCGCCTGCTTCGTGTTCCGGAACCTGCCGGTCGGCGTGCGGTCCGGCGTCGCGGCGATGAGCCAGCTGGACAAGAGCCTGGACGAGGCAGCGATCACGCTGCGCGCTTCGACCTTCCGTGCACTGACCACCATCGTGCTTCCGCTGCTCAAACCCGCCATCGTCACCGCGCTCGTCTATTCCTTCGTGCGCGCGATGACGACCGTCTCGGCCGTGATCTTCCTGGTTTCGGCCGAGTACGAGATGGCGACGGTCTTCATCATCAACCGCGTGATCAACGGCGATTACGGCCTGGCGATCGCCTACTGCGCGGTGCTGATCGTGCTCATGATGACGGCGATCGGGCTGATCAACCTGCTCGTCGGCCGTCGCAAGCTCGGGCGCCGCGTCGCCGCCGCACCCGCTGCCCTTCCTGTCGGAGGTCGTGCGTGACGCTTCCTCTTCAGACCCGTAGCGCAGAGGTCCGCCTCCAAGGTGTCGGCAAGCGCTACGGCCAGATACAGGCGGTGAAGCCGCTCGACCTTGTCATCGAGGGCGGCACGCTGGTGACGCTGCTTGGCCCCTCCGGCTGCGGCAAGACGACGCTGCTGCGCCTGATCGCGGGGCTCGAGCAGGCGACCGAGGGGCAACTCTTCATCGGCGGTCGCGACGTCACGCTGCTGCCCGCCGGCGAGCGCAATGTGTCGATGGTGTTCCAGTCCTACGCGCTCTTCCCGCACATGTCGGTGCTGGACAACGTCGCGTATGGCCTCGTCTCGTCGGGTCTCCGCAAGCGCGAGGCGCATGTTCGGGCAGAGGCCACGCTCGAGGTGGTCGGCCTGAAGGGCTTTGGCACGCGCTTGCCGTCGGAGATGTCGGGCGGCCAGCAGCAGCGCGTGGCGGTGGCGCGTGCGCTGGTGCTGGAGCCCGAGGTGCTGCTGTTCGACGAGCCGTTGTCGAACCTCGACGCCCGCCTTCGCCGCTCGATGCGGGAGGAGATCCGCGCGCTCCAGCAGCGCCTCGGCCTGACGGTCGTCTATGTCACGCACGACCAGGCGGAGGCGCTGGCGGTCTCGGACAAGATCGTCGTCATGCGCAACGCCGAGATCGCGCAGGTCGGCACGCCGGAGGAGCTCTACACCCAGCCGAACTCGGTCTTCGTCGCCACCTTCATGGGCGAGGCGAACCACATTCGCGGCCGGATCGAGGCCGTCGAGGACGGCGTGGCGCGGGTGGCTCTCGATGCTCTTCGCATCGACCTGCCCGCCCGCGGCATGGCGCCGGGCGAGGTGGACATCGTCGTGCGCCCCGAAGCGGTGCGGATCGGCCCTGACGGACAGGGCGGCATGCTTCCGGCGACCGTCTCGCGTGCCACCTACATGGGATCGCACACCGAGTACTACTTCGCGACGCCGGTCGGCGATCTCTTCTCCCTCGGGGCCGACCGGCTGGCGCGACGCATGGTCGGCGACGCCATCGGGCTCCACTTCGATCCGGAAGGCGTCGTGCTCGTCCGCCCCTGAGGCGGGAGCCGTCGATCGTCGGGGGCAGCCCGGCAAGGCAGCCGATCCGAGGTTCGAGGAGCCGGCGCCCCAGGACCCTGCCGCGGCCCGGCTCGTGGGGGCTCGCCTTCCTTACGCTGGTGGCAGGCGAAGGGCCCCGTCGAGGCGGATCGTCTCGCCGTTCAGGAGCGGGTTGGCCGCGATCGCCAGCACGAGCGCCCCGAACTCTGTCGGACGTCCGAGCCGCTGCGGGAAGAGTGGTTGGCGCGAGAGGGCCTCGCGTGCCTCCGGCGTCAGCGTATCCATGAGCGGCGTGTGGATCAGGCCGGGCGCGATGGTGACCACGCGGACACCGAAGCGTGCGAGCTCGCGCGCCGCTGGAAGCGTCAGGCCAACGACACCGCCCTTCGAAGCTGCATAGGCAGCCTGCCCGATCTGTCCCTCGAATGCAGCGATCGAGGCCGTGCACACCACCAGGCCACGCTCGCCGTCTGCCAAGGGGCCGTTGGTCGTCATGCGGGCGGCCGCGACACGCAGCAGGTTGAAGGTGCCGACCAGGTTCACCCGCACCACGCGCTCGAACAATGCAAGGTCGTGCGGACCCGAGCGGCCCGCGACGCGCGCGGCGGGCGCGATGCCGGCGCAGGCGACTGCGACGCGAAGCGGGCCAAGCGCTTCCGCGGCTTCGACTGCGGCGATGACCGGAGCCTCCTCCGCCACGTCGCCGGCGACCGCGACACCGCCGATGCGATTGGCAACGGCAGTTGCCTTGGCCCCGTCGAGGTCAAGGACGACGACCTTGGCGCCGGCCTGCGCCAGCGCCTCTGCCGTCGCAGCGCCGAGTCCTGAGCCGCCACCCGTGACGACGGCGGATGACCCCGAGAGATCCATGGTCATTCTCCTGGTTCTTGCGGTCGGATCGCCTTGGGTGCCCGCTTCTCGAGGAATGCCGCGAGCCGCCGCTCGGCCTCCGGCGCGGTTTGCGCCAGCGCGGCCACCAGGCTCTCGACGAACAGTCCGTCGGACTCGGCCATGTCCTGGATCCGCGGCAGCGCCTGCAGCACACCCATGACGGTGAGCGGGGCGGCCTCGGCGACGCGTGCGGCGACCTCCCTGGCGCGGACAAGCGCCTCGCCGGCCGGCTCGACATAGGTGACGAGGCCGACCCGCTCCGCAGCCACGGCATCCAGTGTCCGGCCGGTCAACATCATGTCGGTCATGCGCGCGGCTCCGAGAAGCCGCGCGACATGCACGGTTGCGCCGCCGCCGACGAAGATGCCGCGGGTTCCCTCAGGCAAGGCGAAGACGGCTGTCGTGTCGGCAACCCGGATGTGGCAGGCCGCGGCAAGTTCAAGGCCGCCGCCCACGCAGGCGCCGTGCACCGCCGCGATGGCCGGCACGGGCCCCTCGCGCAGCGTGCGGAATACGCGATGCCAGCCACGGGAGTGATGGAAGACCTCCTCCGCGGTGCGCGAGCGATGCTCGGAGAGGTCGAGCCCGGCGCAGAAGCACGGCCCATGGCCGAAGACCACGATCGCGCGTGCACGCTGCTGTGCCTCGACCAGCCGGGCCTCGAGCGCGGCGAGCAGCGTGTCGCTGATCGCGTTGCGCTTGTCGGGGCGGTCCAGTCCGATCAGCGCCACCGGGCCGGCATAGTCGAGGCTGACGGGATCCTGTGTCATCGTCCCTCCGCGATTCTGCGCAGCGCCGCGAGCAGCCGGGCTCGCTCCCCGGCATCCAGGCCGGCTGAGAGGTCGGCCTCCAATGCCGCTTCCCGCGGGCGCGCCCGGCGCAGCAGCGCGCGCCCGGCCGGCGTCAGGCGCAGCAGGTTGGCGCGGCGGTTGCTGCGATCCTCGACGCGACGGATCAGGCCGTCCGCTTCGAGCCCGGCGAGCAGGACCGCCATGTTGGGCGGCTTGACGCGCAGCGCCTCCGCCAGCGTGCCCTGGCGCATCGTCGGGTCCGCCTCGATCAGCAGCAATGCGCCCAGGCGGCCCGGCGTCAGGCCGAGCGGCGCCATGGCCTGGCTGAACGACTCGAAGGCCGCCATCTGGGCGAGCCGGAGCCAGAAGCCGAGCCGGTCGTCGAGCGCGTCGCGCGGGGTGGCGACCGAGGCTTCGGCAGGCTCCCTGACCCGTGGCGCAGGTCCGGGCGACCTAGGGCGGCGGCAGGCCGGGACTTGGCGGGCATCGAACGGCATGGCGAAGGATATGCTGGTCAGGGCGGATCTTGGCAACGTACTTATACGGTATAACTATTTCGTCCAACTGCGCCACGGAGCGCCGGAGGGAGTCGATGTCCAGCGTCAACGAGCCGCAGGCGTTGCGGGCGCCGCTTGGGCCAGGGCCGGTCTCGATCAGCATGCGCGACGATGGTTGCATGCTGGTCACGCCGCTCGGTGTGCTGGGGCCGTATCCGCGGCGCCTGACCGAACGGCTTGAGTACTGGGCCGCGGAGGCGCCCGATCGCACCCTGATAGCCCGCCGCGATCCGACGCAGGGAGGGGCGTGGCGGCGGATCAGCTACGCGGAGACGCTCAACGCCGTTCGCGCAGTCGGCCAGGCGCTGTTGGACCGCGGCGCGTCCGCGGAGCGGCCGGTCGCCATCCTGTCGGCCAACTGTCTCGATCAGGCGGTGCTCAAGCTTGCCGCGCTGCATGTGGGCGTGCCGGTGGCGCCCATTTCGCCCTCGTACTCGCTGGTCGCGCGCGACTTCACGAAGCTGCGCCATTGCATGTCGCTCGTGGCGCCTGGGCTCGTCTTCGCCGATGACGGCAGCCGCTTTGCCGAAGCGATCGCGGCGACCTGCCCGCCGGGCGCCGAACTTGTCGTCTCGCACGACCCGCCGCAGGGGCGCCCCGCGACACTGTTCGGCGACCTGCTTTCGACCGTGCCGACCGCCGCGGTGGAACGTGCGGCTGCGGCGATCGATCCGGATGCGCCCGCAAAGATCCTGTTCACCTCGGGTTCGACCGGGGTTCCCAAGGGCGTCGTGAACACGCAGCGCATGATCTGCTCGAACCAGCAGATGCTGCGAGAGGCCTTCCCGTTCCTCGCCGAGGAACCGCCGGTCCTGCTCGACTGGCTTCCCTGGCACCACACCTTCGGCGGCAATCACAATTTCGGCCTCGTGCTCTACAACGGCGGCACGCTCTACATGGATGATGGGCGTCCGGTGGCAGGCCGCTACGCCGAGTCCCTGCGCAACCTGCGCGAGATCGCAACACATATCCATTTCAACGTCCCGCTCGGCTTCGCGGAGCTTGCCCAGGCGCTGAGGGCCGATGCGACCCTCCGCGCCACCTTCTTCTCGCGCCTGCGCATGATGTTCTATTCCTCCGCCGGCCTGCCGCAGCATATCTGGGACGAACTCGATGCGCTCGCGCTGGCGGAGCGCGGCGAGAGGATCCCGATGATCACCGGCCTCGGCGCGACGGAAACAGCGCCCTTCGCCATCTGCGTACGGGAGGACTACTCCGAATCCGGCGCGGTCGGGCTGCCTGTCGCAGGCGTGGAACTCAAGCTCGCACCGGTCGGCGAGAAGCTCGAGGCGCGCGTCCGGGGTCCTTCGATCACGCCGGGCTATTGGCGGAACCCCGCTGCCACCGAAGCCGCCTTCGACGAGGAGGGCTGGTATCGCTTCGGCGACGCGCTCGTGCCGCTTGACCCATCCGATCTGCACAAGGGCTTCCGCTTCGACGGTCGCATCACGGAGGATTTCAAGCTCTCGAGCGGCACCTGGGTCAGCGTCGGCCCGCTGCGCTCCCGTCTCGTCGCCGCGCTCGCACCCTTCGTGAAGGATGCGGTGATCGCCGCACCGGATCGCGACATGCTGACGGCCATCCTGATCCCCGAGGCCGACGCTGTGGCCGCCGTCGTTCCGAGGGGCGAGGACGCCGCCACCCATGCTGGCCTGCGCGCCCTGCTGGCCGCGAAGCTGGCGGAGTTCGGAGCCGGGGCTGCCGCCAGCAGCCAGCGGATCGCACGCGCGACGCTGCTGACCGACCCTCTCTCCATGGAGGCGGGCGAGTTGACCGATAAGGCGTCGATCAACCAGCGTGCCGTGCTCACGCGGCGTGCAAGCCTGGTGGATGAGCTCTACGCGGAGGCGCCGCCGCCGCACGTCATCCTCGTCGGAGAGCCCGCATGACGGCCTTGCACACCAGCTGGGACGATGCCTGGCTTCTCGCTGGCGCGCGCACGCCCTTCACAGATCTTGGCGGTCCGCTCAGCCTCGTCTCGCCCATAGACCTGGGGATCAAGGCGGCGCGCGCCGCGCTTGGCCGGGCCGGCATTGACGGAGTGGAGATCGGATACGTCGTCGCAGGGTCGGTCGCCCAGGCCAGCTTCGACGCCTATATGCTGCCGCGCCATATAGGCCTTTACGCCGGTGTCCCGGTCGCTGTCCCCGCGCTGCTGGTGCAGCGGGTCTGCGGCACCGGCATCGAGGCGATCGCCCAGGCGGCGACCGCCGTGGACCGACAGGGTGCCGGCTTCGCGCTGGCCGTGGGCGCCGAGAGCATGAGCCGCAACCCGATCGCCGCCTACACGCATCGTGGCGGCTTCGGCCTTGGCGCTCCCGTCGAATTCAAGGATTTCCTGTGGGAGGCGCTGCTCGACCCGGGCTGCGGGCTGACCATGGGCGGCACGGCAGAGGAGCTGGCCAGGCGGCATGGCATCTCCCGCGCGGAGGTGGATGCCTTCGCGTCGCGCAGCTTCGAGCGCGCCCTTGCGGCACGCGCCGCCGGTTTCTTCGACGAGGAAGTCGTGCCGGTCGTCAACGAGATCTTCGCCCGCGAAGGCATGCGGGACCGCGGCATCGTGCTGCCGCGCAAGGTGGAAAGCGTGGGCGCCGACACGCATCCGCGCCCGTCGCCGGTGGAGCAGCTGGCGAAGATCAGGCCCGCCTTCGGCGGCGTGCAGACCGGCGGCAATTCCTCCGCCGTCGTCGACGGCGCGGCGGCCGTCGTGATCGCGTCCGCTGCGCAGGCCAAGGGCCGCGCCAGGCTGGCGCGACTGGTCGCAGCCACGGCGGTCGGCTGCCCGCCCGAGGTGATGGGCATCGGGCCCGTGCCCGCCATCCGCGCCTTGCTGGAGCGAACGGGGCTCGCCCTGGGTGACATCGCGCTGATCGAGATCAACGAGGCCTTCGGCGCACAGGTCATGGCCTGTGCAAGGCTGCTCGGGCTCGATGAGGCGCGGCTCAACGTGAATGGCGGGGCGATCGCTATCGGCCATCCTCTGGCGGCCACCGGCGTGCGCCTTTCGCTCACCGTCGCGCGCGAACTGCTGCGTCGTGGCGCGCGCTACGGCATCGCGTCCGCCTGCATCGGCGGCGGCCAGGGCATCGCCATCCTGCTGGAGAATCCCGATGGACACGCCTGAGCCGCGCCTTGTCCACACCCGCGCGGTGACCATCGAATGGGGCGACTGCGACCCCGCGGGGATCGTGTTCTACCCGCGCTTCTTCGCGATGTTCGATGCATCGACGGCGGCGCTGTTCCAGGCGGCGCTCGGTATGCCGAAGATCGCCTGGGCGAAGCATTTCGGTGTGCTGGGGATTCCGATGGTCGACACGCGCGCCAGGTTCCATGTCCCGTCCGCCTATGGTGACGAGGTCACCATCGAGAGCCGCGTCACAGCCTTTCGCCGCTCCTCCTTCGATGTCGTGCACCGACTCCTGAAGCAGGACGGCACGCTGGGCGTCGAAGGCTTCGAGACGCGTGTCTGGACGGCGCGCGACGCGGAAACCGGGCGGATCCGTTCCGCGCCCATTCCTGCCGAGGTCATCGCCGCCTTCGCGTGACCCAGCCCGGCGAACGAAGGCGGGCTTCAGGTCTCCGGCCTGAAGCCGCTCTCCTGCACGGCCCGTGCCCAGCCGTCGCGCTCGCGCCGGATGCGCGCGGCAAATTCCGCCGGACCGTTGACGGTTGGCTGGAACTCGAGGCGATCGAGCGCCTGGCGGACTTCCGGCGTGGAGGCGGCCGTCGCGACGGTGGCATAGAGCGCGGCAGCCAGGGCTGCCGGCGTGCGGGCGGGCAGGAACAGGCCCATCCACTCACTGATCGTCAAGTGCGGATAGCCGCTCTCGGCAAAGGTCGGCACGTCGGGCAGGCGCTGCAGGCGATCCGGGCTGGAGACGGCGAGCACGCGCAGTCCCTGGCCGTGATGCGGCACGATGTCGGAGAGCACGGTGGCAACCAACGGGATGTTTCCTGCGATGGCGTCCTGCACCGCGGGAGCGGCGCCCCGATACGGCACGTGGTTCATGCGCACGCCGACCGCGCGACCGACCATGTCGCCGACGAAATGCGGCCCGGAACCAGCGCCCGGAGAGCCGAAGGTCACCTCCTGCCCTCTCTGGGTCCGCATCCATGCGATCAACTCGGCAAAGCTGCGTGCCGGGTGGCTTGTCGGCACGGCGATGCCATAGGCGAAGTCGCATAGCGTGCAGACAGGCACGAAGTCCGTCAGCGCATCATGCCGTGCCTCGCGCGGGAAGATGTGGGGCTGCAGCGTCATCACGCTGGCGGGCGACATCAGAAGCGTCGTGCCGTCGGGCTCCGATGTGCGGACCGCGTCCAAAGCCAACCGGCCGGACGCACCCGCGCGGTTCTCGACGATCGCGCCGGGCGCATAGGTCGGGCGTAGACGCTCCGCGTAGAGCCGCGCCACGAGGTCGGTGGGCCCGCCCGCGGCGAAGCCGACCAGCATCCGCACGTTCCGAGGCACTGCCTGTGCATGGAGGCGGGTCGGCACCCCGGCCAAGGCGCCTGCCCCGAACGCGAGTGCGGCGCGCCGCGTCATCGTGCTCATGTTCGTCGCTCCTCGCGTCTGGGCAGTCTGGCGACACGTGAAGGCCGGGCGGTCCCGACTCAGTCTCTGGGCGCGGCTCCGGCGAACGCCGAACTGCAACAGCGCCGACGGGGCCTTCGATGGACTGCTGCGACCACGGTGTCCGCCGCGCCGGTCATCACGCCAGGGTGAACGCCTCGTTGATCGCGCTTTTCACGCCTCCGCCCATCTGCGGGCCGCCGCCGGCCACGTAAACCGCATCGCCGATCACCACAGCGCCCATGCCGTGCCGTGGCGTGAGCATCGGCGCATAGGCCTCCCAGCTGTCAGTCGCAGGGTTGTAGGCCTCGTTCTGGCCGAAGACGCGGTTCGTCCCCTCGCCACCCATGCAGAAGATCCGGTCGCGGTACCATACGCAGCCATGGCCCGAGCGCGCGGTGGGGATCGGCGCGCGGAAGGTCCACTGGTCCGTGCGCGGGTCGTAGGTGTGATGCAGGTTCGAGTTGGTGTGGAAGGTGTCCACGCGTCCCGCGATCAGATGGATCACGCCATTCACGGCGACGATCCCGGCATGGTCGCGTCCGAGCGGCATGGGCTGGCGGCGGGCGTAGCGATCGCTGCGCGGGTCGTAGACCAGGTGCCAGTCGATCGACCGACGGTTGTCGGAGCCGATGGCGCCGCCGATGATGTGGATCAGGTCGCCCAGCGCGATGCAGGCCATCGCGCCGCATGCCTCGGGCAGGCGACGCAGCGTATGCCAGCGCTCCCCGTCGAAGGCATAGGCGCCGTCATGCGGGGTGCGGTTCTGTTCCAGGAAGCCGCCGAAGGCGTAAAGCCGCTCGCCATGGGTCACGACGCCGACATGGTTGGCGCCGCGCGGCACCTGCGGCAGCTCCGCCCAGCTGTTCGTCCTCGGGTCGTAGGCGTGGTGGTAGGGACGGTCCACGCGCTGCTCGGCATAACCGCCGACGAGGTGCATGCGGCCACGATACTCGACCGCCCACGCCATCTCGGTCCGCGGGACCGGAAGCGGGGCAAGCGCGCGCCAGGCGCCTTGCCGCGCGGCGCGCGGAGCAGGGCTGTCGGTGACGGCGTGGGCGTGGTGCAGATCCGGCAGGTCCATGCGGCCGGGCTGGTTCAGACGCTCGAACTGGCCCGCCTGGTGCGCATGCGTGTTGCCCTGCGCCAAGGCGGGGCCAGCGGCAAGCGCGAAGCCGCCAGCGAGCAGGCCGCGTCGATGCATCGCCATGAGGTCGTCTCCGGAACTTGCGAACGATACGGATCGCTACCATGACCGGGAGCATGTCGGCTACCGGCGGGCGGATCGGTGTCGCCGGCCGGACCCGCCCCCGGCCTTGGCGCTGCCTCCGCGGCAGGGCCGGCACAGTCCTGCCGTGGCTTCGCCCGCTGTGCGGGGCGTTCCAGGACACCGATCACCGCTTGCCGTTCCGGCATCGCGCGGCTGCAGTCGGGGGACCATGATCGAGAGCTTCGGCTTCGCCCTCGTCGCGCTGCTGGTCATCGTCGACCCCGTGGGAACGGCCGTGATCTTCGCGGCGATGACCACGACCAACACCGAGGCCGAGAAGCGACGCCAGGCGATCCGGGCGACGGTCATCGCGGCGCTCGTCCTGCTGGTCTTCGCGGTGCTCGGCGGCTGGCTGCTGCGCGCGCTTGGCATCGGCCTGCCGGCGATGAAGGTCGCGGGCGGCCTCCTGCTGTTCCTGCTCGCCGCCGACATGGTGATGGGGCAGACCTTCCTCCGCGCAACGCCTGAGGAACAGCGCGCCGGCGCCGAGGAGCACGACGTCTCGGTCTTTCCCTTGGCGATCCCGCTATTGGCCGGACCGGGCGGCATGACGAGCATGGTGCTGATGACGCAGGAGGCGCAGGGCGATACCGCCCGGCTCGTGGGCGTCTTCGCCGCGCTCGTGCTGGTGCTGATCCTGACGCTGGTCTGCCTGCTTGCCGCGGGCCGGGTCGCGCGGTTGCTCGGCAAGACTGGCGGGCACGTCATCGGACGTGTGCTCGGTGTGCTCCTGGCCGGCCTCGCAGCCCAGATCGCGCTCGAAGGTGTCAGGCAAAGCCTGGTCGGATGACGCGATGGTCAGTCGAACGTCACGCCGGTGCGCCGGATCAGGTCGGCCCACATCGGGCGCTCCTGCTGCGCGAGGTCGAACACGGCCTGCGGCGTGCCCGGCGTGACCTCGAAGGCGAGCGCTGCGAGGCGTGCGGCAACGTCAGGCATGGCCAGGGCGGCGTTCGCGGCGGCATTCAGGTCGGCGACCGCTGCAGCCGGCGTGGCGGCGGGCACGACCAGCCCTCCCCAGGAGGTGATGCGGAAGCCGGGCCAGCCGGTCTCCTGGACCGTCGGCACCTCCGGCAAATGCACGGACCGGAGTGCCCCGGTGACGGCGAGCCCCCGGGCGTCTCCGGTGCGCAGCGCCGCAGCGAAGGACGAGATGTTGTCGCACGCCATGGCGACTTCGCCGCGCAGCAGAGCTTCCAGCATCTGTGGGCTGCCGCGATAGGGAATGTGGAGCATTGGTGCCCCGCTCATCGCGGTGAGCAGTTCGATTGCCAGATGGCCGGTGGTCGCGAGGCCCGGTGACCCGTAGCCGGGCGGCGCCGGTGCGCGTCGCGCGAAGTCGAGCAGTTCCGGCAGCGTGGACACCGGCATCTCGCGGCGCACGGCGATGACGTTCTGGACGAATCCGAGCAGGCCAACCGGCGCGAAGACCTCGTCCACGACGAAGGGCTGGCGTCGAAGGGCCGTCTGGTTGATCGCCATGGTCACGACATTCACGTAGCCGAGCGTGATGCCGTCCGGTCGCGCCCGCGCCACCTCCGCCAGCCCGACCGTGCCGAAGCCGCCCGGACGGTTCTCGATCGCGATGGGGCCAAGGATACGGCGCATCCCTTCCACCAGCAGCCGGCAGACGAGGTCGGGCGTGCTGCCGGCCACCGAGGGCACGACAAGCCGGATGCCCCGCGCGGCAGGCTGCGCCTGGCTGGGCCGGGCCGCCAGCGCGACGGCGGCTGCGCCAAGAGCACGCCGCCGGATGGCGGTGCGTCCGCCGACCGTCTCGTCACGCCGCTCCTGTCCGATGGCGTCTGGCACGGCGTCCGCCCGGCGCTAGATCGCCAGCAACAGCTGGCGCAAGCTCGTGGGCGCGCCCGCGCCGAGGAGCGTCGCCGCGGGCCGGGGAGCGGCCCCCGTACGCGCGGCGTCACGCACCTCGCGCGGGGAGAGGCCGAAACTGCGCCTGAACATGCGGCTGAAGCTCGATGCGTCGAAGAGGCCGACCGCTGCGCCGATCTCGGAGACCCCACGACTATCGGCCGGGTCGGACAGCGCGCGGAAAGCCGCGGCCAGGCGCTCGCGCTGGATGAAGAGCGCCACGCCGCCGTGTGGCGCGAACAGCCGATAGAGCTGCGAGCGCGAGATCCCGGTCATGCGACAGAGCCGCGTCGGCCCGAGCGTGGCCGAGCCGAGCTGCGCGCGCACGATCGCACGCACCTGCATCGCCTGCGCCGCCATCAGGGCGGGCGTGGCGGCCTCGGGTCGCTCGGGACCGCCGGCGAGCGCGAGGGCGACCAGGGCGCGGGTCGCCTCCGCCATCCGCTCGGCGTCGGCGCGTGTCATCCGGGGGAGTTCCTCGGCGAGGAGCACCAGATGGTCGCGCAGCAGTCGTCCGCCGGCCGTGTCGAGCGCCAGCACCTCGCCCGGACGGGGCGTCGCGGCAGCTCGGCCGAGGTCGCTCCGCGGCACGTACAGATGCAGCCAGCTCGACGCCGTGCGTGCCGCGTCGAAGGGCTGCCCGAGCGTGTGGAGATAAAGCTCGCCCTGGCGCATCGCCGTCACTTGGTCGCCGGTGCGGTAGGTCCTTCGGCCGCTGCGCGCCATGGTGAAGGACCAGTGGTCGATGCCGTCGCGCCGCACCTGCGCCAGGGAGCGGCTGTAGATCCCGGCCGGCGTCTTGGCGACCAGCATCGCCAGGCCGCCGAACTTCCAGGTTGCCGCGTGCACGTCGTAGGCGGGCGGCCTGTCCGCCGGGGCCGCGTAATCCACCAGGCCGGAGTTCACCTCCCGCCAGAAATCGAACTGGCGTTGCGGCGCCACGCCCCGCGTCGTCTGATGGAGAGGCTGCAGCATGAGTTGGCCCAAGGGCGGTGCCGGCAGAGCCGCACCGCCCGCGCCGTCCATGACGACCCCTGGCACGATTGAATCGAGCATGGCCTCCCCTAGCCGGTCAGGGGCCTGCAAGTGAACGGAAATCCGGCCCGTGCCCGTTGCCTCCCCCCACAGGGACGCGGCGCCGAAGATCGGCACGCCTGGCCTACCCCTGTCCGGGACGATATGTTGAGCACCTGCCGCCCGCCGCGCATGGCGGCCGGGATGGGGCGTCCAGGGCCGGGACGTGACGCCGACGCCTGGGCCGCCCGCGCGGGATAGCTTCGGGCTGCCTGCTCGACCTGCATGTCCCCCCGGCCGGCCAGGTGGTCTTTCCGGATGGTCGGTGGCGGGATGGGCCGGGCTGCCCCAACCCTTTCGCGGAGGCGGCGATGATGGACTGGCCACGGCACCAACCCGGCGGGACGCCGCTCGCGATCGTCGTGCACTTGGCGGCCGAGGCGCGGATGGCCAGCGCAGACACGGCGAGGCAGGGATGATGGCGCAGCGCGACGCGGTGCGCGTGGACCTCGCACTGCAGGGCGGAGGCGCCCACGGCGCCTTCACCTGGGGCGTGCTGGATCGCCTTCTCGAGGAGGAGTGGCTCGACATCGAAGGCGTCTCCGGCACCTCGGCCGGGGCCATGAACGCGGCCGTGCTGGCCAGCGGATATGCGCAAGGCGGGCGACCCGGCGCGCGGCAGGCGCTCGAGGCCTTCTGGCGCCGGGTCTCGCGCGCCGCCACCTTCAGCCCCTTCCAGCGCGGGCCGGTCGACCGCATGCTGGGCCGCTGGACGCTCGACAATTCGCCCGCCTTCCTCGCGATGGATCTGCTGGCCCGCGTCGTCTCCCCCTATGACCTGCCCTCGATCGGCGGCAACCCGCTGGCCGGGGTGCTGGAGGAAAGCGTCGATTTCGCCGCGCTGCGCGACGGGCCGATACGGATCTTCGTGACCGCCACCAATGTGCGGACCGGACGGCCGCGTATCTTCCGCAACGCCGATCTGCGGACCGAGGCGCTGCTCGCCTCCGCCTGCCTGCCGCAACTCTTCCAGGCCGTGGAGATCGACGGCGAGCCCTATTGGGACGGCGGCTTCGCCGGCAACCCGACGCTCGTGCCGCTAGTGACGGAACTGCAGTCCGACGACACGATCCTGGTGCCGATCAACCCGATCGAGCGGCCTGGAACGCCGCGCAGCGCACGCGACATCCTCGACCGTGTCAACGAAATCTCCTTCAACGCGGTGGCGCTGAAGGAGCTGAAGATGATGGCGCTGCTCCGCAAGGTGGCCGATCCCGGCGCGACCGAGGGTGCCGCCTGGGCGCGGATGCGTCTTCACGTCGTGCGCAACGACGTGGTGGTGGGCCTCGGCTACTCCTCCAAGCTCAACGCCGAATGGGCGTTCCTGGACTGGCTGCGCGACGCCGGCCGGGCCGCGGCCGAGCGCTTCCTGGCAGAGCATGCGGCGGCGATCGGCGTGCGGTCCTCCCTCGACCTCGACGCCCTGATCGAGGGGCTGTAGCGCGGACCCGTTCAGCCCTCCCGCTCGCCCTCCGTCCGAGGCTCCTGGCCGGACAGCAGCTCGGCGTACGGGCGGCTGGTTGGGAACTCCTCGCAGAGCGTCAGCGCGGCGATCAGCACCGGCGTGCCGATCAGCGCGCCGGGGATGCCCCAGATGAAGCCGCCGGCGAACACCGAGACGAGGACAAGGAAGGGGGAGACGGCGAGGCTCTTTCCCGTCAGCCGCGGCTCGATGTAGCTGCCGCCCAGGAACTGCACGACCTGCAGCCCCGCGAAGACCAAGAGAGCCGTCCCCCAGGAGCCGAACTGCAGCGCGGCGAACAGGGTGGGGAAGAGCGTCGCGATCAGCGGGCCGAGGAAGGGGATGTAGTTGAGCACGAGGGCGATGGCGCCCCACTCCGCGGCGAGCTCCAGCCCGATCGCCGCGGCGAAGGCCCACACGACGAGACCGGTGAGCACGCTCATCAGCGTCCGCACCATCATGTAGGCGCGCAGCTTCGCCGCCGTGCGCTCGGCCGCGCGCAACAGGGCCGCCGCCGTACCGGGGCCGAGCCGCAGCATCTGCGCGCGCGCTGCGTCGACCTCGAGAAGCCCGAGCAGCACGAAGACGAGGGTGAGCAGGATGAAGCTCAGCATGCCCTGAAGCTGCGACAGCACCGTCTGCGCCACGCGCACCAGCCAGCGCGCATCGAACTGCGCGGCGAGCACGCCGGCCACCTCGATCCCCCGCGACTCGGCCCAGGCGACCTGCGCGGCGTAGAAGGCCTGCAGTTGCGCCGCGTTCGCCACCACCGAGGCGCCGACGCGGCCGAAGGCCCAGGCCACCATCAGCGCCAGGCCGATCAGCGTGACGAGCGCGACCAGCAGGGTCAGCACCGTGGCGGCGGCGGCTGGCATGCTGCGCTGCAACCGTCCCTGCAGCGGCCAGACAAGGGCGATCACGAAAACCGCGAAGACAACGGGCGCCACCACCGACTGCGCCACCGAGAGCGCCGCGGCGAGGATGGCCAAGCAGGTGAGCGTCAGCAGAAGGCTTGGAAGGCGGGTCAGCGGCATGGTGGTCCCTGGCGCAGCCTGACATCCGGCCGCTTGGTGGCCGAGGGTCGTTCCGCTCCTGTCTACTGTCCAGGCTGCCGTGCTGCCCGGCCCGCGGGCGGGGTCGGGACGCCGGGCCCAGGGGCGGGACAAAGCGCAGGTGAACCGCAGCGGGCGCGGCGCTACCTTCGGGCACCTACGGTGCGGGGAAGGGGCCATGGACCGGATCACGGGCGCTGCAGCCCTGCCATGCCTTCTGCTGGTGCTCGCCGCCTGCAGCGAGCCGCCCGCACCGCCTCCGCCCGAACCGCGCCCGGTGCGCGTCACGACGGTCGAAGGTCGCGGCGAGCCCACCGTTGTCAGCCTGACCGGCACCATCCAGGCCGAGACCGAGGTCAATCTCGGCTTCCGCATCGACGGGCGCATGGTGGAGCGCCTGGTCAATGTCGGCGACCGCGTCACGGCCGGCCAGGTGGTCGCGCGTCTCGACCGCACCAACGAGGAGAACTCGCTGCGCGCGGCACGCGCCTCGCTGACGGCGGCCCAGGCGCAGATGCGGGAGGCACGGGCGAACTACGTCCGCGCGGCGGAGTTGCTGCGCACCGGCTTCGGCACGCGCCAGCGCTACGACCAGGCTGCGCAGCAATTGCAGACCGCAACGAGCGCGGTGGATTCCGCCCAGGCCCAGGTCAACATCGCCGAGAACCGCCTGGGCTACACCGAGCTCCTCGCCGATGCCCCCGGCACCGTCACGGCTCGCGGCGCCGAGCCCGGTGAGGTCGTGGCGCCGGGGCGGATGATCGTGCGCCTCGCGCGCCAGGAAGGCCTCGATGCGGTCTTCGACGTGCCGCCCCTGGTCAAGGACATCGCGCCGCCCGACGTCGTCGTGAGCGTCGCGCTGACCCTCGACCCTTCGGTGCGCACCACGGGCCGCGTACGGGAGGTCTCGCCGAGCGCCGATCCGGTGACCGGCACCTTCCGGGTGCGCATCGGCCTCATCGACCCGCCGCCCGGCCTGCGCCTCGGCTCGACCGTGACCGGGCGGATGGAGGTCGCGGGCGGCGCCGGCTACGCCATCCCGGCCAGCGCGCTGACGCGCCAGGGCGCGTTGCCGGCCGTCTGGGTGGTGGACACGACGAGCCGCACCGTGGCGCTCCGCCCGGTCGAGGTGCTGCGCCATGACCCGGCGCGCGCCATCGTCTCCTCCGGTCTCACCGGCGGGGAGGTTGTGGTGACCGCGGGCGTCCAGGCGCTCCGGCCCGGGCAGCAGGTGCGGCTGCTGGACCGCGCCCCGTGATCGGACCGAACCTCTCCGAGTGGTCGATCCGGCGGCCGCAGCTCGTCCTCTATTTCATGCTGGTGGCGGTCATCGCCGGCGCGCTGGTCTTCATGCGCCTCGGCCGCAACGAGGACCCGGCCTTCACCTTCCGTACCATGGTCGTCTCCGCCGCCTGGCCGGGTGCCACGATCGAGGAGACGCTGCTGCAGGTGACCGAGCGCATCGAGCGCACCCTGCAGGAAACGCCGAACCTCGAGCGGCTTCGCAGCTACACCATCGCCGGCCAGACGACGATCTTCGTGGATCTGAAGGGCTCGACGCCGCCCAACGTGGTGTCCGACATGTGGTACGAAGTGCGCAAGCGCGTCGGCGACATGCGCCACACCCTGCCGCAGGGCGTGATCGGCCCCGGCTTCAACGACGATTTCGGCGACACCTTCGGCATCATCTTCGGCTTCACCGCCGACGGCTTCAGCCGGCGCGAACTGCGCGACCAGGTGGAGGCCGCGCGGTCCCGTCTGCTGCGCGTGCCGGACGTGACCAAGGTCGAGATACTCGGCGCGCAGGACGAGGTTATCTTCGTCGAGTTCTCGCTCGAACGCCTGGCCGGGCTCGGGCTGAACTACCCATCGCTGATCGCCGCGCTGCAGGCGCAGAACGCGGTCAGCCCCGCCGGTTTGGTGCAGACCGGGGAGGAGCGGCTGGCGCTGCGCGTCTCGGGCGCCTTCCAGAACGAGGCCGACCTTGCCGCCGTCTCCTTCGTGGCCGGCGACCGGCTGGTCCGGCTGACCGACATCGCTGAGATCCGCCGCGGATTCGCCGACCCGCCGCAGCCGATGTTCCGCGTCAACGGCCAGCCCGCGATCGGGCTGGCGGTCGCGATGCGCCAGGGCGGCGACATCCTGGCCCTCGGCAAGAACCTGCGGCGCGAAATGCGGCTGATCGAGCGCGACCTGCCGATCGGCATCGAGCCCTTCCTCGTCGCCGACCAGGCCGAGACGGTTGACACCGCGATCGGCGACTTCACCGAGAGTCTGTGGCAGGCGATCGTCATCATCATGATCGTCAGCTTCATCGCACTCGGCATGCGCGCCGGGGCGGTGGTTGCGCTCTCCATCCCGCTCACGCTCGCCATCGTCTTCCCGCTGATGATGCTGGCTGGGCTCGACCTGCAGCGCATCTCGCTCGGCGCGCTGATCATCGCGCTGACGCTGCTGGTGGACGACGCGATGACGACGATCGACGCGATGATCCGCCGGCTCCAGGCCGGCGACAGCAAGGACCAGGCGGCGACCTTCGCCTACCGCACGCTGGCCGCGCCGATGCTGACCGGCACGCTGGTGACCATTGCGGGCTTCATCCCGATCGGCTTCGCGGCGAGTTCGGCCGGTGAGTACACCTTCTCGATCTTCGCCGTGGTCGGCATCGCGCTGGTGGTGTCCTGGTTTGTCGCCGTGCTCTTCGCGCCGCTGATGGGCATGGCGATCCTGAAGGCACCGAAGGCCGCGGCCGAGGGTACTGCCGCGCCGCCACCCGGGGCCGTGCTGCGCTTCTATGCCGGCTTCCTGCAACTCGCGATTCGGCTGCGCTGGGTGACCGTCGCGGTCGCGGTCGCGGCCTTCGCCATCTCGCTCTATGCCGTGCGCTTCGTGCCGCAGCAGTTCTTCCCCTCCTCCGACCGGCCGGAGCTTCTGGTGGACATCGCGCTGCCCCAGAACGCCTCGATCTTCGCGAGCCAGGAAGCGGCTGAGCGGCTGGACGCCGCGCTCGCTGCCGATCCCGACGTCGCGCATTGGAGCACCTATGTCGGCCGCGGCGCGATCCGCTTCTACCTGCCGCTGAACGCCCAGCTCGCGAATCCCTTCTTCGCCCAGGCCGTGGTGGTGGCGAAGGACCTCGACGCCCGGCTGCGCCTCCAGCCGCGGCTCGAGGCGCTGCTGGCGGAGCAGTTCCCCGCCGCTACCGCACGCGTCTCTCCCCTGGAGCTTGGTCCCCCGGTCGGCTGGCCGCTGCAATGGCGCGTGGTCGGCCCCGATACCGAGACGATCCGCGCCATCGCGTTCGACGTGGCACAGGTGCTCGCCGCCAGCTCCGGTGCGCGGAACCTGAACTTCGACTGGATGGAGCCGGCGCGGCAGCTCCGCGTGATGGTGGACCAGGAGCAGGCCCGGCAGCTCGGCCTCTCCTCCGCCGCCGTCGCCTCCACGCTGAACGCGGTGATCACCGGCAGCGTCGTCACGCAGATCCGCGACGACATCTACCTGGTCAACGTCCTTGCCCGCGCCACGGCGGCGGAGCGGCTCTCGCTCGACACGCTGTTGACGATGCAGGTACCGATCCCGGGCGGACGGACGGTCGCGCTCGGCCAGTTCGCCACCTTCGAGTACGGCCAGGAGTATCCGCTCGTCTGGCGCCGCGACCGCGTGCCGTCCCTGACCGTGCAGGCCGATGTGCGCCCTGGCGTGCTGCCCGACACGGTGGTGGCCGAGGTCGAGCCGCGTCTGGCGGAGCTGCGCGCGCGCCTGCCGGCGGGCTACGCGATCGAGCTCGGCGGCATCGCGGAGGAGAGCGCGGACAGCCGCGCCTCGGTCATCGCCGTGGTGCCGATGATGATCGTCGTGATGCTGACGGCCCTGATGTTCCAGCTGCAGAGCTTCGCGCGGCTGGCGCTCGTCGTGGCCATCCTGCCGCTCGGGCTGATCGGCGTGGTGATGGCGCTGCTTGCCTTCGATCGGCCCCTCGGCTTCGTCGCCATCCTCGGCATCCTCGCGCTGCTGGGCATGATCGCGAAGAACGCGGTGATCCTGATCGTGCAGATCGATCAGGATCGCGCCGACGGGCTACCGCTGCGCGAGGCGGTGGTGGCGGCCGCGACGTCGCGGCTCCGGCCCATGCTGCTCACGGCGCTCTCCACCGTGCTGGGGCTGATCCCGATCGCGCCGACCGTCTTCTGGGGGCCGATGGCCTTCGCCATCATGGGCGGGCTGCTCGTGGCCACGCTGCTGACGCTGATCGTGCTGCCCGCCCTTTACGTCATTGCCCTCGAGCGCGGCGAGGCGCACGTCAGCCGGGGCTGAGCGCCGCGACGAGGCCGGGTGCGGGCTGCATCGCCACCGGCGCACGCCGTGCGACGACCTCGCTCGGCGTGCAGCCGAATTCGCGGCGAAAGGCGCGGGTGAAGTTCGACGGATCGAAGAAGCCGACGGATTCGGCGATCCGGCTGACTGAAGCGGGCCCGTCGGGACGTGCCAGTTCGGCATAGGCACGCCGCAGGCGCCGGAGCTGGATGACCCGCGCCAGGCCGCCCGCCGGCGCGAAGCAACGGTACAGCTCGGAGCGGGAAATGCCTGCCAGCCGCACCAGCTCGGCGGGAGTGAGATCGGGGTCGCCGAGCGACTTGTCCACGAGCCCGATCACGCGGGCGCGCCGCGCGGCTTCAAGCTGCGCGCGGGTGGAAGCGGGGCGGAGATCCCAGCCGAGCAGGCACGCCGACAGCATCGAGGAGAGGGCGGCCTCGAGCCGCGGCGCTTCCTCGGGCGTGATCTCGTCGAGCGACGCGATCATGCGTGGGAGCATCCCCGCGAGCATGCGCGCCGGAGCGCTGGTCAGCGGCACGGCGCGCTGCGCGGCGAAGACGGCGGCCAGTTGCGGAAGGCGCTCCGGCGCGACGAACACGCCGAGCCAGCCTCCGCCGACATGGCGCAGCCCGAAGCCGCTGCCGAGCGAACCGAGCCACAGCGTGCGAGGCTGTCGGTTGGCGTCGACGCCAAGCCCGACGAACCAGTGATCGAACCCGTCGCGGAGTCCCTGGGTTCGCGCGCGGCGATAGTCGACCGGGTCGGACTCGACCTCGACCAGCACGTGGCGGCCGAGACGGCGAAGCGTCGCCCGGGCGTGGAAGTCGCCGGCGTGTCCGCACGGCAAGGCCGCGAGCACCGCGGGGTGCCAGAAGGCCCGCCAGGCATCGAAGCGTATGGGCGCGGGCAGGTCGTCGGTGTCGAGGCCGAAGCGCTCTTCCCGGCCGTGTCGTCCGGTGCCCGTTGGCGCCTCTCGGGCCATGTCGGCGCCTGGTTCTGGCAAGCGCGGGTCTCTCCCCAGAATACTCCGGAGAAATACCGCACCTTCCGGATGGCATGCCATGGCGGGCCAGCGGCCTGGAATGCTTGGCGCAAGGCGGGGACGCGTTGCGCATCCGAAGCCCCCACATGACCTCTAGCTCCGGGCCGGCGGCATGGCCAAACTGCAGCGTCAATCGGGGGGCGACATGCGGGCGAGCGGCATGGTGCGGCCGGGGTTTCGGGCCGCGTCGGATCTGACCGTGCTGCGCCTTGGTCTCCTCGTCCTGGCGCTGGTCCTGGCGGGCTGCGCCAGCATCGTCCGCTTGCCGCCGCCGCCGCCCATGGAGGTGGAGGGCCTCCGCATTCTCGACGTGCCTGACGCGCGCTTCTGGGGGGATGGCGATCCGGCGCCGCTCAGGCGCTACCTGGCGCAGGTGCTGGAACGACGGGAGGAGGACGCTCCCCGGCCTGGCGGGGCCCGCCTGCCCCCCACCCATTTCCTCGCACTCTCGGGCGGCGCCGACGACGGTGCGTTCGGCGCGGGCATTCTGGCAGGTTGGACCGAATCCGGGACGCGGCCGAGCTTCAGCCTGGTGACCGGCATCTCGGCCGGCGCGCTGATCGCGCCCTTTGCCTTCCTCGGTCCCGCCTATGACGACCGCCTGCGCGAGTTGTTCACCGAGATTGCGCCCGCGGACGTGCTGCGCCTCGGAAGGATCGCAGTCGCCCTGCTGTTCCGCGAGGCGATCGCGGATACGAGCCCCCTGGCCCAGCTGATCGGCCGCCATGCGGATGAGGCGATGCTGGCCGCCATCGCCGCCGAGCACGCCCGCGGGCGCCTGCTGCTGATCGGGACGGTGAACCTCGACGTCGGCCGCCCGGTCATCTGGAATATCGGCGCTATCGCCTCGAGCGGGCACCCGCGTGCACTGGAGCTGTTCCGCAGTATCCTGCTGGCCTCAGCCTCCATCCCTGGCGCCTTCCCGCCCGTGCTCATCGAGGTCGAGCATGGCGGCCGGCGCTTCGAGGAGATGCATGTGGATGGCGGAGCCGCCATGCAGGTCTTCCTGTATCCGCAGGGTCTGGTGCCGCGCGAGGCATGGGCGCGGGCGGGCCTGGTGCGGGAGCGGACGGCTTGGGTGATCCGCAACGGACGGATCGACGTCGTTGCGGCGGACGGACCGCGAGGCATCTTCAGCATCGCCACACGCTCTGCGCGGACATTGCTGCATTTCTCCGGCGTCAACGACGTCAACGCCATCTATCTCACCGCGCTGCGCGACGGGGTGGCGTTCCGCCTGCAGGCGATCGGCGGCGACTTCCAGGCCCCCCGCCCTGAACCCTTCGATACGAGCTACATGCAGGCGCTCTTCGAACACGGCCGGGCGCGCGGCCGCGACCCCGGCAGCTGGCGGAATGCGCCGCCGCCGGTCACGCTGCTTGCGCCGGCCCCGCCATGACGGGGCGACCGGCGCCGGCCGCTGCCCGATCGCCGGCGGGACGGACAGATTGCACAAGGCTGGGACGCGTCGCGGATCACCAGAGCGCGGCCGGGGCTACTCTACGGCCGGAGCAGAGGGCGAGGCCGAGCACACGGCGCCCTGGCGGCCGGAACATTGAGGCGGGATCCCATGAGCGATCTTGATCGGGTGCTCGAACGCGTCGACAGGGACCTCGACGCGGCCATCCAGCGCCTGTTCGATGTCCTCCGCATCAAGTCCATCTCGACCGACCCTGCCTTCGCGAAGGACTGTGCCGCGAATGCGGAATGGCATGCGGCCGACCTGCGCTCGATCGGGTTCGAGGCCGCCGCGAGACCTACGCCGGGGCATCCGATCGTCGTCGCGCATGACCGCAGCGCGGCGGGGCCCTCGGCGCTGTTCTATGGCCATTACGACGTCCAGCCTGTCGATCCGCTCGAGCTCTGGGATCGCGATCCCTTCGACCCCGTCATCGAGGCGATGCCGGACGGCACCAAGGTGATCCGAGGCCGCGGCAGCGCCGACGACAAGGGGCAGCTGATGGCCTTCGTGGAGGCCTGCCGGGCCTGGAAGGCGGTCACAGGCAGGCTGCCCATCCCGGTCAGCATCCTGCTGGAAGGCGAGGAGGAGAGTGGCGGCCCGAGCCTGCCTGGCTTCCTCGAGGCGAACAGCAAGGAGCTGAAGGCGGAAATCGGGCTGATCTGCGACACCAACATGTGGGATCCGCGGACACCGGCGATCGTCACCATGCTGCGCGGCC
This sequence comes from Falsiroseomonas oryziterrae, assembly GCF_021864505.1. GTDB lineage: Bacteria > Pseudomonadota > Alphaproteobacteria > Acetobacterales > Acetobacteraceae > Falsiroseomonas > Falsiroseomonas oryziterrae. Next base: position 46,305 of record NZ_JAKJIB010000003.1, read on the forward strand.
TGTGCGGCGAGGAGGTGATCATCCATGCCGCCGACCGCGACCTGCATTCCGGCTTCTACGGCATGGCCGCGGCCAACCCGAACCGCATCCTGGCGAAGATCCTTGCCGACCTCTACGACGACCGGGGGCGCATCACGCTGGCCGGCTTCTACGACGGGGTGCCGGACCTGCCGGAGACCCTGCGCGAGCAGTGGAAGACACTCGGCTTCACCGCCGAGAAATTCCTCGGCGTCGTCGGCCTCTCGCTGCCGGCAGGCGAGCAGGGACGCGACGCGCTCGAGATGGTCTGGTCGCGCCCGAGCTGCGAGATCAACGGCATGGGCGGCGGCTACCAGGGCGACGGTTTCAAGACCGTCATTCCAGCCAAGGCTTCGGCGAAGGTGTCCTTCCGGCTGGTCTTCGACCAGGACCCGCACAAGGTCCGCGAAGCGTTCCGCGCGCATGTCCGCGCGCGTGTGCCAGCCGATTGCCGCGTCGAGTTCATCGAGCACGGCGCCGGTCGCGCCATCCGCTTCCCCGACGCTGACCCGGCCTTCGCAAAGGCGCGCCGGGCGCTTTCGGACGAATGGGGCAAGCCGGCCGTGTTCATCGGCTCCGGCGGTTCCATCCCGGTGACGCATCTGCTGAAGACAACACTCGGCATGGACGTGGTGCTGGCCGGCTTCGGGCTGGAGGATGACCGCATCCACAGCCCGAACGAGAAGTACAACCTGCAGAGCTTCCACAAGGGCATCCGCTCCTGGGTCCGCATCCTGGAGGCGCTTTCCAAGTGACCGCGATGAGCCCCCCGCCGGCCCGCCCTGCGGAGCCGACCGTGATGCAGAGGATCCTCGACACCGTCGAGCGGATCGGCAACCGGGTGCCGCATCCGGTGATGATCTTCGTCTACCTGATCGGCCTTATCGTCGTGCTCTCTGCTGTCTTCGCCGCCTTCGGTGCGCAGGTCACGTTCCAGGCCTACAACGTCGCCACCGGCGAGATCGAGCCGACCACGGTCGCGGCACGAAGCCTGCTGACCATCGACGGCATCCGCTTCATGTTCACCGGCGTCGTTCCCAACTTCATGGGCTTCAACGCGGTGGGCGTGATCATCGTCGCGATGGTCGGCGTCGGCGTCGCCGAGGAAGCGGGCCTCGTGAAGGTGCTGATCCGCAAGCTCGTCATCGTGGCGCCTGCCCGGGCGCTGACCTACATCCTCACCTTCGTCGGCATCGTATCCTCCATCGCGGCCGACGCCGGGTACCTCGTGCTGATTCCGCTCGCCGCCGCGGCCTTCATCTCGGTCGGGCGGCATCCGTTGGCGGGGCTTGGCGTCGGCTTCGCCTCCGTCGCGGCCGCCTTCCTCGTCAACGTCATGATCACGCCGGTCGACGGGATCCTCACCGAGATCACCAACGACGCCATCCGGCTCATCAACCCGTCGCTCACCATCGATCTCGCATCGAACGTCTGGTTCTCGATGGGATCCGTGGTGATGCTCACCGTGCTGATCGCGCTGGTCACCGAACGGATCATCGAGCCGCGCCTGGGCCCCTACACCGGCGACTACAAGGTGGCGGGCGAAAACGTGCTGTCCGAGGACGAGTACCGCGGCCTGCGCCTCGCGGGCTACGGCCTTCTCGGCGTGATCGCCTTCCTGTGCCTGCTGACGCTGCCGCCCGGCGCGCCGCTGCGCAACGCCGAGACGGGCGCGATCATCGGCAATTCGCCCTTCATGACAAGCCTGATCGTGTCGATCGCGCTGATCTTTCTAGTCTGCGGCATCTGCTACGGACGCGGCGCGGGCACCTTGAAGACGACCAACGAGGTGATGGGCGCCATCCAGAAGTCTATCGGCGGCCTCGCCGGTCTGATCCTGCTGCTGCTGGTCATCAGCCAGTTCATCGCCTTCTTCAACTACACGAACATGGCGACGCTGGCCGCGGTCGGCATGGCTGACGTACTGACGAAGATGAGCCTGCCTCCGCTGGTCCTGCTGATGGGCTTCATCGTGGTGGTCTTCATACTCGACCTCGTGATCACGGCGGCGATCGCGAAGTGGGCCATCTTCGCGCCGGTCTTCGTGCCGCTGCTGATGCAGCTCGGCGTGGAGCCGGAAGTGGTGCTGGCTGCCTATCGCGTCGGCGACAGCCCGATGAACGCCATCACGCCGCTGAACGCCTATTTTGCGATGATCGTCACCTTCGCCATCAAGTACCAGAAGGATGCCGGCGTCGGCACGGTCATCGCGCTGATGCTGCCGTATGTCGCGCTGATCTCCCTGGTCTGGATGGTGTTCTTCGCCGGCTGGTTCCTTCTCGGTCTGCCCTGGGGTCTCTAGCAATGGGCGACATCGCCGTGATGGCGGCCATCATCCTGGCCGCCATCGTCCTCTTCGTCTGGAACCGGATCCCGGTGATCGTCGTGGCGATGGGGGTCGGCCTGTCGCTCTACGTCACCGGTCTCCTCACGCTGAACCAGGCGCTCTCCGGCTTCGGGGACCCGGCGGTGATGTTCATCGCCACGCTGTTCGTGGTCAGCGCGGCGCTCGACCGCACCGGCGTGACGGCCTGGGCAGGGCAGATGCTGATCCGCGGCGCCGGGGAAGACAGCCGCGCGCGCCTGATGGGACTCATCGCGCTGCTGGCGGCGGTTCTGACGGCGCTGATCAGCCTGAACGGCGCCATCGCCGCGTTGTTGCCGGTCGTGGTGGTCATGGCGTTGCGGCTGCGCCGCCAGCCATCGCAGCTCCTGATGCCGATGGTCTTCGCGGCCCATGCCGGCTCGCTGCTCGCGCTGACGGGGACGCCGGTGAACGTGCTGGTGAGCGAGGCTGCGGCCGATGCCGGCTTCCGCGCCATCGGCTTCTTCGAGTTCACCATCGTAGGCGTGCCGCTGGTGCTTGGCGTGATCGCCATCAGCATCCTGCTTGGCGAGAGGCTGCTGCCCCACCGCGCGGGCGAGACGATGAGCGCGGATTTCAGTCGCCACGCCACGACGCTGGTCGAGCAGTACGGGCTCAAGCAAGGACTTTTCCGCCTCCGTCTCCGCGCCAGCTCGCCCCTGGTGGGCCAGCCGCCCTCCGCGCTCGAGGTCCATGACTGGGAGGGCCTTCGCCTTGTCGCGATCCATGACGGCGAGACCGGCGAGCGGCTGAAGCGGGATGCGATGCAGGAAGGCGACTTCCTGCTGGTCTCCGGCCAGGGCGAGGAAGCCGCGCGGCTTGCGTCGGCGCAGCATCTGGCTTTCCGGCTCGAGAACAGCGACGAGGACCTGCGCGACAGCCTGTTCAATCGCAGCTCCGGCCTGGCCGAGGTGATGATCCCGCCGCGCTCGGCGATGATCGGCCAGACGGCCTACCAGGGGATGGTCACGGACAGTGGCGACCTCGTCGTCATCGCGATCCAGCGCGGCGGCAGCGATGTCGGCGTCGAGCCGGTCCAGTTGCAGGCGGGCGACACGATGCTGCTGCAGGGCAGCTGGAAGGCGCTCGACGTCCGGCTCGCCGATCCGCAAGTGCTGGTGGTGAACTCGCCCGACCTGGTGCGCCGCCAAGCCGTGCCGCTGGGCGCCGGCGCCTGGACCGCCATCGGCGTGCTCGCCGCCATGGTGTTCTTCCTGGCGACCGGCCTGGTCCCGGCCGCGGTCGCCGGCATGCTCAGCTGCTTCGCCCTGGTGCTGTTGCGCGTGGTGACGATCGACCAGGCCTACCGCGCAGTGGACTGGACCACGGTCATCCTGGTCGCGGCGATGATGCCGCTCTCGACCGCGATGGTGCAGACTGGCGCGGCCGACATGATGGCAGACGGCCTCGTCGCCATGGCCGCGGGCGGCAGCCCCTATATCCTGCTCGCGGGTGTCTTCCTTCTCACGGCCGTCCTCGGCCAGCTGATCAGCAACACGGCCACGGCACTCATCATCATCCCGGTCGGTGTCGCCGCGGCGACCACCATGGGCGTCTCGCCGCTGCCGGTGCTGATGACCATCGCGGTCGCAGCTGCGGCATCCTTCCTCACGCCGATCGCGACGCCGACCAACCTGATGGTCATGCGCCCCGGCGGCTACGAATTCGGCGACTACTGGAAGTTCGGCCTGCCGATGATGCTGTGGTTCCTCCTGGTTGCGGTCTTCATCGTGCCGCTCGTCTGGCGCTTCTGACCGCCCGGCGACCTGCCGGGCTCGATCGCGGGCACCCGGTCTCAGACGGTGAGAAGGCGCCGGACTGCCGCCTCGTACAGCGAGTGGCTCGGCCAAGGCCACGTCCTCGGGGATGCGCGGGTCGAGGTGATGGCAGACCATCAGCATGTCGAGATGCTCGTCCACCGTGTTCCGCGTGTAGGGCATAGTCGGGTTGGTGGAGGAGGGCAGGAACTTCGGCTCGCCCACCATGCGCAGGATGTCGGGCGCATCGCCGCCACCGGCGCTAGGACATCGCCGGCGTGGTCCGGCATCTCGCACGGGATCGCGGGATGACGGCGAGTTGCTGATCTGCGAGCCGGCCGAGGTCCTGCCGCCGGCACAACGCTACTTCCTGTTCTGAGGCTGGCGATGGAAGAGACGTCCCGCGCGCGACCGTCGTCCAAGCCGCCGGGTCCTGGCCGGAGGCAGAGGCCCGCGACAGCGTCACGCTCGACTTCGACGAGCGCTTCCGTCGGCGGCGGTTCTACACCGGTGAAGCGGGTCTTGCCTTCCTGCTCGACCTGCCCGAGGCGCAGCTGCTGAGGGATGGCGACGGGCTGCAGCTCGCCAGCGGCGGCTTCGTGCGCGTCCGCGCTGCACACGAGCAGCTCCTGGAGCTCACGGCGGCCAACCCGCAGCACTTGCTCCGTCTCGCCTGGCATCTCGGCAACCGGCACTTGCCTGCCGAGATCGGGGCGGGCCGCATCCTGATCCGGCACGACCACGTCATCATGCAGATGCTACAGGGCCTCGGGGCGGCCCTGCGGGACATAGAAGCGCCCTTCAATCCGGAAGGCGGCGCCTACGGAGAGCACGATCGCGTGCCGGGCCACCCGCACGGGCACCATCACGACCGACACGACCACGATCATCACCACGACCACGACCACGATCACGGCCACGCGCATTGTGACCACGACCACCACCATCACTGACGGCGCGGCGATGGCGCGACTGCTGGCGTGGCTGTCGCTGGTCTACCCCGTCGGCGCCTTCAGCTACAGCCACGCGCTGGAAGCGGCGGTGGAGGAAGGCGCGGTGACGCAGCGCTGCGCGGCGCAGGCGCGGTCGATGCATCGCTGCTGGCGCTGGCGTGGCGCGCGGCGGATGCCGGCGACGATGTGGCACTGGACGAGGTGACCGATCTTGCCGCGGTGTGGCGCGGCAAGGCGGAGTTGTCGCTCGAGGCGACGCAGCCCGGGACCGCCTTTGCGCAGGTCACCAACGCCGCCTGGCCGGAGCCGCGCTTTGCCGCCTATGCCGCGCGCCATTCTGGCCGGCTGACGCATGCCGTCGCGGTCGGCGCCGCAGCCGCCTTCCACGGGCTGCCGCTCCGCGCATCGTGCCTGGCTTGGCTGACCGCCTTCGCCGCCAACATCGTCTCGGCCGGCGTGCGGCTGGTGCCGCTTGGGCAGACCGACGGGCAGATCGCGACCGCGGCGCTGCTGCCGGCGATTGAGGCCGCGACCGATGCCGCGCTCGCCGTCACGGACGCCGACAGCATCGGCGCGAGCGCGATCGCCATCGACCTCTCCTCCATGCGTCACGAGACGCAATACACAAGGCTGTTCCGATCATGAGCAACGGACCCTTCCGGGTGGGCGTCGGCGGCCCCGTCGGCAGCAGCAAGACCGCGCTGGTCGATCGCCTCTGCAAGTTCCTGCGCGACGGCAACGAGGTCGCAGCGATCAGACCAAGGAAGACGCGGAGTTCCTGACGCGCTCCGGTGTCCTGGATCCCGACCGAATCATGGGCGTGGAGACCGGGGGCTGTCCGCATACTGCGATCCGCGAGGACGCCTCGATCAATCTCGCTGCGGTGGCTGAGATGACGGCACGCCATCCGCAACTTGAGATCCTCTTCATCGATTCCGGCGGCGACAATCTGGCCGCGACCTTCAGCCCGGAGCTCGCGGACCTCACGATCTACGTCATCGACGTCAGCGCCGGCGACAAGATCCCGCGCAAGGGCGGGGCGGGCATGACGCGCAGCGATCTGCTCGTGATCAACAAGACCGACCTCGCGCCGCTCGTCGGGGCGGATCTCGCCGTGATGGACCGGCACGCGCGGCGGATGCGCGGCACGCGACCATTCATGTTCACCAACCTGAAGGAGAACCGGGGCGCGGCGGAAATCGCAGCCTTCATCCTGCAATCGGGCGGGGTTGTCGCGCGTGGCAGGGCAGCGTGATGAAGCGAATCCGTCCTGCTCTCATCGAGATCTTCGCACCGCTCCCGGCTCTCGCGCATCCCGGCGGGCTTGACGCGCATGGCGTCGCGGCCGGCTGCCTCCACCCGCTCGGCGGCTGGGACCACACTGCCGCCTTGCTGGCGGTGGGGCTGTTCGCAGGTCTTTCGGGTGGCCGAGCACGGTGGCTTCTACCGGCGGGCTTTCTTGCAGGAATAGCCCTGGGCGGACTGCTCGGCGTTGGGCAGGTACCGTTCCCGGCCATCGAGGCGGCGATCCTCGCATCGATCATCGTGCTGGGCTCGCTCGTCGCAAGCGCCGTGCCGATGGCGCTCGGTCTCGCCGTGCCGCTCGTCACGGGCTTCGGGCTCGTGCATGGGCATGCGCATGGGATGGAAGCTTCGACTGGCGGGCTCAGCTTCGTCGTCGGCTTCGTGTTCTCCACGCTTCGGCTGCATGCGACCGGCCTTCTGCTCGCGGCGACGCCGCACCGGTGCAGGGCCGTGCGGCTTGCGGGCGACGGCGGTGCGATGCTCGCAAGCGTGATGGCCGTTCTGGCGCTGATGCCCCTGTAGAGCGCGTTCCACTCGCTCTCGAACCACCAGACGGGGCGATGACCGCCGTAGCAGGGGACGATCGGTTCGGCGTGATGCCTGCTAGCGGCGAGCGTCGTGCGCTGCGCCAAGGATCGCGGCAACGATCCCGTCGTAGCCCGTGCACCGGCACAGCTGACCCGCCAGGCCGGCCCGGATCTCGTCGGGATTCCGGGCGCAGCCACGTTGGATCATGTCACGCGCCGCGATCAGCATCCCTGCCGTGCAATAGCCGCATTGCAGCGCGTGCTGGGCCTGGAACGCTGCGCGCAGCGACAGCATGATGTGATCGTCGCGCAAGCCCTCCAACGTCACCACCTCCTGTCCCACGGCCAGGACCGCCGGCACGAGGCAGGCGCGCGCCGGCGCGCCGTCGAGCAGGACGTTGCAGGCGCCGCAGCTGCCATGCGCGCAGCCGATGCGGGTCGCATGCAGGCCGAGCCGGTCGCGCAGCACCGCGGCGAGGCTGTCGCGCGGCTCTGCGACGACCTCCTGCATCGCGCCGTTGACCTGGAGCCGGATCATGCGGCGGCCGCTTCCGCGCGCCTGATGGCGACCTCGCGCAGCCGGGCAAGGTAGGGGTCGTCCGGTCTGGGCGCGGCGGTCAGCAGGCGTGCGCCATCGTGGGTCGTCACGGCGATCCGCGGTGCGGCACCCGGCCGAAGCAGGACCGCTGTCGCGGCCTCGGCGAAGGCGCCCGGCGCGGGCGCGATCTTGCACCAGCCGAAGCGGGCGCCGGGCGGCGGAGTCGGTATCTCGATCGCCTCCAGAACCTCGCCGGACCCGAGCGCCGTCGCGAAGGCGCCCGTCAGGAATTGCGCCAGCGCCATGCGGCGCTTGATCGCGCCCCGGCGGAGCACCGCCACGGCATCCAGCGCGAGCAGCGCGACCGGCCAATCCGCCGCGGGGTCGTGCAGGGCAAGGCTGCCGCCGACCGTCCCGCGATTGCGCACGGGGCGATAGGCGATGCCGGATGCGACGTGTGCGAGCCAGCCGCGCAGCGGTTCCGGGCCGATGCCGTCCTCGGTCGCGGCATGCGTCACGCCGGCGCCGATGACGAGGGCGGCCGCCGTCTGCTCGACGCGCTGCAAGCCGGGCAGGTCTCCCAGTGCCACGAGCAGCGCTGGCTCCGTCATGCGCAGCGCGAGCATCGGCATGAGCGACTGCGCGCCGGCGACCGGCATGGCACCGGGCTGCGCGAGCAGGGCCGGCAACTCCTCCCAGTCGGTCGCGCGCCGCAATGCGAAGCGTGCCGGCGTCATCGCGGGATTGCCGCCAGCACGCGGCGCGGCGTGACCGGCACCGCATCGATGCGTGCGCCGAGGTCGCGCAGCGCATCCTCGACCGCCGCGGCGATCGCCGCCGGCGGCGCGATCGCCCCGCCTTCGCCCACGCCCTTGGCGCCATGTACGGTGGAGCGTGCCGGCGTGACGAGGTGGTGCACCCGGATCTCCGGCAGCGAGGGCGCGGCAGGCAGGTGGTAGTCGGCTAAGGTGGTGCAGAGCGGCTGCGCGGCCTCGTCGAAGCGCAGCTCTTCCGTCAGCGCGGTGCCGATGCCCTGCACGACGCCGCCCTTCACCTGGCCGTCGACGATCAGCGGGTTGATCATCGTCCCGCAATCCTCCGCGACGCAGTAGTCGAGCAGCGCGACATGCCCGGTCTCCGCGTCCACGCGCACCACGGCGGCATGCGCGGCGTAGGAGAAGACGCCGCCTTCCTCGGGTGGGGAATAGGCGACATGCGCTTCGAGACCCGGCGGCTCGCCGGCCGGAAGGCGTTCCTGCCTCAGCAGCGCGATGTGCGCGATGTCGGCGAGCGGGACCGAGGCCGGGCCGGCCCAGGCTGCGCCGGCGCGGAGTTCCACCGTCGCGGCGTCGGCCTGCAGGAGATGGGCCGCCAGCCGGCGCAGCTTCGCGGCCAACTCGCGCGCCGCCGCCTGCGCGGCGCCGCCGGCAAAGACCAGCGAGCGCGAGGCGAAGGTGCCGAAGCCGAAGGGCGACAGCGCGGTGTCCCCATGCCGCACCTCGACCGCATCGGGATGGAGGCCGAGTTCCTCCGCGACGATCTGCGCGAGGCTCGTCTCGAGGCCCTGGCCGTGGCTCTGGATGGCGGTGAGCAGCGTCAGCGAGCCGTCTGGATGCATGCGCAGCGTCGCGGCTTCGTGGCCAGGCACCACGCGGTTGCGCCGCGCCGCCCATTCGGCCGTGCCGTGGCCCGATTGCTCGGTGTACATCGCGAGCCCGACTCCGATCCGCTCGCCACGCGCGCGTCGCGCCGCGATGTCGTCGCGGTCCAGCATGGCCTCCACCGCGTCGAGTGCGGCCCGGTAGTCGCCGGTGTCGAGCGCGAGGCCGGCGGCGGTGCGATGCGGCAGGTCGTGCGACGCGATTAGGTTGCGGCGGCGAATCTCGACGCGCGACAGGCCGGTCTCGTCCGCCAGCGCATCGAGCAGCCGCTCGATCGCGAAGCAGGCGCCCGTGCGCCCCACGCCGCGGTAGGGCCCCATCGGTGGCTTGGTCGTCGCGACGGTGTGGTGCGTCACGTCCAGATGTGCGATGCGATAGGGGCCGCACAGGTTGCGCGCCGCCATGCCGGCCTCGGCGAAGGCGCCCGTCGGCCAAAGCGCGTAGGCGCCGGCATCCACCCAGAGCTCGCCGGACAGGCCGAGCGCGATGCCGTCCCGCGTCGCGTGCAATGTGAGGTCGTAGAGATGCTCTCGCGCCTGCGCACCGGCCATCAGGCTCTCGCGCCGGTCCTCCACCCATCGCACCGGGCGGTCGAGGCGCAGCGCGAGGGCGCAGGCGATCACCTCTTCCGGCATCAGCCGGTTCTTGAATCCGAAGCCGCCGCCGACATCGGGCGCCACGACGCGCAGCCGCGCCTCCGGCAGGCCAAGCATGGCGGCCAGTGCGTGGCGCAGCACATGCGGACCCTGGCTCGACACATGCAGCACGAGCTCGCCGGTGCGCCGGTCCGGCGCGGCGAGCAGCGCGCGCGGCTCGATCGGTGCGGCGGATTGCCGGCCGAGCGACACTCGGCGGCGGATGCGCAGCGCCGCATCGAGCGCCGCGACGTCGCCCGCTGCGATGCGGGCGCTGGCGTAGCGGTTGTCCGTCCAGCCGGGATGGAGCGGCGCGGCATCGGGCGCCAGCGCGGCCGCGACGTCGCGCAGCGCGGGAAGCGCCTCGATCTCCGCCTCGCAGCCGGCGACGAGGTCCTTCGCCTCGGCGCGCGTGGCGGCGAGGT
>NZ_JAKJIB010000030.1 GCF_021864505.1 Falsiroseomonas oryziterrae
CGCCGGCAGCGCGCTGGCGTCCCGTGCCCCAGGCCCGTCGCAATCGGCGGCCAGCGCCGGGCCGCACAGGAAGGTCTCGATGCAGCCGCGCTGGCCGCACCAGCAGGCCGGGCCCGGATGTTCCGCCACGCCCATCCAGGGCAGCGGCGAATGCCCCCATTCGCCGGCAACGCGGTTGCGGCCTCCCAGCAGGCGGCCGTGTACGACAACCCCGCCGCCGACGCCGGTGCCGAGGATCGCCGCGAAGACCGTGCCGAAGCCCGCCCCTGCCCCGTCCGCCGCCTCGCTCACGCCCAGGCAGTTCGCATCGTTCGAGAGGCGCACCGGGCGACCGAGCCGCGTCTCGAGATCGGCGCCAAGGGGCCGCCCGTTGAGATAGGTGGAATTCGCGCCGCGGATCAGCCGCGTCGCCGGGTTCTCGCTGCCCGGGATGCCGATGCCGACCGAGGCTCGGCCGCCGAGCTCGGCCTCCGCCCCCTCGACCAACGCGCCGATCGCGGCGACGGTGCCGGCATAGGTGCCGGGGGTGGGGATGCGGCGGCGCAGCCGGACCGTGCCGGCGGGGTCGAGCGCCGCCACCTCGATCTTCGTCCCGCCCAGGTCCACGCCGATGCGCCATGCCATGGCCGGAAACTGGCCACGCCCCCGGTGTCGTCGCAAGCATGCTGGACGCGGGCCGCGCCCGGTGCTGGATTCGGCCGATGGGAGAGACGCTGCTCGACGTCCAGGGCCTCACCTGCCCGCTGCCGGTGCTGAAGGCCAACAAGGCGCTGCGCTCGCTGCCGCCGGGGGCGAAGCTCACCGTGCTCGCCACCGATCCCGCCAGCGTGAAGGATTTCCGCGCGTACGTGCAGGAGACCGGCCATGCGCTGGTCGCCTTCAGCGAGGAGAAGGGCGTCTACCGCTTCACGCTGAAGAAGCGGGACGAGCCGGCGTGAGCGAGCAACGGCCTCGCCCCATTCGGCCCGCGCAGCGGGCCGAGGCCGCGAATGCGGCCCGCGCGCAAACCCACCGTGCGGCCAGGCGGACCAGCGCGTCGCGCGCAAGCCAAGCCGGCGGAGCCGGCGCGTCACGCCGCAGGCGTGCCTTTGGCACGACGCGCTTGAGTGCACACGCATGAGCGTCCTGCTCTTCTCCCACCGTGCCTGCCTGCACCACGACATGGGGCCGCACCATCCGGAATGCCCCGACCGGCTCCGCGCCGTGCTGCGCGCGCTGGACCGCGAGGAGTTCTCCGACCTGATCCGCGACGAGGCGCCGGTCGCGACGGTGGAACAGCTCAGCCGCGTCCATCCGCAGCGCTATGTCGAGGCGATCCTGGCGATCCGCCCCGAACCGGACGACATGGTCGCGCTCGACGCCGACACCTCGATGAACTGGGGCAGCGCCGAGGCCGCGCTGCGTTCCGCCGGCGCGGCGGTCGCCGGGGTGGACGCGGTCTGCCGCGGCGAGGTGCGGCGCGTCTTCTGCGCCGTCCGCCCGCCCGGCCACCATGCCGAGCCCGCGCGCCCGATGGGCTTCTGCTTCTTCGCCAACGCCGCCGTCGCCGCGCGCCACGCCCAGGCCGCGCATGGCCTGACCCGCGTCGCGGTGGTGGATTTCGACGTCCACCATGGCAACGGCACGCAGGCCTGCGTCGAGGAGGATCCGACGATCTTCTTCGCCAGCTCCCACCAGTCGCCCTGCTATCCCGGCACCGGCGCGCCGGAGGAGCGTGGCGCGGGCAACGTCTTCAACGCGACCCTGCCGCCCGGCGCCGATGGCGCCGCCTTCCGCGCCGCCTGGGCGGACCAACTGCTGCCGGCGCTCGACGCCTTCGCGCCCGAACTCGTCGTGATCTCCGCCGGCTTCGACGCCCATGCGCGCGACCCGCTGGCGCAGCTTCGCGTGCGGGAGGCGGATTTCGCCTGGCTCACGGAGGAGATCTGCCGGCTGGCCGAGCGGCATTGCGGCGGGAAGGTCGTGAGCCTGCTGGAAGGCGGCTACGACCTGGATGCGCTGGCGAGCTCCGCTGCCGCCCATGTGCGGGCGCTGATGCGCAGCTAGCCTCGGGCGCCGGCCAACTTCCCTCCCCCGCTTGCGCGGGGTCCGACGCCGAAGGCGTTGGACGCCAGAGTTGCGGCGGCTTGCCGCCGCTTACGTCGGCTGGTCAGGGTGGGGGTTGGAGGACGAGCGCGCACGACACCGCCGCGCGCCAGCCCCACCGCTTGCCCGCCCCCTCCCCGCGCCCTATCCCGGTGCGGCATTTTCCGGGAGGGACAAACCCATGATCCGCCGTCGCACCCTGCTCGCCGCACCGGCGCTGCTCGCCGCCGCACCAGCCCTCGCGCAGACCTGGCCGCCCGGGCCGGTGCGCGGCATCGTGCCCTTCGCGCCCGGCTCCGCCACCGACACCGTCGCCCGCCTCTTCGCCGAGGCGATGCGCGAGACGCTCGGCCACCCCGTGGTCGTCGAGAATCGCGCCGGCGCGAACGGCCTGATCGGCGCCGAGGCCGTCGCCCGCGCCGCGCCGGACGGCATGACCGTCCTGTTCGGCACGAACTCGACGAATGCCGCGGCCAATGCGCTCTTCCGCCGCGTCCCCTTCGACATGGAGCGCGCCTTCGCGCCGATCTCCACCCTCGCCTCGGTGCCGCTGGTCGTGGCGGTGCGGGCCGACAGCCCCTACCGCACGCTGAACGACCTCATCGCCGCCGCGCGCGCGCGGCCGGAGCAGATCACCTACGCCCAGGCCTCGGCCTCGCAGCGGGTCGCGGCGGAGATGCTGGCCTCCATGGCCGGGGTGAAGCTGCTGATGGTCCCCTACCGGTCCTCGCCGCTCGCGGTGCAGGACCTGATCGCCGGCCGCGTGGACGTCTTCGTCGCCGACCAGGCCGTCATCCTCCCGCAGGTCGGCCAGGGCCTGCGCGCGCTGGCCGTGACGACCCGGGAGCGCTCGGCCCAGCTGCCCGACATCCCGACCGTGGCGGAGGCCGGCAACCTGCCGGACTACGAGCTCTTCGCCTGGTTCGTCCTGGTCGCCCCCGCCGGCACCCCGGCTCCCGCCGTCACCCGGCTGAACGAGGCGGTGCGCGCCGCGATGGGCAGCCAGGCGCTGCGGGAGAGGCTCGGCTCGACGCTCGGCATGGCGGTCCGCCCCTCCACCCCGGAGGAAGCCGGCCGCTTCATGGCGGCCGAGACGGTGAAGTGGACCAACGCCATCCGCGCGGCCGGCATCGAGCCGGAGTGACCTGCGGCTGCCCGGCCTGCCTTTTCCGCCGATCCTCCCCATCTGAGGCTCACTCTTTGGTGTTGGCCTCCGAGCCTCGAATGGTGCATGATGTCAAGAATGGTTGACACGCCAGCGTCTCGTCCAGTTGACACTCTCTCGTTCGAGGACGCGCTGGCGGAACTGGAAGCGATCGTGCGGGACCTGGAAGGTGGCCAAGGCAGGCTCGAGCAGGCGGTGGCGCAGTACGAGCGGGGCGCGGCGCTCCGCCGCCACTGCGAGCGCCTGCTCGCCGAGGCCGAGCAGAAGGTGCAGGCGATCGTCGAGACGCCCAACGGTCCGACGCTGCGCGATGCCGGCTGAGATGTCGGTCGTGCCCGCCGGGCTGGAGGCCGCGCTGCCTGCCGCCGCCGCCGAGATCGAGGACGCGCTGGACATGCTCCTGCCGAAGGCCGAAGGGCCGGAGGCGCGGCTGTTCGAGGCGATGCGCTATGCCGCCATGGGCGGCGGCAAGCGGATGCGCGGCTTCCTGGTGCTGGAAGGCGCGCGCCAGTTCGGCGTCGCGCGCGCCTCGGCGCTGCGCGTCGCCGCCGCGATCGAGATGCTGCACGCCTATTCCCTGGTGCATGACGACCTGCCGGCGATGGACGACGACGACCTTCGCCGCGGCAAGCCGACCGCGCACATCGCCTTCGACGAGGCGACGGCGATCCTGGCCGGCGATGCGCTCCAGGCCCGCGCCTTCGAGGTGCTGGCCGAGGAGGACACGCATTCCGACCCCGCCGTGCGCGCCGAGCTCGTGCGCTGCCTCGCGCGTGCGGCCGGCGCGCGGGGGATGTGCGGCGGCCAGATGCTCGACATGCTGGCGGAGGTCGCCGACCGGCCGCTGGACGAGCCGGCGATCGGCCGCCTCCAGCTGCTCAAGACCGGTCGTCTGATCGAGTTCTCGGCCGAGGCGGGCGCCATCCTTGGCAAGGCGCCGCACGCGCTGCGCCACGCGCTGGCGGCCTATGGCCGAGACATCGGCGCCGCCTTCCAGATCGCCGACGACCTGCTCGACGCCACCGCGACGCCGGAAGAAGCCGGCAAGCAGACCGGCAAGGATGCCGGCGCGGGCAAGGCGACGCTGGTCGGCCTGCTCGGCCTCGAGCGTGCGCGGATCCAGGCCGACCGCCTGGCGCAGCAGGCGCGCGACCATCTCGACCCCTTCGGCGAGCGTGCGGACCTGCTCCGCGAGCTCGCCCTCTACACGGTGCAAAGGAAGAGCTGATCCATGGCACGTCCCTCGACGCCGCTGCTCGACCGCGTGAACGTTCCCGCCGACCTGCGGAACTACTCGGCCGACCAGCTGAAGCAGCTCGCCGAGGAGCTGCGGGCGGAGACGATCGACGCCGTGTCCGTCACCGGCGGGCATCTCGGCGCCTCGCTCGGCGTCGTCGAGCTGACGGTCGCCGTGCATGCGGTGTTCGAGACGCCGCGCGACCGGCTGATCTGGGATGTCGGCCACCAGGCCTATCCGCACAAGATCCTCACCGGCCGGCGCGACCGCATCCGCACGCTGCGTCAGGAAGGCGGGCTGTCGGGCTTCACGCGGCGCTCGGAATCCGAATACGACCCCTTCGGCGCGGCGCATTCCTCGACCTCCATCTCCGCCGGCCTCGGCATGGCCGTGGCGCGCGACCTGAAGGGCGACACGCGCAACGTCATCGCGATCATTGGCGATGGGTCCATGAGCGCGGGCATGGCCTATGAGGCGATGAACAATGCCGGCGCGCTGAAATCGCGCCTCATCGTCATCCTCAACGACAACGACATGTCCATCGCGCCGCCCGTCGGCGCGATGAGTGCCTATCTGTCCAAGGTCGTCTCCTCGCGCCCGTTCCTGTCGGTGCGCGAGATGATGGTCCGCCTCGCCAAGCGCTTCCCGCGCCCGATCGAGCGCACCGCGAAGCGGGCGGAGGAATTCGCCCGCACCGTGCTGACCGGCGGCACCCTCTTCGAGGAGCTGGGCTTCTATTATGTCGGCCCGATCGACGGGCACGACCTCGATCACCTGCTGCCGATCCTGCGCAACCTGCGCGACGCCGAGGACAGCGGCCCGATCCTGCTGCATGTCGTGACACAGAAGGGCAAGGGCTACGCGCCTGCGGAAGCGTCTGCCGACAAATATCACGGCGTCCAGAAGTTCAACGTGATCACCGGCGAGCAGCAGAAGGCCCCGCCCGGCCCGCCCGCCTACCAGAAGGTCTTTGCGCAGTCGCTGATCGCGGAGGCCGAGGCCGACGAGCGCATCGTGGCGGTCAATGCCGCCATGCCGTCGGGCACCAGCCTCGACATGTTCGCGAAGAAGTTCCCGGATCGCTGCTTCGACGTCGGCATCGCCGAGCAGCATGCGGTGACTTTCGCGGCCGGCATGGCGACGGAAGGCCTCAAGCCCTTCTGCGCGATCTACTCCACCTTCCTCCAGCGCGCCTACGACCAGGTGGTGCACGACGTGGTGCTGCAGGGCCTGCCGGTGCGCTTCGCGATGGACCGTGCGGGCCTGGTCGGCGCCGACGGCGCCACCCATGCCGGCAGCTTCGACATCGCCTATCTCGGCTGCCTGCCCGGCATCGTGCTGATGGCCGCGGCGGACGAGGCGGAACTCGCCCACATCGTCGCGACCGCCGCGGCGCTCGACGACGCGCCCTGCGCCTTCCGCTATCCGCGCGGCGAGGGCACCGGCATCGCCGTGCCGGCACGCGGCACACCGCTCGAGATCGGCCGCGGCCGTGTGCTGCGCGAGGGCACCTCCATCGCCATCCTCTCCTACGGCACGCGGCTCGCGGAGGCGATGAAGGCGGCCGACGAGCTCGCCGCGCAGGGGCTGTCCACCACCGTCGCCGACGCCCGCTTCGCCAAGCCGCTCGACACGACGCTGGTGGAGCGCCTGGCGCGCGAGCACGAGGTGCTGATCACCATCGAGGAAGGCTCGGTCGGTGGCTTCGGCAGCCTGGTCGCGCAGCACCTGGCCTGGCAGGGCCTGCTGGATGGCGGGCTGAAGTTCCGCCCGATGTGCCTGCCCGACCGGTTCCTCGATCACGCCGCGCCGAAGGTGCAGTACGACTGGGCCGGGCTGAACGCGCGGCACATCGTGGCGACCGCGCTGACCGCACTCGGCGCACCTGTCGCGCAGCCGGCACGCGCCTGACCCCTTCCGCCCTCGGGGTCCTCTCGCGGTCGCGGGAGAAGACGCCGGGGCGGGACAACGTGGCCTCGCGGGAGGTCGCCGCATGCCGAACACCAACATCCGCTCCGTCACGCCGCATGTGCTGATGGCCGATCTGGCGGAGCCTTTCGCCTATTCGCAGGCCTGGTACCGCCGGCGCGGCGCCATGCTGGTGGAAGTCACGACCGAGGACGGCATCACCGGCTGGGGCGAGGCCTTCGGCCCGCCGGAGCTTACAGCGCCTGTCGTCGCCTGGCTCGCGCCGCTCGTCATCGGCCAGGACGCGATGGCGCGCGAGGCGATCTGGCAGGCGCTCTACAACCGGCTCCGCGACCACGGCCAGCGCGGCCTGGTGGTGGAAGCGATCAGCGCCATCGACATCGCGCTGTGGGACATCGCCGGCCACGCGCTCGGCCTGCCGGTGCACCGCCTGCTCGGCGGCCCGCTGCGAATGGAGGTCGAGGCCTACGCGACTGGCTTCTACCGGCGGGATCGCGACGACCATCTTGCCTATCTGACCGAGGAGGCCGCGCAGCGCCGCGCCGAGGGCTTCCGCATCCTCAAGCTCAAGACCGGCTGGGGTCTGCAGGAGGATATCGCGCTCACGAAGGCCTTCCGCGCCGCCATCGGGCCGGACTGCGGCCTGCTGGTGGACTGCAACCATGCCTATGACGCGCCGGCCGCGATCGCCTATGGGCGCGCCGTGGCCGATCTCGACATCGGCTGGTTCGAGGAACCGGTGCCGCCCGAGGACATCGCCGGCTATCTCGAGGTGAAGGCGCGCCAGCCGATCCCCGTCGCGGGAGGCGAGGCGGTCTTCGCGCGCTGGGGCTTCGCCGAGATGATCGCGCGCCGCTCGGTGGACATCCTGCAGCCCGACGTCGCAGCCTGCGGCGGCATCTCGGAGCTGAAGAAGATCGCGGACATGGCGAGCGCCTTCGGGATGCGCGTGAACCCGCATGTGTGGGGCACGGGCGTGACGCTCGCCGCCTCGCTGCACCTGCTGGCGGTGCTGCCCGACAACCCGCCCGGTCTGTTCCCGCGTCCGCCGCTGCTGGAACTCGACCGCTCCCCGCATCCGGTGCGCGATTCGCTGCTCGAGGTGCCGATCGAGGCGAAGGCCGGCCGCGTGCGCGTGCCGGACGGGCCCGGCCTCGGCATCCGCGTGGACCGCGCGGCGCTGACGCGCTTCGCGGCATGAGGCTGCCATGAGCAGGGTCGAGGCGAAGGGCAGCCGCGGCAGTTGGTTCGCGACGCTGCCGGACGGCACCGCGCTGCCCTGCGTGCATCGCCATTGGCGCAAGGGCATGGACTACGACGATCCCTTCGCCGTTCCCGGCGATCCCATCTGGGATGAGTTCATCGCCGCCATCGACCGCGAGCGGCGCGTGATCCTGACCGATGACGAGGTGCTTGCGGAGGCGACCGAGCACACGCCGCCCAGCTTCCGCCGCAAGAGCTACATCGCCGTCTTCGCCGTGGAGGGCGTGCGCGTGGAGGGACGCCACCTGCGCTTTCGATTTGCGGATCGCCTGCAGGAGTTGATGTGACCGCCAGCAAGCAGCGCGCGGACGTCGCACTGGTGGATCGCGGCCTCGCCGAATCCCGCACGCGGGCCCAGGCGCTGATCCTCGCCGGCGTCGTCTATTCGGGGGAGCAGCGCGTCGCCAAGGCGGGCGACATCGTGAAGCCCGACCAGCCGCTGGAGGTGCGCGGCCAGGACCATCCCTGGGTCAGCCGTGGCGGCGTGAAGCTGGCACACGCGCTGGCGCATTTCGGGCTGTCGGCAAAGGACCGCGTCGCGCTCGACATCGGCGCCTCCACGGGCGGCTTCACCGACGTGCTGCTGCAGCACGGCGCGGGCAAGGTCTATGCGGTGGATGTCGGGCACGGGCAGCTTGCCTGGAAGCTGCGCAACGACCCGCGCGTCGTGGTGCTGGAACGCGTGAACGCCCGCTACCTGGAACCCGCGCAGGTGCCGGAGCCGGTCGGCGCCGTGGTCTGCGACGCGAGCTTCATCGGCCTGCGCACGATCCTGCCGCAGCCGCTGTCCTTCGCCGCCCCCGGCGCCTGGGCGGTGGCGCTCATCAAGCCGCAATTCGAGGTCGGCCCCGCTGTCGCCAAGGGCGGCGTGGTGCGCGACGCCGGCGTCCATGCGCGGGTGTGCCATGAGATCCGCGCCTGGTGGTCCAGCCTGCCCGGCTGGAAGGTCATCGGGATCGAGCCGAGCCCGATCCTCGGCCCCGAGGGAAACCGGGAGTTCCTGATCGCCGCCCGGAAGGACTGACGCCGGCCGGCGCCGCGCCGCGCAGCAGCGCCGTCGCGGCCCGGTCCGCCGCCCCGCCCTGGCCGACCGCAGCGAACAGGGCCAGCCCATCCACCGTCGCGCTTAGCAGCGCGGCCTCCGCAAGTCGGTCGCCGCCCTCCCCACATCGAGGCGCGTCATCGCCCAGCCGGTGAAGCCCTCCGCGATCTGCGCCGCGATGGCGCGATAGGGCTCCTCCAACGTGCCGGCCGGCGTGGCGAGTCGTTTCGCGGGTCTGGTCCGGCGGCGGCCGTGACCTGCGCGGCCCTGGGCCTGCTGTTCTGGTTCCTCGCCGTCCTTTTTCTGCCGCTTCGCACCGCCAGCGGAATGGATCGGCGGGTGGGGCAGCCTCCTCCTCTTCCTGGCATCCCTTCCGGGGCTCTGGGCCGCGGTGATCGTGACGCGGCGGCTCGCCGGTCTCCCGGCCACCAAGCCCTTCGCGGCCATCTCGCTCGCGACGATGGCGCCCCCCCGTGCGCCGGCATCGCCATCACCGGGGCGCCCCGGCTCTACGGCGGCGTCACGCCGGGCCTTGCGCCCGCGGCAGCCTGGATTCTCTGGGGCGCGGGCGCCGGGATGCTCATGGCCCTCGTCGTCGGGCATCGCGAAGCAGGCTGACCCTATTGCCTCGCGGCACGGGTCGCGCGAAGCGAAGCGCTTCAGACCGGGACCCAGATCCATGGACCTCATGCTCCGCGGCCGCGTGGCCGCCATCACCGGCCCCGCCAAGGGCATGGGCGCCGCCATCACCCGCGCCTTCGCGGCCGAGGGCTGCCGGCTTGTCCTGATCGGGCGCGACACCGCCGCGATCGCGCCGGTCGCGGAGGAGGTCGCCAAGGTCACCGAGGTGCTCGTGGTCGGCACCGACATCACGTCCGATGCGGCCTGCTTCGCTGCCGCGGAAGCCGCGAAGGCGCGCTTCGGCACGGTGGACATCCTGGTCAATGTCGCCGGCGGCTCCGGCCCGATCGGCAAGACGGGGCTGCAGACCACGCAGGCGGAGTACGACGAGATCGTCGAGCTCAACATGCGCGGCTGCTTCAACACGATCCGCGCCTTCGCCCCCCTGATGGTCGCGCAGCGCTGGGGCAAGATCGTGAATGTCGGCGGCACCTTCGGCATGCGCGGCCGCGCCGGGCGCCTCGCCTACAGCGCGAGCAAGTGGGGCCTGCGCGGCATCACCAAGTCCTTCGCGCTGGAACTCGGCCCGCACAACATCAACGTCAACAACGTCGCCCCCGGCATGGTGGACGGCCCGCGCTTCCGCGAGAAGGTCTGCCGCGAGATGGCACAGCGGCTCGGGATCACCGAGGAAGAGGCCGCGCGCCGCCACGCCGCCGACTATGCGCTCGGCCGCGTGACCACCGACACCGATGTCGCGAATGCGTGCCTCTTCATGGCCTCCGACGTATCCCGCCAGCTCACCGGCGTGGACCTCCCCGTCGACGGCGGATGGGCGGCGCTTTAGCGACGGTCAGGGCCTGTCCGGCTTGAGATGCCGGTAGCCGAGCTGCGCCGTCGCGCAGTCCGGCTGCCCGGGTGCCTTAAAGGTCAGCGTCGTCCGGCCCCGCGCCGTGACCTGCTTCCCGTCGTGCTGGACGCAGTACCCGATGGGTTGCGAGAAGCCGCGCGCCTTGGCGCCGAGGAGTTTCGCGAGTTCCTGCATGAGAGCGAGGTTCACGCCTGCGCCGGTGCCGCAGCTGAAGAACAGGATCTCCCCGCCTCCCTCCGCCCAGCGCTTGCGGACGTCCTCGACCAGCGAGGCGGCGTTGTCCTTCAGCCCGTTCACCGCGTTCAGGTCCACGCCGCCGTCGAGCGGGCTGGCATAACCGCCCGAACCGGTGATCGAGACACTGCCCGCGGCATCGATGCTGCCGCCGAATCCGAGCAGCCCGCTGGTGGAGTGCGACACGATCACCACGCGCGAAAGAGACCCTTCCGGCTCCGCCTGAATGGCGCCGAGGAAGCCGCCGACATTCGTGCAGGAGGGCACCGACTTGCTGCCGCGCGGCCCGGTGCCGGCGACGACGAGGAAATCCTCGGTCGCAGGCGACCAGGCGCCGTCCGCGATCAGCTTCATCTCGCCCGCCATGGTCGAGCCCGAGGGACGGTCGTGCACGGCGATCACCACCAGGTCGCCCTTCGGCGTCGCCTTCGCGGGCTTGGCCTGCAGCGGCGCGCCCGTCACGCCGGCGTAGGCACCGTCGAGCACCGCCGCATCCACCTCGCCCGTCACCGAGACGTCGTCGGTGACGGCGTCCGCCGGTGCGCCGCTCGCCTGCCCTGACACGACGCGGCCTCAGGGCTTTGCGGGGGCGTTGAACATCGCGGCGAAGGCGGCCGCGCGCTTCTCGGGGTCGGTGATGTCGGCCAGGATCTTCTGCCCGAGCGCCTCGCGGTCGTTCGCCAGCACCTTCGCCTTCGAGGCCGCTTCCTGCGCAACCATGGCATAGGCGTCCAGCGCGTCGGACTGGCCGAGCAGCGCCTCGATGACGACGCTGTCGGTGCGCATCACGATGGTGCTCGCCTTCATCACGACGCCGGCCACCGGGTGCATCGCCCCGTTCTGCTCGAGCGGCCCACGGCGGAAGCGGTAGAACCAGGATCCGTCGCTCGGCGGCACGGGGAAGTTCCCGCTCACCGGGGCGGCGGCGGCCTTGGTCCAGCCGGTGCCGTCCGGCGTCATCGTCACGCGCTCGATCGTCCGCACCGGGTTGTCCTGATCGTCGAAGACTGTGGCGACGACGCGCAGGATCGCCCGCGCCGTCGCCTCCACCTGCGCGGGCGCAACGTACTTGTCGAGAAACTGGCGAAGACCAGAGAGCGGCGCCTCGTCGTAGCTGCCCTGCCGTCCGTTGGTGAATGCGATCCGGATATCCTTCAGGTGCAGGTAGGTCCGGTATTCCTGGTTCAGCTCGCGGAAGACGAAGTTCAGCGTCCGCCGCATGTTGACGTTGCGGATCACGCGCTCCGTCAGGCTCTCCTCGCCGGTCTTCACGGACTGCTCGGAGGAGGACGTGACGGAGGTATCGCGCTTCGAGCTCGCCTCCCGTGCATGCTCGCTTGTCGCCTCGCTGGCGCGCTTGGCGAACTCCTCGCGGCCAGACTGGTACTCGCCGCCGCCGCCGCCCTTCACGCTGGCGCTGCCGAAACCCCAGCTCGCGCTCGCTTCTGCCTCGACGTACCAATGCTCCTTCTTGCTCTGCGTGGACTTGGTGCTCGTCTCGTCCTGCACCTTCTCGCCGAAGCGCTCGCTCGCGCTCTCGGTCTGGCTGTCCACGATGGACGACGCTTCCTTCACCGTCGTCTCGCTGCTGCGCCAGGTCTTCAGGCTGATCTTCGTCTCTTCGCCCGGCAGCAGGGTGAAGGTGCGCACGGTGCGCCCGACGCCGTAGTTGCCCATGAAGGAGGAGACGCCGAACACCTCGATGATCATCAGCTCCGGCCGCGACGCCTCGGCCGGATCGATCGGGACCGCGACGTCCAACCCGGCCCAGTTGCGCCGCATGACCTGCAGCAGGCCGGTCGCGCGGATCTGGTCGGCGACGGCGCCGGCCATGCTCGCCGCCGCGACGTTCGGCGCCACCGCCGATCCCGCCGTCGCCGCGATCTGCGGGCGCACCCGGGCCGACACGCCGAGTGCGGCGGCGGATGCGAACTTCGCCTTGCTCAGCGACGCCGAGGCCGGGGTGGCCGCGGCGACCATGGCGGACAGCCGCTCATTGTCGATGGTGAGACGGCCGCGCTCCGAGGAGACGCCGACATCGGCTCCCCAGGGTTGGCCCGCGCTACGCGCAAGGGTCGTGAAGGCCGTGGTCGCAAGCCCGAGGTCGAGCCGCACGATGCGGCGCCCCGTCACGGCGCCGGGTAGCGGAACATTGCCGCTGATGACAGCCGCCACCCCCGTTCCGGCAGCCTGAACCGTCTGAGACATCTTGCCCCGCTCCCTTCAGCCGGCGCGGAGCGTTGCGCGCATTACGAGCAAATGTCATCCGAAATTGGTCCGAAAGGTTGCATCCCCTGACCAAAACGGGCCGAAGAGGGGTGTAGCCGCCGTCAGGCCTCCACCAGTCCGCGCTTCTTCAGCAGCGCCTCCACCCGCGGTTCCCGTCCGCGGAACGCCACGTACAATTCCATCGGATCCCGCGTGTCGCCGGCCTCGTAGATCGCCTTCAGCCGCGTCGCGAGCGCCGCGTCGAACGGATCGCCCACCTCCTCGAAGGCGGCGAAGCCGTCGGCGTCCAGCACCTCCGCCCACATGTAGAAGTAGTAGCCGGCCGCATAGCCGCCGCCGGAAAACAGATGGCCGAAATGGATCGGGCGGTGCCGCAGCCCGATCGCCGCCGGCATGCCGATCTCCGTCAGGAACGCCGCCTCGAACGCATCCAGCTCCAGCGTTTCCGGCGCCGGGTGCCGATGCAGCGCGAGGTCGATCAGCGCGGAGGAGACGTACTCCACCGTCGCGAAGCCCTGGCCCTCGTTGCGCGCCGCCAGCAGCCGCTCCAGCATCGCCTCCGGCAGCGCCTCACCGGTCTCGTGGTGCCGGGCATGGGCGCGCAGCGTCTCCGGCACGCTCAGCCAATGCTCCATCACCTGGGAGGGGAACTCGACGAAGTCGCCGAGCACCGCGGTGCCGGACTGCGACGGGTAGCGCGCCGTGCTGAGCAGCCCATGCAGCGCGTGGCCGAACTCATGGAAGAGCGTTCGCGCCTCGTCGAAGGACAGCAGCGTCGGCGTCGCGCGCGCGAGGTTGTTGTTGTTGACGATGATCGGCGAGACGCGCCCGTCGAGCGAATCAGCGACCCGGAAGCTCGACATCCACGCCCCCGATCGCTTCCCGGCGCGGGCGTAGTTGTCGAGCAGGAAGACGCCGCGATGCGCGCCATCCGCGTCCTTCGCCTCGAAGGCGCGGACATCCGGGTGATAGACCGGGATGTCGCGGCGCTCCTCGAAGCTCACGCCGAACAGCCGCCGCGCCGTGTCGAAGACGGCGCGCAGCATCGCCTCCAGCTCGAGATAGGGCTTCAACGCCGCGCCGTCGAAATCATGCTTCGCCTTGCGGGCGCGCTCCGCCCAGTAGCGCCAGTCCCAGGCCTCGACGGGCTCGTTCTGGCCTCCGGCGCGGGCCAGCACCTCCAGCTCCACCCGCTCCGCCTCCGCCCGGCGCTTCGCCGGCTCCCAGGCCGCGCGCAGCAGGCGTTCCGCGGCGTCGGGGTGCTTCGCCATCGTGTCCGCGAGGCGGTATTCGGCATGGTCGGCGTGCCCGAGCAGCCGCGCGCGCTCCGCCCGCAGCGCCAGGATCTCGCGGATCAGCGCGGCATTGTCGCGCGCGGGGTGCAGCGCGCCGCGCGCCACCCAGGCGCGCCAGGCCTTCTCCCGCAGGTCGCGCCGGGACGAGAAGGTGAGGAAGGGCTCGATCGAGGAGCGCGAGAGGGTGACGACGTAACCCTCCACGCCGCGCTCCTCCGCCGCCTGCCGCGCCGCGGCGCGCGCGAAGTCGGGCAGCCCGTCGAGGTCGGCCTCCGCCAGCACCATCTGCCACTCGTTCTCGTCGGCCAGCACGTTCTGGCCGAAGGCGGTGTGCAGCGTCGCGAGGCGTGTGGAGATCTCGGTGAGCCGCGTACGGGACGACTCGTCGAGCGCCGCGCCGGCGCGCACCAGCCCCATGTAAAGCCGTTCCAGTAGCCGCATCTGGTCGGGCGCGAGGCCGAGCGCGTGGCGCCGCGCATGCAGATCGGCGACGCGCGCGAAGATCGCCGGATCGAGCGCCATCTCCATGCGGTGCCGCGCGAGCTTCGGCGCGATCTCGCGCTCCACCGCCTGCAGCTCGTCGGTGGCGGTGCTCGCGACCAGGTTGAAGAAAGTGCCGGCGACGCGGATCAGCAGCTGCCCGGCGCGCTCCAGCGCCTCCACCGTGTTCGCGAAATCGGGCGGCGCCGTGTTGCCCGCGATGGCGGCGATGTCCGCCCGGTGCGCGGCCATCGCGGCGTCGAAGGCCGGCGGGAAGTGCCCGGCGCGGATGCGGTCGAAGGGCGGCACGCCGAAGGGCGTGGTCCAGGTCTCGAGCAGCGGGTTCTCGGTCATGCGACGTATCTGGCCTCCCGCTCAACGCGCGTCCAGCGCGCGCCTGAGCCGCTCCAGCAGCGCGCCGCGCGTCCGGTCGTCGCCGGCCTGCTCCAGCGCCTCCTCGATGGAGAGCAGGAGCGCGGCGCGCTCGTTGTGCCAGTCCGGCCGGCCGACCCCCTCAGGGCGCGTCCTGCGGTGACCATCGGCCGGATCCCGCTCCACCGCACCCGGCAGGAGGCGGAATGCCTCGTCGAGCACCGGGCGGATCACCCGCTCCTCGGGCGCGATGCCGCGTCCGACCACGCGCTTCGCCAGGCCCTCGATCGCCTCCTCCTCGCCATGCACCAGGAAGACGCCACCCGAGACGGCGCCGCGCGCCTGGATCCAGCGGCCGAGTTCCGGGCCATCCGCATGCCCCGAATACCCCTCGATCCGCACGATGCGCGCGCCGACCCGGATCGGCTCACCCTGGATGCGCACGCGGTCGGCGCCGTCCTGCAGCAGCCGCCCCAAGGTGCCCTGCGCCTGGAACCCGACCAGGGCGACGATCGTCCTGGCATCCCAGAGCTTCGCCTTGAGATGCGCGCGGATCCGCCCCGCCTCGCACATGCCGCTGCCTGCCAGGATGATCCGGAAGCCCTCCTGCCGCGCCAGCTGTGCGCTCTGCTCCCAATCCTCGACGTGGTGGATGCGATGGTCGGCCAGTGCCGCGCGCATCGCCGCGCCATCCTCCAGCATGCCGGCGTGCTTCTCGAAGACCCGCGTCGCCCGCGTTGCCAACGGGCTGTCGAGGTGGATGTCGCCCCGCGGCGCCTGCCCCGCGCGCATCAGCGTGACGAGGTCGAGCATCACCTCCTGCGCGCGCTCGACGGCGAAGACCGGGATCAGCAGCGCGCCGTTCTGGCGCGACGCGGCCTGCACGAGCTTCGCCATGGCCGCGCGCCGCTCCGCGGGGCCGATCGCCGGGCGGTCCTCGTCGCCATAGGTGCTCTCGACGATGATGTGGTCCGCGCCCTCCGTCGGGCCTTCCGGGTCGCGCTGGATCGGGCCGAGATCCGGGCCGATGTCGCCCGAGACCAGCACGCGCATGCGCGGCGCGTCGAACTCCAGCTCGATCGAGGCGGAGCCCAGCATGTGACCGGCATTCCACCAGCGCGCACGCAGCCCGCGGATGGGCTCGATCCAGCGCCGGTACTCGACGGTACGGAAGGCGACCATCGCGCGCTCCGCATCCTCGGCGGTGTAGATCGGCCGCACCGGGTCCACGCCGCGCCGGCGGTTCCGGCGGTTGAGCTGCTCGACCTCGCTTTCCTGGATGTGCCCGGCATCGGGCAGCATCACGGAACACAGGTCGCGCGTCGCCTCGGTCGCGTGGATGCGGCCGCGGAAGCCGGCCTTCACCAGCTTCGGCAGCAGGCCCGAATGATCGATATGCGCATGGGTGAGCAGCACCGAATCCACCGCGCGCGGATCGTAGGAGAAGGGCTCGTAGTTGAGCGCCTTCAGCGTCTTCGGCCCCTGGAACATGCCGCAATCCACCAGGACGCGGCCGCCCGGCGCCTCGAACAGCAGCGAGAGACCGGTGACGGTGCGTGCCGCGCCGCAGACCTTCAGCCGCACCATCGCCGCCCTCCCCGGATCGTGTGCCGTATCCTAGGCTTGACTGCAGGGAGGAGACCAGGATGGCGAACGCGCCGCATCGGCCCGCGACGGGCAACGGCCAGGGCCACAGCTATCGCCTGGCGCTGTTCGACCGCGACTTCCTGCTCAGCCCCGCCATGCGCGGCGTCAGGCTCCAGATCGAATGCGTCAAGGCGGACGAGGCGCTCCGCGCCTGGGGCGTGCGCTCCACCGTCGTGGTCTTCGGCAGTTCCCGCGTGCGCGAGCACGGCCCGCCGCGCCACGCCGCCTGGTACGACCAGGCACGCCGCTTCGGACGCATCGCCTCGGAGCAGGGCGGCGCGCTGCTGCCGGTGTCCGGCATCCGCGACAACGTGATCGCCACCGGCGGCGGGCCCGGCATCATGGAGGCGGCGAGCCGCGGCGCGCACGATGCCGGCGCGCCCTCCATCGGCTTCAACATCCGCCTCCCGCGGGAGCAGGCGCCGAACCCCTACACCACGCCGGAGCTGACCTTCCAGTTCCACTACTTCGCGATCCGCAAGCTGCACCTCGCGATGCGCGCCCGCGCGCTGGTGGTCTTCCCGGGCGGCTTCGGCACGCTGGACGAGTTGTTCGAGATCCTCACGCTCCGCCAGGCGCACCGCATGGGCCGCGTGCCCATCGTGCTGGTGGACGAGGCGTACTGGCGGGACCTGATCCGCTGGGACGCGTTCCTCGAGCACGACATGGTGGACAAAGAGGACCTCGGGCTGATGCAGTTCGCCGCCGACGCCGAGGCGGCGTGGCATCTGCTGGACGCGGCCGGCGTTCGCCCCGGCACGTGACGGAGGACGGCATGGCGCAGGCGAAGGTCGCCCTGGTCACCGGCGGCGCGAAGGGCATCGGGCTTGCCGTGGCGCGACGGCTGGCGCGCGAGGACTGGCGCGTCGTGGTCGCGGATCCGGCCGCGCCGCCGCCGGACCTCGCGGCGCGACATGTCGCAGCCGACGTGGCGGACGAGGCGCAGGTCGACGCGCTCCTCGCCGGCATCGCGGCGCAGGAGGGTCGTCTCGATGCGCTGGTCTCGAATGCCGGCTTCATGCTCCGCAAGCCGCTCCGCGACCTGACGCTCGGGGAGTGGAACCGGGTGATCGGCGCCAACCTCACCGCGACCTTCCTGCTGGTGCGCGCCGCCGAGGCGATGCTGCGCGCCGCGCGCGGCGCGGTGGTCACCATCGCCTCGACGCGTGCACGGCAGTCGGAGGCCGATACGGAAAGCTACAGCGCGTCGAAGGGCGGCCTCGTCGCGCTGACCCATGCGCTGTCGGTCAGCCTCGGGCCGGAGGTGCGGGTGAACTGCGTCAGCCCCGGCTGGATCCACACCAGGGGCGACGCGCCGCGGCCGGAGGACCACGCGCAGCATCCCGCCGGCCGAGTCGGCCGGCCTGAGGACATCGCCGCCCTCGTCGCCTGGCTGGTCGGCCCGGAGAGCGGCTTCGTCACCGGCGCCGAGTTCGTCTCCGACGGCGGGATGACGCGGAAGATGATCTACGCGGCGTGATCAGTCTGTCGTGGATGCGTCGGCGAGCAGGTTCTTCAGGCCGAAATCCACCGCGACGCGGTCGTCGACCTCGCCGCCCACGAAGCGACGCAGGTCGCGCACCTGGTCGGCGATGAAGTAGGGCTGGAACGCGGCAAGCTGCCCGCCATGCTCGCGGATGCGCGCGATGATGTAGTCCGCCCAGCGCTCATCGAGGCCGAGCGCCGTCCGCTTCAGCACGTCGCGGAAGATGGCGCGGAACTCCTCGTCGGTCGGCGCGCCAACATAGATCTTGTGCGAGATGCGCCGCAGGAAGGTCGGGTCCATCAGCTCGTCCGGCCCGATATTCGTGGAGAACAGCAGCAGCGCATCGAAGGGCAGGCTGAAGCTCCGCCCGGTGTGCAGCTTCAGGTAGTCCACGCGCCGGTCCATCGGCACGATCCAGCGGTTCAGCAGGACGCGCGGCGGGATGATCTGCCGGCCGAAATCGTCGATCAGGAAGACGCCGTTGTTCGCCTTCACCTGCAACGGCGCCTCGTAGTACTTCGAGATCGGGTTGAAGTTCAGCTCGAGCATCTCCGGCGTCAGCTCGCCGCCGGTGAACACGAAGGGGCGCTGGCAGGGCACCCAGCGCCGGTCATATTCCTCCGCGACGATGGTGTTGATGGCGGAGGCCGCGCCCCGCGGCTCGCCCTCCTCCGACACCAGGGGCTCGTGGATCGAGCCGTCGAACACCTGCACGATGTTGCCGGCGACCTCGAAGCAATGCGGGATGAAGACGAAGGTGCGGAACAGCCGCCCCATGCGCTCCGCCATCGACGTCTTGCCGTTGCCGGGCGGGCCGTAGAGCATCGCGGACTTGCTGGAATTCGCCGCAGCGCCGATGTCGCGGATCCGCTCCTGGCTGAGGTGCAGATCGGCGAAGACCTCCTCGACGACCTGCGGCGAGATTCGCTCGCCATGCACCGATTGCAGCTTCACGCGCCTGACGTAGTCGTCGAGGGAGACCGGCAGCGGGCCGACATAGCTTGACTGGTCGAAGGCAACCTGGGCCGCGGCGCGACCATCGGCGCTGAGCGCGAAGTTCGGCTCGCCGCCCGTCAGGCTTGGGCGGAACTCGATCAGCTTCGCCGCCCGCGCCTCGTCGATCAGCTTGGCGGCGAGACGGGAGGAGATGCGCAATTCCTGCGCCACGGTCGCCGTATTATAGACCGTCTGGAAGCTGGCCGTCTTGAGGAAGATGTCCCGCGCGATGCCGCGGTTGATGTTGAGCTCCTCGAGCGTCTTCGGCGCCGCCGGCAGCGTGCGCAGCACGCGGTCGAGCGCCTCGAGCTCAACCCCGCGCATTCCTGCAAGAATATCACGCAGCCGCTGGCCGGTCTTGCGCTGTTCGTTCAAGGCCGCGTCGACATGCTCGCGGCTTGCCAGACCCAGCGCGACAACGAGTTGCCCGATATGCATGTGACCGTGCCGTTCCGTGGTCGTGAAGGTTGCGAGGGGAGACTAATGGAATCCCTCAAAGGTTGTAAGTATTGATACGATCACGACCCGATCAGACCGAAACGAGGGGCCGGCCCGGGACGGCCGAGCCCCTCCCGCCACGTCACCCGAACTGGAACGGCCGCTGCACCCAGGCGAAGCCCTCGCCGTCCCGGATCACCCGGCCGAAACCCGGCCAGGGCACATGCACCCCGCCGACCAGCATCCGCTCCGAGGCCAGCATCTCGAGGTGTCGTACCCGGCTCTCCACGCCCATCGCCTGGTCCACGTCCACGCCGACGCGCCAGCGCGGCCGGGCCAGCTGGATGACGGTCTGGTGGGCGATGTCGCCCCAGATCAGCATGGTCTGGTTCTGGCTGGTGAAGCGGAAGGACACATGCCCCGGCGTATGGCCGGGGGCGGGCACGCTGAAGATGCCCGGCAGCACCTCCACCTCGCGCTGCATGCCGAAGGTGCGGATGCGCCCGTCATAGGGGCGGATGGCGCGCCGCCCGGCCTCGATGAAGCGCTGCCCCTGCGGCACGCGGCTTTCCTGCGCGGGATCGGTCCAGAAGGCGAGGTCGAGGTCGCTGACCACGACCTCGGCATTCGGGAAGTTCCGCGTCGTGCCGTCGTAGCTCAGGCCGAGCGCGTGCTCGGGGTGGATATGGGTCAGCAGCACCACGTCCACCTGCTCCGGCCGGTAGCCGGAGGCCCGGAGCGCCTCGAGCGTCCGCCCCGTGGTCGGGATGAAGCTCGAATGCCCGCCGCAATCCACCATCACCAGCTGCCGCCCGGTGTTCAGCACATAGGCGCCGACCGGCTGGTGCAAGCCGTTGTCCATGAACCAGGCGCGCTCGCGCAGGATCCGCAGCTCCTCCGGCGTGCTGTCCGGCAGGAAGCGCGGGATGCCCGCCTCGCCGCCCCCGCCCATGGCGCCGTCGAGCAGCACGGTGACCTCGACATCGCCGACCATCGTGCGGTGGAAGCCCGGGTTGCGCGTGCCGGCCATTGGCGCGGCGGGCTCGGCGGCGCCCGGCAGCGCCGCGCCCGCGGCGGCGGCCCCGGCGGCAAGGAACAGCGAACGACGGTCGAGCATGGCGAGCCTCATCGCGGGTGGGTGGCCGACTTGTAATGCGCGCGCGCGACGCGCCGCTAGCCGGTTCCGCGC
Organism: Falsiroseomonas oryziterrae; assembly: GCF_021864505.1. Taxonomy (GTDB): domain Bacteria; phylum Pseudomonadota; class Alphaproteobacteria; order Acetobacterales; family Acetobacteraceae; genus Falsiroseomonas; species Falsiroseomonas oryziterrae. The sequence continues at coordinate 20,580 of NZ_JAKJIB010000030.1, forward strand.
AGCATCCGGATGAGTCCCGAGAAGTCCGTCCCGCCGCCGCCCTGCTCGACGAAGCGCCGGTAGAGATCGAGCGCCTGCCGGCCCATCGGCGTCGCGGCGCCGGTCTGCGCCGCCGCCTCCGCCGCGAGCCCGAGATCCTTGAGCATCAGGCTCGCCGCGAAGCCGGGCGCATAGTCGCGGTTCGCCGGGCTGCCCGGCACCGGGCCCGGCACCGGGCAATAGGTGGTCAGGCTCCAGGACTGGCCGGACGACTTCGACATCACCTCGAACAGCGCCTGGTGCGACAGGCCGAGCTTCTCGGCGAGGACGAAGGCCTCGCAGGTCGCCGCCATGGTCGCGGCGAGCACCATGTTGTTGCAGGCCTTCGCCGCCTGCCCCGCGCCGGCCTCGCCGCAATGGATCGCCGCGCGGCCCATCTGCTTCAGGATCCCTTCGACGCAGTGGAAGGCGCTGTCGGGCCCGCCGACCATGAAGGTGAGCGTCGCGTTCTCCGCCCCCATCACGCCGCCCGAGACCGGCGCGTCGAGGAAGGGCCGCCCGCAGCCGGCCGCCACCTCGCGCGCCGTCGCGACGTCGATGGTGGAGCAGTCCACGAGGATCGCCGTCTCGGCACTGACGCCTGCCATGCCGCCGGCGCCGAGCCAGGCGTCGCGCACATGCTGGCCGGCAGGCAGCATGGTGATCACCACCTCGGCGCCGCGCGCCGTCTCCGCCGCGCTGACCGCCGCCGTCGCGCCGACTTCGACACAGCGCGCAACGAGGTCCGGCACGATGTCGAAGACCGCGACCGCATGCCCCGCCTTGGCGAGGTTGCGCGCCATCGGCCCGCCCATGTTGCCCAGCCCGACGAAACCGATCCGTGCCATGCGTGGCCCTCCGCGACGTTTCGCGGCAGGCTAACCCCGCCGATCCGGCCACGGCAGCCCTGCCGCGGTCACGAAGCGCCTTCCCCGGGCGGGCCGCCATAGAGGGTCGGGATGGCGGGATCGACCGCGATCTCCACCAGGAAGGGGCCGTCGGCGGACAGCGCCTCGGCCAGGGTGGCGTCGAGCGCAGCCGGATCGGTGACGCGGCGTCCCGGGCAACCCATGCTGGCGGCCATGCCGACATAGTCCACGCCCGGCACCTCGATCCCCGGCGCGCCGCGGATCTGCAGCACGCGGCTGAAGGAGCGCAGCGCGCCGTAGCCACCGTTCTCGATCACGATCACGGCGAGCCGCAGCCGGTGCTGCACCGCCGTCCACAAGGCCTGTGGCGAGTAAAGAAACGACCCGTCGCCGATCAGGCAGGCGACGCGCTCGCCTCGTCGCGCGAGCGCGACGCCGACGGCCGCCGGCAGCCCGTAGCCGAGCCCGCCGCTCGCCATGGTGAAGAAGCCGCCCCAGCGCCGCATCGGCAGATGCGCGTGCATGGCGGGTCGGTGCGACGGCGCCTCCTCGACGAGAACGGCCGCCTCGGGCAGCGCCGCGCGCAGGCGCGATAGCGCCCAGCCGGCGGGGATCGGC
>NZ_JAKJIB010000300.1 GCF_021864505.1 Falsiroseomonas oryziterrae
GCGTGCGCCAGCCGCCCGCCGCGCGCGATCGCGTCGCGCGCCGCGGCGCCGAGCTCGCCTTCGAGGGAGCCGATGATCAGGAGCCGCGGCATGGCGCTAGGTGCCGCCCCGGTCCGCCTTGACGATTTCCGTCATCGTCACGCCCAGGCGGTTGTCGTCCACCATCACCACCTCGCCGCGCGCGACGAGCCGGTTGTTCACGTAGATGTCGACCGCTTCCCCCAGCTTGCGGTCGAGCTCCACGACGGCGCCGCGGCCGAGTTTCAGGAGCTGGCTGACCTGCATCGTCGCGCGCCCCAGCACGGCGCTGACCTGGACCGGGATGTCGTACACGGCATCGAGGTCGCGCGGGCCGGGCGGCGCGGCCGCCCCCTGCGTCTCCGTCGCGGGCACCGGTTCGAAGCCGTCTTCGGTCATGGCTCGTCTGCGCTCCACAAGCCGGCGGCGGTGAGGGCGGCGCGGATCGCCGCCCGCCGCGCATCGAGCGAGAGCGTCTGCGCGCCATCGCGCCATTCGAGGCGCGCATCGCCGGCGGCCAGGGCGGCGTCCCCCTCGACCACCAGGCCCGCTGGCACGAGCGACGCCACCGCGGCCGCCTGCTCCGGCGCGACGCGCAGCAGAACCTCGGGCTGTCCCTTCAGCAGGGGCAGCAGCTTCGCGGCGAGCGCGGCGGCCATCTCCGGACCGCGCCGCGCGCCCTCTGTCGGCAGCGCGGCGTCGACCACCGCGAGGACCGTGCGTGCGAGATGCTCCGCGGTGCGCTCCGCCACCGCGGCGGCATGCGCGGCGGCATCGTCGAGCGCGGCGGCCGCGAGACCGAGGCTCGCGGCGATCGAGGCTTCCTGCGCCTCCCGCTGGCGGCGCATCCCCTCCGCCAGTCCTTCGGCGAAGCCGCGCGCATGGCCTTCGGCCATGGCGTCCTCGCGCAGAGCCTCGAGCAGGGCGGGATCGGGGGGCGGCGGGGCCGCGACAGCCATGGGCGCCGCGAGGTCCGGCAGCGGGATCGCGCATCTCACGAGATCATCTCCTCCTCGCGCCCGTCGGCCAGCTGGATCTGGCCCTGCGCGGCGAGATCCTTGGCCTGCGCCACGATCATCGCCTGCGCCTCGTCCACGTCGCGCAGCTTGACCGGACCGAGCGCCGCAAGATCGTCCTTCAGCAGCTTGGACGCACGTTCCGACAGGTTGCGGAAGAACAGGTCGCGCAGTCCTTCGGACGCTCCCTTCAGTGCCAGCACGAGCTTGTCCTTCGGCACCGCGCGGATCAGCAACTGCAGCCCGGCGCCGTCGACGCGCTGGAGATCCTCGAAGGTGAACATCAGCGCCCGGATCCGCTCGGCGCTGTCGCGCGAGCGCTCCTCGAGGGCGGCCAGGATCCGGGCCTCGGCTGCGCGATCGAGGTTGTTGAAGATCTCCGCCATGACCTCGTGCGGGTCGCGGCGCTGCCCGCGCGCGAGGTTGGACATGAACTCCGAGCGCAGCGTGCGCTCCAGCCCGTCGAGCGCCTCCTTCTGGACGGGTTCCATCCGCAGCATCCGCATGACGACCTCCATGGCGAAGGCCTCGGGCAGCAGGGCGAGCACGCTGGCTGCGTGATCGGGCTTGATCTTCGAGAGCACGACGGAAACGGTCTGCGGGTATTCGTTCTTGAGGTAGTTGGCGAGCACCGCCTCGTTCACGTTGCCCAGCTTGTCCCACATGGTGCGGCCCGCCGGCCCGCGGATCTCCTCCATGATCTGCATCACGCGGTCCTTGGGCAGGGAGCGCAGCAGCATGCGCTCCGTCACCTCGAAGGACCCGACGAGATGGCCCGTCTGGCCCAGCGCCTCGGCGAATTCGCGGGTCACCGCCTCGACCTGCGTCGAGGGCACGGTGCCGAGCGCCGCCATCGCGAGCGAGAGGTCGCGGATCTCGTCCTCGTGCAGGCGCGAGAAGATCTTCGCGGCCTGCTCGTCGCCGAGCGCCAGCATCAGCGTCGCGGCCTTCTGCGGCCCCTTGAGGCTGGCGGGCATCAGGGCTCCTCCGGCGTCAGCCAGCGTCGCAACACGGCCGTGCTCTGGTCCGGGTTCGCGTCGATGAGCGCGGCGATGTCATGCAGCGCGGAGGCGCGAAGCTGCCCTTCGACACGCGCGACGGTCACCATCTCTTCGCCAGGCTGCGTGCCGGCTGCGCCTGTCGCGGCCAGGGCAGGCGGCGCCTCCGCGCCGGCGGGCAGCGCCGTCACTCCGGCCGAAGTCAGGTCCCGTCCCTCCGGCGCGAAGCCCAGGGTGCCGGCCGTGGTCGAGCCCGCCGCGGCCAATGCGGGCTGCGGCGCGAGACCGACGGCGAGACGCGACACCAAGGGCCGGCCGAGGAGCAGGATGGCGAGCAGGGCGACCAGGGCGAGCACCGCGCTTTCGACCATGCGGCCCAGCAGCGCGGGCGGGATCGTCTGGCCCAGGATCACGAAGCCGTCCGGTGTCGCGTCCGCGGGCGGCGGATCGGCGAAGCGGAGACTGACGACCTCGACACGATCGCCGCGCCGCTCGTCGAAACCCACGGCGGAGCGGGCGAGCGAGGTGATGCGTGCCATCTCGTCCGCCGTCCGCTCGCGCCAGCGCGGCGCGGCGCCCGGCACGGGTTCCCACGCGCCATCGACAAGCACCGCCACCGAGATGCGGCGAATCGCGGGCTGCTCGCGCGTCGTGTTGCGCGTGATGCGGCCGATCTCGAAATTGGTCGTCTCCTCCTGCCGCGACTGTTCGCTGCGCGCCCCGCCGGCTGCCGCTTCCGCGCCGGGAAGCTGGTTGGCGACGGAGACGTTGCCGGGCTCCGCGTTGCGGCTGGTCTCGTTGGTGGATTGCGTGCTGCGCGGCACCTGGTTGTCGGGATCGAAGCGCTCCTCGACCGTCTGGACCCGGTCGAAGTCGAGTTCGACCGTGGCTTCGGCGCGGACACGGCCGGGTCCGAGGCTGCGCTCCAGGAGGTCCTCGACCGCCCGGGCGAGGCGGAGTTCCTGGGCACGGCGCAGTTCCTCGGCGCCTTGCGCGGCCGCCGGCCCGGCGAGCGCCTGCCCGCCCCGCGCCAGCAACTCGCCCCGGCTGTCGACGATGGAGACGTTCTGCGGACGCAGGCCAGGGACCGCAGCGGAGACGAGGTGCAGCACCGCCTGCACGCCGTCGCGGTCCAGCCGCTGCGCCCCCTGCATCGTCAGCACGACGCTGGCCTGCGCTTCGCCCCGATCGCGCGAGAAGGGATCGCGCCGTGGCAGGACGAGGTGGACGCGCGCCGCGCGCACGCCGGCGAGGCCGCGGATGCTGCGGCTGAGCTCCCCTTCCAGCGCGCGCAGCCGGTTGATGTCCTGCTGGAACGGCGTGGTGGTCAGGCTTTCGCCACGGTCGAAGATCTCGTAGCCGACCGATCCACCGGAGGGCAGGCCCTCTCGCGCAAGCGCCAGGCGCAGGCGCGGCACGTCGGCCTCCGGCACCAGCACCTGCGACCCGCCGCCGGCGATCCGGTGCGGCACGCGCTGGCGTTCCAGCGCCGCCACGATCGCGGCGGCGTCGCGCTGCTCGAGCTCGCCATACAGCAGCGCCATCGGCGGCTCGGCCGCGCGGAGTGCGAGGAAGACCAGAAGGCCGAGCACGGCGACGCCGACGCCCGCCATGACAGCGAGGCGAAGCGGGCCGAAGCCGCGCAGCTGCGCGATCAGGCCCTTCATGTCAGATCGTGCGCGCGTCTTGCGCCCCGCCCCATCACGTTGCCCCCGTCAAGCCGGTCCCGCCGGCCGGCAGGTCTTGCCGGGGGGACGGTTGCGGCGCGGTTAAGGCGTGCCGGGCAATTCGCGCAGCCGGTCGAAGCCGGCAGCGACCGCGCCGAGGCGGAGCACGAGGTCGCCGTCGGCGCGTGCCGCCCCGGTCACGCGGCCGCTCACGGCGAAGTCGAGCGGCACGGGCGTCCCGTCCGCAGCCCGGCCGGTCACGGCGACGGCGTATGCGCCGTCGGCGCGCCGCGTGCCGCGCATGTCGCGCCCGTCCCAGGCCCAGCGCGTCTGGGCGGCGCCGAGTGCGACCGTCTCGGTCCGCAGCAGCGCGCCGGATGCATCGCGGATCTCGATGTTCGCGCGGGTCGCCCGGCCCGTGGGCGGCAGCACCAGTTCGGCACGCCCGTCCTGCAACGGCAGGCGGTTGGTCGCCACGGTGACGACCCGGCCCATCAACGGCGCCGTGGCGGCGAGCTGACCGGCCTGCTGCAGGTCGAGCATGCGCTGCAGGGTCTGGTTGCCGGCGATCTGCTGCTCCACCGTCGCGAACTGCACGAGCTGCTGGGTCAGCGCCTCGGTGTCCATCGGCTTGGTGGGATCCTGGTTGCGCAACTGCGTCGTCAGCAGGCGCAGGAAGGTGTTGAGGTCGGCCGAGAGCCGGGGACCGCCGCGCGGTGCGGTGTCGGCCGGGGGCGTGGTCGCCGTGATGCTGCCGCTCATGCTGCGGGTTCCCGTTCAGATCGCGAGGTCGAGGAGGCTGCGAAGGCCGGGCTGGGCCAGGGGCGCGGCGGCTGGCGTGGGAGTCGCGCGCGGCGTGCCGCGCGGCTCCTGGCGTTGCTGCCGGCCTTCGCCGCCGCCGCCCCCGAAGGACAAGGCCGGTCCGCCGGATGCGCCGCCGAAGCCGGCGGTGGACAGCGCGCGTTCGAGCTCCGTCCGGTCACGCTGGAGGAGGAGTAGGGTCTCGGGACGCTCGGCGGTGACGGTGATGCGGGCCTCGGCGCCGCTCCGCTCGATCGCGACCTCGACCCTCCCGAGCTCGGCCGGGTCGAGGGTGACCGTCAGGCTGGCATCCGGGCCGAGCGCGAGTGCGACGGCGAAGGGCGCGATCTGCCTGGCCGGCCATGTGGGAGTCGCCGCCGGGCGTGCGGCAGCGGGCGCGTCGGCCGGCGTATCGCTGCGCGAAGCCTGGGCGGGTTCGAGCTGTTGCGCGGCGATGCGCGTGTCCGCGACCGAGAGGCTTGCCGGTGGTGCCTCGGTGCCCGGCGCAGCGGATGCAGCGGGGCTGGCCGTGTCGCGGGGGAGTGTCTCGCCGGCCGGCCGCGGCGCGGGTGGGTTGTCGAGCGGGAGCGTGGGCGAGGCCGCCATGGCTTCGGCCTCCGCGCCGCTGCCGGCCGACGTGGCCGGGAGATCCGGCGGGCGCGGGGCCTCGGCCGGCCTGTTTGCGATCGGCGTCGGCGCAGGCGCAAGCGATGCGGCGCGGGAGGCTGCCGGCGCGAAGCCTGC
>NZ_JAKJIB010000301.1 GCF_021864505.1 Falsiroseomonas oryziterrae
GAGCCGTCGAAGGCGCGGCGCAGCACGGTTGCGCGGGCGGAGAGGCGCCGGGGCGCGCCAATGCGGGAGGTGGCGGCCGCGCCCGCCACGATACGTCCCGCGGGCGCGTCGAGGGCCGCGCCCGCGGGCACCAGCACGCCGCCGCCGGGGGCGTTCGCGGTGATCGTGCCGGAGGTGATGGCGCCGCCCGCGGAGACCAGCGTCTCCAGCAGGTTCGACGCGGCCTGGGCGGTGATGAGCACATGCCCGCCCGGCGCCTCGATGGTGCCGCTGTTGGCGGCGAGCGCGGTGGCGCCGGCAGGCGCGGCGCCGACCTGGCGCGTGATGTCGAAGGACAGCAGCCCGTCGCCGGCGAGGTCGATGGTGACGGCCTCCGCCCCCGCGATGGCGACGCGGCCCATGCGCGCGCGGATCGTGCCGGAATTGGCCGCGACGGGGCCGGTCAGCGCGACGAGGCCGCCGTCGCGCACCGTGATGCGGCCGTGGTTCTCGACCCGCGCGCCGGGACGCGGCGTGCCGTCGAAGGCCATGCGGCCGGCCATGAAGTTCTGGTTGGTGATGTCGGAGGCGGTGGCGATCAGCGAGGCCACGTCCACCTGCGCGCCGCGGTGGAACACGACGCCCGCCGGGTTCACGATGGCGACGCCGCCATTCGAGGTCAGCCGCCCCGCGATGGCCGAGGGATCGGGCCCCGTCACCCGCTGCAACGAGAAGGACGACGGTGCGGGCTGGCGGATGTCCACCTGGTGGTTCGCGCCGATGTCGAAGCCCTGCCACTGGATCACTGCGCGGTCGGTGGTCTGGTTGACCTGCGTGCGGCCGGGGCTGCGGGCGATGCTCGCCTGCCCCGCGACCACCGTGCCGCCGCGCGGGCCGGCATCGGGCGCCTGCGCCCAGGCGGGCGCGATCAATGCGGTGGTGGCGAGCATCCACGGAAGGCGGCGCATGCGATGATCCTCGCTGCGGGTCGGCCGTTCCGTTTTGGAAAAAGGCGTTAAAAATGGTTAGCGCCCAACTGGCGCGGCCCGCAAGCCGGGGCGAGGATGCGGCAACGCCTCGGGAGGATGCCGCATGACCGCCAATGCCCCGCTGATCGCCGTGCTGCCCGGCGACGGCATCGGCGTGGAGGTGACGGAAGCGGCGCTGTTCGTGCTCGAGCGCGTGGCGCGCCGCCACGGGATCGGGCTGCGCACCGAGACGCTGGAAGCGGGCGCCTTCGCCTATCAGCGCACCGGCACGGCGCTGTCCGACGAGACCTTCCGCCGCGCGGAGGGCGCGGATGCGATCCTGCTCGGTGCGATGGGCTGGCCCGGCATCCGCTATCCGGACGGGACGGAGATCGCGCCGCAAATCGACCTGCGCTTCCGGCTCGGCCTCTATGCAGGGGTGCGGCCGATCCGCGCGATCCCGGGCGTGCCGCTTCCGCTGGCCGATCCGCGCGCGAAGGACATTGACCTCGTCATCCTGCGCGAGAGCACGGAGGGGCTGTTCTGGGCGCGCGGCCGCGGCGAGGTGATCGAGGACCGCGAGGCGCGCGACACGATGGTGATCACCCGCGCGACGACGGAGCGGCTAACCCGCTTCGCCTTCCGGCTGGCGGAGCGGCGCGCGGCACGGCGTGGAAAGCCCGGACGTGTCACGCTGGTGGACAAGGCGAACGTGTTCACCTCGATGGCCTTCATGCGGAAGGTGTTCGACGAGACGGCACGCGAGTTCCCGGGCGTCGCGGCCGATCATCACTACGTGGACGCGATGGCGCTCGACCTGGTGCGGCGGCCCTGGGATTTCGACGTGCTGCCGACGGAGAACATGTTCGGCGACATCCTCTCCGACCTCGGCGCGGGGCTGATCGGCGGCATGGGCTATGCGCCATCGGCTGACATCGGCGACGGTCATGCGGTGTTCCAGCCGAGCCACGGTACGGGGCCGGACATCGCCGGCAAGGGCATCGCCAATCCGACGGCGACGATCCTGTCGGTCGCGATGATGCTCGACTGGCTATCGGAGCAGGGCGCGGGCCAGGCCTGGGCGGATGCGGCGACGGAGCTGGACCGCGCGGTGGACGCGGCCTTTGCCGGCGGGCTTCGCAGCGCCGAGTTCGGCGGCGTCGGCACGCGCGAGGTCGCGCATGCGATCGCGGATCGGATCGGCTGATGGATGTTCTGGAGGCGATGGAGGGGCGGCGCTCGATCCGCGGCTTCCTGCCCGATCCGGTGCCGCGCGCGGTCGTGGAGCGGATCCTCGCCGCCGCCTCGAGCGCGCCGTCGGGATCGAACATCCAGCCGTGGCATGTGCGCGTGACGGCGGGGGCGGAGAAGGCGAGGCTGTCGGCCGCGGTGCGCGCGGCGATCGCAGCGGGGGCGAAGGGCGAGCGCGAATACCAGTACTACCCGCGGCAATGGCGCGAGCCCTATCTCGCGCGGCGGCGCGCGACGGGATGGGGGCTCTATTCGCTGCTCGGCATCGCCAAGGGTGATCGCGCGGCGACTGAGGCGCAGCACCTGCGGAACTTCGACTTCTTCGGCGCGCCGGTCGGGTTGTTCGTCACGATGGATCGCGACATGGAGCAGGGGTCGTGGATCGATTGCGGGATGTTCCTGCAGAACGTGATGCTCGCCGCGCGTGGTGTCGGACTGGATACCTGCCCGCAGGCGGCCTGGTGCGACCACCACGCGGTGGTGCGGCGCGAGCTCGGCATCGGCGACGACCAGGTGCTCGTGTGCGGCATCGCGCTCGGCCGCGCCGATCCGGACGAGCCGGCCAACCGGCTGGTGACGGAGCGCGTGCCGGTGGCGGAGTTCGTCACCTTCGGGGACGGGGCTTGAGGGTGCGCGCAATCTCCTTCCGGCACGCCCCCCTCACCCTGCCCTCTCCCCCCTGCGGGGGGAGAGGGTTCGATGGGGTGCGGCGATGAGCGAGGCGCTGGTCGACTCGCGCGCGGCCTGGATCCGGCTCGCGGCGATCGTCGCGCTGGCGACGCTCGGGGGCGTCGGCATGTGGTCGGTGGTGGTGGCGCTGCCGCATGTGCAGGCGGAGTTCGGCGCGACGCGGGCCGGCGCCTCGCTGCCCTACACGCTGACCATGCTCGGCTTCGGCGCGGGCGGGATCCTGATGGGGCGGCTGGCCGACCGCTTCGGCGTGATGGTGCCGCTGCTCGGCGCGACGGTGGTGCTGGCGGCGGGCTATGTCGTGGCTGCCAGCGCGCCGAGTCTCACCGTCTATGCACTGGCGCAGGGCGTGATGATCGGGATGCTCGGCTCCTCGGCCGCCTTCGGGCCGCTGATGGCCGATGCCTCGCTGTGGTTCCGGCGGCGGCGCGGCATCGCGGTGGCGCTGGCGGCGTCCGGCAACTACCTGGCGGGCGCGGTCTGGCCGCCGATCCTGACCTGGCTGATCGCGGAGCATGGCTGGCGCACCGCGCATGTCGTGGTGGGCGTGGTCTGCCTGGTCACCATGTTGCCGCTGGCGCTGCTGCTGCGCGCGCGGCCACCGGGGCAGCGCGGCGGCGCGGTGCTGGCGGGCGATGCGGGGCAGGAGCGGCCGCTCGGTCTCTCGCGCACCGGGCTGACGGTGGTGCTGTGCGCGGCCGGCGTCGCATGCTGCGTCGCGATGGCGATGCCGCAGGTGCACATCGTCGCCTATTGCGGCGACCTGGGCTATGGCGTGGCGCGCGGGGCGGAGATGCTCTCGCTCATGCTCGCCTGCGGGATCGTGTCGCGCATCGTGTCGGGGCTGATCGCCGACCGGATCGGCGGATTGCGCACGCTGCTGCTCGGCTCCGTGCTGCAGGGCGCGTCGCTGTCGCTGTTCCTGTTCTTCGACGGGCTCGCGTCGCTCTACGTGCTCTCGGCGCTGTTCGGGCTGATGCAGGGCGGCATCGTGCCGTCCTACGCCGTCATCGTGCGCGAGCACTTCCCGGCCCGCGAGGTGGGCATGCGCGTCGGCATCGTGCTGATGGCCACCCTGATCGGCATGGCGTTCGGCGGCTGGCTGTCGGGGCTCGTCTTCGACCTGACCGGCAGCTACGCCGCGGCGTTCCTGAACGGCGTGGCGTGGAACGCGGTGAACGTCCTGATCGTCGCGACGCTGCTGCTGCGCGGCGGGCGGCGGCCCGCGATGGCGTGAGGGGCGGGGCCCGGCTCCGCCTCCTGCCGCGCGGCTTGGAGGCGGCGCGCAGGCGCGGTATCAGCGCCGCGCCATGACCGAGCTCCCCGACCGCCTCTCCGTCGACCCGCGCAGCCCGCACCACGATGCCGAGTTGCTGCAGCGCGGGATCGGGATCCGCTTCAACGGGGCGGAGAAGACCAATGTCGAGGAATACTGCGTCAGCGAGGGCTGGATCCGCGTCGCGGTGGGCAAGACGCTCGACCGGCGCGGCAATCCGCTGACCATCAAGCTGCAGGGCAAGGTCGAGCCGTACCTCAGGACGCCCGCGGCCGAGGACTGACGTCGTGCCCGGCACGCCGCCGCCGGACTTCGCCTGGGCCGCGGTGGTGCCGGAGCTGATGGTGACCGACCTGGCCGCCAGCCTGCGCTTCTGGTGCCGCCTCTGCGGCTTCGAGGTGCTGTACGACCGGCCGGAGGACGGCTTCGCCTATCTCCGCCACGGCGCGGCGCAGGTGATGCTGGAGGAGGCGGGCGCGCCCGGGCGGCGCTGGGTCACCGCGCCGCTCGAGACGCCCTTCGGCCGTGGGATGAACCTGCAGATCGAGGTCGCCGCGCTCGACCCGATCCTGGCGGCGCTGCAGGGCGCGGCTTGGCCGCTCTACCTGGCGCCCGAGACGCGGTGGTACCGCGCCGGCGCGCTGGAGCACGGGCAGCGGCAGTTCTGCGTGCAGGACCCGGACGGCTACCTGCTGCGCTTCTGCTGCGGGATCGGGACGCGCCCGGCGGCCTGACTAGCGCTCCACGCCGGAGACATGGACCCAGCCGAGCGGGCCGGTGTCCCCGACCAGCAGCCAGCCACCCGGCGCCATGTCGAAGATCTGCAGCGTCGTGCCGCGCGGGACGGTGCCGAGGACCGGGCCGCCGGGCGCGGCGCGAAGGTTGACGGGGCTGCGGAGGCTCGTCGTCACCTCGCCGTACATCGGGCCGGAGACGCCGGCGGCGGGCGTGCTCATGCCCGACATCACCGGCGGCTCGGTCGGCACGGGCGGGATCAGCGCGGCGCGCGGCGCGGTGTCGCCGGGGCCGCTCGGCAGGCCGAGCGGGGCGG
>NZ_JAKJIB010000302.1 GCF_021864505.1 Falsiroseomonas oryziterrae
CGACCGCGGCGTCGTTGCGCCGGAAGGCGGCGGCGGCGGCGAGCAGCGCGTCCTGCACCTGCTGCGGCGGCAGCGCGAGGTCGAGGCCGATCGCGCCGCGCAGCGCGGTGCGCCCCTCGCGCAGCAGCCGCGTGACGAAGGGCCCGTCGGCGAAGCGGCCGGCGTCCTGGAAGGCGGTGGAGGCATTCTCCACCATCGCACTCGCGAAGGCCGCGTCGCGCGGATTGCCGCGCAGCGCGGCTTCCCGGTCCACGAAGGCATGCGCCGCCTGCTCGGCGGCGAAGCGCGCCGGATCGCCGGCGCCGCGGAACACGTCGGGCGGAAGCTCGGCAACGGGTTCGAGCCGCATCTGCTCGCAGGCCGCGATCAGCAGGGGCAGGAGAAGGACGGCACGGCGGTCCATCACCGGCTGGCGAGGCTGGCGCGGTGCCGCTTCGCAAGCTCGACGTAGTGCACGGCAGTGCGGTCGAAGCGCGCGCGCTCCTCCGGCGTCATCACGCGGACGAGCTTGGCGGGGTTGCCCATCCAGAGCTCGTTCGGGCCGATCACCTTGCCGGGCGGCAGCAGGCCGCCGGCGCCGAGCATGCCGCCTTCCTCGATCACCGCGCGGTCGAGCACGGTCGCGCCCATGCCGACGAAGGCGCGGTTCTTCAGCGTGCAGGCATGCACGATGCAGGCATGGCCGATGGTGACGTCGTCGCCGATGATCAGCGGCTCCGCCCCGGCATTCAGGTGCAGGATCGAGCCGTCCTGGACGTTGGTGCGCGCGCCGATGCGCATGACGTTGGTGTCGCCGCGCAGCACGCAGTGATACCAGATCGAGGTGTCGGCCCCGATCTCGACATCGCCGACGACGACGGCGGTGGGGGCGATCCAGGCATCCGGGTGGATGACCGGGGTCTTGCCCTCGAAGGGCAGCAGCGGGCCGCGCGCGGCGGGGATGTGCAGGTCGTCCATCGGGTTCCGGCTCCTTTGTCGGGTTCCGGCATGTTGCCATCGCCCCCCTCACCCAACCCTCTCCCCCCTGCGGGGGGAGAGGGCAAGTGGGTTACTCCGCGGCCAGGGGCAGGGCCGGCGCGACATCCACGCCGAGCATCAGCCCGATGTTCTGCACGGCCGCCCCCGAGGCGCCCTTGCCGAGGTTGTCGAGCTTCGCGACCAGCACCGCCTGGCCGCGCGCCGCGTTGCCGTAGACGCGCAGCTCCAGCTTGTTGCTGCCGTTCAGATCCTCCGGCGCGAGCCGCGCCTTCGGATCGGCGGCTTCCACGCTGACCCAGGTGGAGCGCGCATAGGCGTCGCGCAGCGCGGCTTCGAGGTCGGCCGGCTTCGGCGCGCCGTTCAGCAGGTCGAGATGCAGGGGCACGCTGACCAGCATGCCCTGCGCGAAATCGCCGACGCTGGGCACGAAGATCGGACGCCGCGCGAGGCCGCCATAGAGCTGCATCTCGGCCAGGTGCTTGTGCTCGAGCGCCAGGCCGTAGAGGAAGAAGGGCGCGGCGCTGCGTGTCGGCTCGAACTCCGCGATCATCGCCTTGCCGCCGCCGGAGTATCCGGAGACGGCGTTGATGGTGACCGGGTAGTCCCCCGGCAGCAGCCCGGCCTCGACCAGCGGGCGGATCAGCGCAACGGCGCCGGTCGGGTAGCAGCCGGGGTTGGAGACGCGCGGCGCGGCCGCGATCGCGGCTTCCTGCGCCGGCGTCAGTTCGGCGAAGCCGTAGACCCAGTCGGGCGCCACGCGATGCGCGGTGGAGGCGTCGAGCAGCTTCGGCGCGGCGGCGCCGAGCGAGGCCGCCATCGCCGTCGCTTCCTTCGCCGCGTCGTCGGGCAGGCAGAGGACGACGAGGTCCACCTCGGCCATCAGGGCACGCTTGGCGTCCGCGTCCTTGCGCAATTCGGGCGCGATGGAGCGCAGCGCGATCCCCGGGAAGCGCGCCAGACGCTCGCGGATCTGCAGGCCGGTGGTGCCGGCCTCGCCGTCGATGAAGACGCTCGGGATGGGTCCCTTGGCCATGGTCGTTGTCCTCTCGGACTGCAGATGGGGGCAGCGTAGCCCGGAAAAGCAAGAGGGGCGGATCCTTGCGGACCCGCCCCCCCCGGATGAACCAGCCATGCGGCCGGGCGCGACGCCCGGTCCGCTGGGCGTCAGCGCTTGGAGAACTGGAACGAACGTCGCGCCTTCGGCTTGCCGTACTTCTTGCGCTCCACCGCGCGCGGGTCGCGCGTGAGGAAGCCGGCCTTCTTGAGCAGCGGGCGCAGGCCCGGCTCGTAGTAGGTCAGGGCGCGGGAGATGCCGTGGCGCAGCGCGCCGGCCTGGCCGGAGAGGCCGCCGCCGACGACGGTCGCGAAGACGTCGAACTGCTGGTACCGGTCGGAGACCAGGAAGGGCTGGGCGATCAACATGCGCAGCACGGGGCGGGCGAAGTACTTCGCCGCCGGCTTGCCGTTGATCTCCATCTCGCCCTTGCCGGGCTTCACCCAGACGCGGGCGACGGCGTTCTTGCGCCGGCCGGTGGCGTAGGACCGGCCCTGCGCGTCGCGCTTCGGCTCGCGCACCGGGGCCGCTTCCGCCGCGGCGGGGCCGCCGGCGGCGTTGACCATGTCCTTCAGCTCGGCCAGCGAGCCGCCGCGGGAAACCTGCTCGCTCATCCTCAGGCCACCTTGTTCTTGCGGTTCAGCGCGCCGACGTCGAGCGGCTGCGGGGTGTTGCCGCCATGCGGATGCTCGGGGCCGGCATAGACGTGCAGGTTGCGCATCTGGCGGCGGCCGAGCGGGCCGCGGGTGATCATCCGCTCCACCGCCTTCTCGATCACGCGCTCGGGGTGGGCGCTCTCGAGGCGCTCGCGCACGGTGCGGCCCTTGATGCCGCCCGCATAGCCGGTGTGCCAGTAGAACACCGACTGCTCGGCCTTCTGGCCGGTGACCCGGACCTTCTTCGCGTTGATCACGACGACATGGTCGCCGCAATCGACATGCGGGGTGAATTGCGGCTTGTGCTTGCCGCGGAGCCGGTTGGCGACCAGGGCTGCGAGGCGGCCGAGCACGAGGCCCTCCGCGTCGATCAGCACCCAGCCCTTCTGGACCTCGGCCGGCTTCAGCGAAGCCGTCTGTCTCGTCAGCATGGTTCGTCGGTGTCCGGGGTGGAAATCGGAGGGTGGCTTATCGCGGCGAGGGGCGGGAAAGTCAAGCGGAACGGGCGCTTGATGATGACGGTATTGCGTTACCGACAATGGCCGAGAGTGCGCCGTTCCCCGAACCCCCACCCCGACCCTCCCCCGCAAGCGGGGGAGGGAGTAAGCGTGCGGGGGAGAGGGAGCCTTCATGACCGACACGCCCCGCGGCCTCGCCAACCGGTCCTCCAACTACGGCGACAAGGAGTTCGCGCTGTATCTCCGGCGCTCCTTCGCCAACTCCATGGGCTATTCGCGGGCGATGCTGGAGAAGCCGGTGGTCGGCATCGCGGACACCGGCAGCGACTACAACAACTGCCACCGCACCGCGCCGGAGCTGGTGGAGGCGGTGAAGCGCGGCGTGCTGGCCGCGGGCGGGCTGCCGCTGGCCTTCCCGACCGTGAGCCTCTGCGAGCCGTCGCTCAACCCGTGCTCGATGCACTACCGCAACCTGATGGCGCTCGACACCGAGGCGATGCTGACCGCGCAGCCGATGGATGCCGCGGTGCTGGTCGGCGGCTGCGACAAGACGGTGCCGGCGCAGCTGATGGCCGCCGTCAGCTCCGGTACGCCCTCCGTCATGCTGGTCACCGGGCCGATGCTGGCGCAGGGGTTCGAGGGCGAGCGGCTCTCGGCCTGCACGGATTGCCGGCGCTACTGGGCGAAGTACCGCGCGGGCGAGGTGAGCGCCGAGAAGATCGGCCAGATCGAGGGCAAGCTGGCGACCACCGCCGGCACCTGCGGCGTGATGGGCACGGCGAGCACCATGGCCTGCATCGCCGCGACGCTGGGCTTCATGCCGCTCGACGCCGCGAGCGCGCCGGCGGTGCATGCCGACCGGCTGCGCATGGCGGAGGAGGCGGGCGCGCAGGCGGTGCGGCTGATCGCGAAGCCGATGCCGCCCGCGGCGCTGGTCACCGAAGCGAGCGTGGAGAACGCGATGCGCGTGCTGCTGGCGCTCGGCGGGTCCACCAACGCGGTGGTGCATCTGGCGGCGATCGCTGGGCGCGCGGGGGTGGCCTTCGACCTCGCGCGGCTGGATGCGCTGAGCGAGACGACGCCGGTGCTGGTGGACCTGAAGCCCACCGGCGAAGGCTACATGGAGGATTTTCACGCCGCCGGCGGGATGCAGGCGCTGCTGTGGGAGTTGCGGGACCTGCTGCACCTCGACGCGCCGGACCTCGATGGCGTCGCGCTGCGCGCGCGGATCGGCGACGGCACGCATTACGTGGACCGGCGCATCATACGCGCGCGGGAGACGCCGATCAGCCCGGTGGGCGGGCTGATCGCGGTGCGCGGGAGCCTGGCGCCCGACGGCGCCATCTTGAAGCGCAGCGCGGCGACGCCCGCGCTGTTCGAGACCGAGGCGCGCTGCGTGGTGTTCGACGGGCTCGAAGACCTGGCGAAGCGGGTGGACGACCCCGATCTCGACATCACGCCGCAGGACATCATGGTGCTGAAGGGCGCGGGGCCGCGCAGCGCGGCGGGGATGCCGGAGGCGGGCTACCTGCCGATCCCGAAGAAGCTCGCGCGGGCCGGCGTGAAGGACATGGTGCGGATCAGCGACTGCCGCATGTCGGGCACCGCCTTCGGCACCATCGTGCTGCATGTGGCGCCGGAGGCCGCGGTGGGCGGGCCGCTCGCGCTGGTCGAGACCGGCGACCGCGTCCGGCTCAGCGTGAAGGAGCGCCGGCTCGACCTGCTGGTGGAGGAAAGCGAGCTGGCGCGGCGGCGCGCGGCCTGGGCGCCCGCGCCCGCCCCGGCACGCGGCTGGGACCGGCTGGTGCATGACCAGGTGATGCAGGCGCCGGACGGCGCGGATCTGCGCTTCCTGCGACCGGCGCCCTGACGGTCCCCGCATGATCGCCGTCATCGGTGCCTCCGGGCGCAGCGGCGCCACGCTGTGCCGCGCGCTGGCCGCACGTGGCATGCCCTTCGTGCCGGTGGTGCGCGACGCCGCGCGATGGCGCGCGACCGGGCTGCCGGGAGACGCGCGGGTCGCCGACCTGCGCGACGCGGCG
>NZ_JAKJIB010000303.1 GCF_021864505.1 Falsiroseomonas oryziterrae
AGCGCTCTTCCGATCTCGTGCAGGTGCCCGCGAAGCCGGCGGTGCTGCCGCGGCCGGTGCGCGGCGCGCTGGCGTTCGAGGGCGTGCGCTTCGCCTACCCGACGCGCCCCGCCCAGCCGGCGCTGGACGGCGTCGGCTTCGAGGTCGCGCCGGGCGAGACGGTTGCGCTGGTCGGCCCCTCGGGCGCGGGCAAGACGACGCTGTTCCAGCTGCTGCTGCGCTTCTACGACCCGCAATCGGGCCGCATCGCGCTGGACGGCATGGACATCGCGACGCTCGATCCGGCGGAGCTGCGCGCGCAGCTCGGCCTGGTGCCGCAGGAGCCGCTGATCTTCGGCGCGACCGCGGCCGAGAACATCCGCTACGGCCGCCCCGACGCGTCCGACGCGGAGGTGCGCCGGGCCGCCGAGGCCGCCGCGGCGCATGGCTTCATCGAGGCGCTGCCGCAGGGCTATGCGACGCCGCTCGGCGCCCGCGGGGTGACGCTGTCGGGCGGGCAGCGCCAGCGCATCGCGATCGCGCGCGCCATCCTGAAGGACGCACCGGTGCTGCTGCTGGACGAGGCGACGAGCGCGCTCGATGCGGAATCCGAGCGCGACGTGCAGCGGGCGCTGGAGCGGCTGTCGCACGGTCGGACCACGCTGGTCGTGGCGCATCGCCTGGCGACCGTGCGCCGCGCTGACCGCATCCTGGTGCTGGAGAGCGGCCGCATCGTCGCCGCCGGCACGCATGACGAGCTGGTGCGCGAAGCCGGCCTCTACGCCCGCCTCGCCGCGCTGCAATTCGCCGACGCCGGACCGGAATGACCGGCTGGGAGACGATCCGTCCCTACGACCGCGGCTTCCGCGAATTCGCGGAAGCCTACGAGGCGCTCGGCTTCGAGGAGATCCACCGCGACGCCCTGCCCTTCCTGCCCGCCGCGCCCGGCACCGTGCTGGATGTCGGCGCCGGCAGCGGGCGCGACGCGGCCTGGTTCGCGGGACGGGGCTGGGAGGTGCTGGCCGTCGAGCCCGCATCCGCGCTGCGCGGCGAGGCGGCGCGACTGCATCCCGATCCGCGCATCCGCTGGGTGGACGACCGGCTCCCGGCGCTCGCGCAGGTGCATCGTCTCGGCCTCGGCTTCGATCTCGTCTGGCTGAGCGGCGTCTGGCAGCACATGCCGCCCGAGGAGCGGCCGCGCGCGATGCGCAAGCTCGCGACGCTGCTGAAGCCCGGCGGGCGCATGATGCTGACGCTGCGCCACGGCCCGGCGCCGGAGGACCGGCCGATGTGGCCGGTGGACGCGCATGAGCTGGAGCGGCTCGGCCTCGACCACGGCCTCGCGCTTCGCGTCGCGACCGAGCGGCGCGAGGACCGGCAGGGCCGCGCCGATGTGCGCTGGCAGACCGTCATCCTCGACCTGCCGGATGACGGCGCGGGCGCGCTGCCGCTGCTGCGCGGCGTGATCCTCCGGCAGGAGCGCTTCGCGACCTACAAGCTCGCGCTGCTCCGCTGCCTCGCGCGCATCGCCGACGCCTCGCCGAATGTCGCGCGGGAGGCGGAGGCGCATGTCGAGCTGCCGCTCGGCCTCGTCGCGCTCTACTGGCTGCGGATGTACAAGCCGCTGGTCGAGCGCGGGCTGCCGCAGGCGCCGGCCGGCGTCGGCCTGGCCTTCGTGCGGGACGCCTTCCATGCGCTGCGTCCGCTCGCGCCCTTCGACCTCCGGCCCGGCGCGCTGGTCACGGGCGATCTGGCCGTGGCGCTGCGGGTCGCGCTCGCCGATGCGGCGCGCGTCATCGCCAACATGCCGGCGCGGCACCTCACCTTCGCGGACGACACGCCCGTCTTCCCCGCCGAATTCGGCCGGCGCCCGCGCGGCGAGGGTCCGCTGCCACTCAATGCCGAGCTGTTCTGGGAACTCGGCAGCCTGCGCGTGCCGCTGCATGTCTGGCAGGCGCTGCGCCGCATGGCGGCGTGGATCGAGCCGATGCTGCTCGCCGAATGGGTGCGCCAGAGCCGCGACTTCGCCGAGCGGGCCGGGCGCACGCTCTCGGGCGACGATCTGCTCGGCGCGCTGCGCTGGCTCGAGCCGGAGCGCGACACCGGCTTCGTGCGCGGCCTGGTGCAGGAGAGGCTGCGGCGGGGCGAGGCGATCGCCTGCGTCTGGACCGGCCGCCCGCTCGCCGCGCGCGGCATCGAGGTGGATCATTGCCTGCCCTGGTCGGCCTGGGCCTGCAACGACCTCTGGAACCTGCTGCCGGCCTCGCGCGCGGCGAACCAGGGCAAGGCCGACAAGGTCGTCGGCGCCGCCGTGCTGGCCGAGGCGAGGCCGCGCATCCTGGCGTGGTGGGAGCGCGGCTATCTCGACGCAGACACGGCGACCCGGGCGCGCTTCGTCGAGGAGGCGCGCAGCACCCTGCCGCTGCCGGACGACCGCGCGCCGGCGCTCGACGAGATGTTCGCGGCACTCGACTTCCGCCGCCTCCGCCTGCGGCAGGAGACGCAGGTGGCGGAATGGGCGGGCTTGCCAGCCGCCGGGAAGCCGGTCATCGCGCCCTGACCATGGCCGACCTCGACACCGCCCTGCTCCGCGCCTTCGTCGGCCTCGCCGAGACGCTCAGCTTCTCGCGCACCGCGGAGCGCGTCGGGCGGTCGCAATCGGCCGTGTCCATGCAGATCCGCCGGCTCGAGGAGATCCTCGGCTGCCAGCTCTTCCGCCGCGACCGCCGGCATGTCGCGATCACCGAGGAAGGCGAGGCGCTGCTCGGGGATGCGCGGCGGCTGCTCGCGCTGGCCGACGGCATGGTCGGGCGCATGCGGGCGCCGGAGATCGAGGGCGAGGTGCGCTTCGCCTCGCCGGAGGATTTCGCCACCGCCTACCTGCCGGAGATCCTCGCCGCCTTCAGCGCCAAGCATCCCGGCGTGCGGCTGCACGTCACCTGCGACCTGACCTTGCGCCTGGTCGAGGCGCTGGAGCGCGGCGAGCAGGACCTGATCGTGGTGAAGCAGGACCCCGCCGAGCCCTATCCCGCCAGCCGCCCGCTCTGGCGCGAGCGGCCGGTCTTCGTGGCGCGGGAGCGGAGCGCCGTCGCGTTGCCGGCGGCGCATGACCCGCAGCACCGCCTGCCGCTGGTCGTCTCGCCCGCCCCCTGCGTCTATCGCCGCCGCGCCGTGAACGCGCTCGACGCCGCGGGCCTGCCCTGGGACGTCGCCTACACCAGCCCCTCCTTCGCCGGGACGCTCGCGGCCGTGCGCGCCGGCCTCGGCGTGACCGTCCTGCCGCGGGCGATGGTGCCGGAGGGCTTCGCTGCGCTCGGCGCGGGCCAGGGCTGGCCGAGCCTGCCGGAGGTGGAGATGGCCCTGCTCGCCGCCCCGCGCGTCTCGGACGCCACGGCCGCGCTGGCCAGCTTCATCCAGGAGCGGGTCGGCTCTTATCGGCAAAACAGATCACCGACAGCAGATTAATTCGTTTCTCACGACTCTCTCCGGGGGGCAGAAGGCCGCGCCGCACCGGACCCGGATGGGAGTCGCATGCCCCGGAACTTCACCCTCGGATGCTGGGCCGCCTTCGGGCTCAGCCTGATCCTGCTGATCGGCCGCGCCGGGGAGCCCGCGCTGGCCTTCGGGCCGTTCCGCCTCGACGCGATGGCCCTGTTCCTGGGCTCGGCGGTGCTGCTGGTGAGTGCCGTCGTGCACAGCTTCTCGCTGCGCCACATGGATGGCGACGCGCGCTTCGACGCCTTCTTCAAGCGCCTGGCCGCCCTGACCGCGACGGTGCTGGCGCTGCTGGTCACCGATGCGGTGCCGCTCTTCGCCGGGCTCTGGATGCTGATGGGCTGGCTGCTGGCGGACGCGATCGGCCATGTGCGGTCCTGGCCGCAGGCGCAGGCCGCCGCCGCGACGGCACGCACCGCCTTCCTGCGTGGCGGCGCCGCGCTGACGGCGGGTCTCATCCTGCTGAGCCTGGCGACCGGCAGCCTGTCCATCGCCGGCATCGCCGCCGGAGCGGCTCAGGCCAGCCCCTGGCTGGTCGGCCCCGGCCTGCTGGCGCTGGTGCTGGCGGCGGCGATCCAGAGCGGGCTGTTCCCGTTCCAGCGCTGGCTGATGTCCTCGATGGTCGCGCCGACGCCGGTCTCGGCCTTCATGCATGCGGGCCTCGTGAACGCCGGCGGCATCCTGGTCGCCCGCTTCTCCTCGGCCTTCGAGGCGGTGCCGGCGGTGCTGCTGATCATCTTCGCCGCGGGGGCCGCGAGCGCGCTGCTCGGCCAGGTGACCGCGCTGGTGCAGACCGACGTGAAGCGCGGCCTCGCCGCCTCCACCACCGCGCAGATGGGCTTCATGCTGCTGCAATGCGGCCTCGGCTTCCACGCCGCGGCGATGGCACATCTCGTTCTGCACGGGCTCTACAAGGCGAGCCTCTTCCTGGGCGCAGGCTCGGCGCTGGCCAATGCCGCGGCACCGAAGACGCAGGCCGCGCCGTCGCTCGCCGCCGCCGGCCCGGCGGCGATCGCGGCGCTGCTGGCCGGCGCCGGCTTCGCGCTGACCTCCGGCAAGCTCGAAGTAGGCGCAGGCGCGCTGCTGGTGCTCTTCGCGGCACTGGCCGCGGCGCAGGCCGGCCTCGCGCTGCGCGGAGACGGATTGGTCCGCTGGCTCGCCGGACCGGCGGTGCTCGGCCTCGCCGGCCTGCTCTACGGCCTGATCGTGCGTGGCGCCGAGGCACTGCTGGCCGGCACGCCGGGGCTGGTCGCGCCGCAAGCGCTCAACCCGCTTCACCTGCTCGTCGCGGCGCTGTTCCTGCTCGCCTGGGTCGCGATCCAGGCCGGGTGGCACCGGCGCTCCGCCGCCCTCTATGTCCGCGCGCTGCGGCTCGGCCAGCCGGCGCCCGCCTCCGTGACCGATCGCCGGGAGACCTACCATGCCTGAGCTCGCCCGCCTCTCCGCGCAGATCGAGATCGCCGCCGGCCACATCACGCCCTACTGGCCGCTGCGCAGCTTCATCGCGGCGAACCCGCTGCAGGGGCTTGAGGACCAGCCTTTCGAGCATGCGGCGCGCACCGCCGCGGGGCTGTTCGGCGGCCGCCCCTACCCCGCGCCGGCGCTGCTGAAGCTGGCGCTGGCGGAGGGGAAGATCGACGCGGCGATCCTGCAGGAGACGGCGCTCCGCCATGGCCGGCCCGAGGCGGCGCAGCCCGCGGCGCT
>NZ_JAKJIB010000304.1 GCF_021864505.1 Falsiroseomonas oryziterrae
CGGCGGTGACGCCCCGCTGCGTCGCCCGAGCGCGCCGCAGCCGGCCTCGCCCGGCTCGGACCGCAAGGACCGCGGCTGGCGTGACGCCGATTTCCGCGACGGCGGCGCCGCCCCCGCCTTCCTTCGCCGCCGCTGACCTCCCCTCTCCCTCCCCGGCTGGCGGGGGGTTCGACGCCGAAGGCGTCGGACGCCAGAGTAGCGGCGGCCTCGCCGCCGCTTACGCCGGCTGGTCGGGGTGGGGGTTCGCGACTCCACCCAACCTCCCCGCCTGAACCAATCCCATGCGCGAAACCGTCCTGATGAAGGGCGAGCTCGACACGCTCGTCATCGTCACCACCACCACCGGCACCGAGCTGCTCGACGGCGAGGACGAGGTGCTGGAATCCTGGCCCGACGACCGCCACGAGTCCGTCCTCGCCCGCCTGCTGGCCGAGGGCTGGGAGATCGAGGAAGACGGTCCCTGATCCTCGCGCAGCCGTGATCCGGCGCGGCGGTTCAGGATCTGAACCGCCTCACGCCACCTTCCGCGCCTCCCGCGCGAAGACGCTGAAGCCGAGCCACGCCTCCATGCTGCGCGCCAGCTGCACGTCGCCGAGCAGCTCGAGCCGCCCGCCCTCGACCTCCTGCCGCAGCGCCGCCAGCCCCATCCACACCGCCGTCATGCTGCGCAGCCCGCCGGTGACCGTCAGGTCCACCTCGTAGCCTGGATCCACCCAGCAGAGATCCACCTCGCCGGCGTCGATCACGAGCCAGTGGTTCCGCCGGCTCTCCGGCAGTTCGGGGAAGTGGAACTGGATGGTGCAGCGCCGCGGCGGCAGCGGCGTCGGGTTCAGGTTCCGCCGCATGTCCCACATCAGCAGCGTGGGATCGAGGTTCTTCAGCGAGACCTGGCTCTCGATCCAGCGCTGGCCCCAGACGCCCATGCCGAACACCACGTGGCGCAGCTCCTCGCCCGCCGGCGTCAGCCGGTACTCGGTGACACCCTTCGCATTCGGCGTGCCCGCGACGATGCCGGCCGCCTCCAGCTCCTTCAGCCGCTTCGACAGCAGCGCCGGCGACATGCGCGGCACGCCGCGGCGCAGCTCGTTGAAGCGGGTGCTGCCGGCCAGCATCTCGCGCAGCACCAGCACGGTCCAGCGCGAGCAGATCAGCTCCGCCGCCATCGCCACCGGGCAGAACTGCCCGTAGCTGCCACGGTCTTCCATGGACGTCGTCTCCGTCCCGGCCTTGTGACCGTAGCAGCCCACGGGACGCCGCCGACAGTTCATTTCCTGAACTGGAAGCCCGACGCACCGATCGGTGAAGCTCCCCCCGTCGCAACGCCTGGGAGCAAGCCGATGAACGTCGCCGTGACCGCCGCGCCCCTCCTGGCCACCCCCCTCCTGGCCGAGGGTCCCATCGCCGACCGCGCGCGCCACCTCGTCCCCCACCTCGCCGCCGGCGCCGCCGAGGCCGACGAGCAGGACCGCTTCGTCGCCGGCAACTACGCGCTGCTGAAGCAGGCGGGCCTGGTCGAGGCCGGCGTGCCGGCCGAGTTCGGCGGCGGCGGCGCCAGCATCCGGGAGCTGGCGGAGATGCTGCGCATCCTGGCGCAGGGCTGCAGCTCCACGGCACTCGCCTTCTCGATGCACACCCACCAGGTCGCGGTGCCCGCCTGGCGCTGGCGGCACCAGAAGCTCGCCGCCATGGAGCCGCTGCTGAAGCGCATCGCGGCCGAGCGCATCATCCTGCTGTCGAGCGGCGGCTCCGACTGGCTCCCCGGCACCGGGAAGGCGGAACGCGTTGAGGGCGGCTACCGCATCACCGCGCGCAAGGTGTTCTCCTCCGGCTCGCCGGTCGGCGACCTGATGATGACGGCGGCGGTGCTGGAGGAGGACGGCGCGCGCCACGTGCTGCATTTCGGCGTGAACATGAAGGCGCCCGAGGTGAAGGTGCTCGACACCTGGCGCGCGCTCGGCATGCGCGGCACGGGCTCGCACGACGTGGCGATCGAGGGGCTGTTCATCCCCGACGCCGCCGTCGCGCTGAAGCGCCCGGCGGGCCAGTGGCATCCGCTGTTCCACATCCTGGCCCCGATCGCCTTCTCGCTGGTCTATGCGGTCTATCTCGGCGTCGCCGAGCATGCGCGCGACATCGCGGTGGAGGTCGCGAAGCGCCGCCCGCCGACCGAGGACATGCTGCAGCTCGCCGGCCGGATGGACACGGCGCTGCGCGCCGCGCGGCTCGGGCATGAGTGGATGCTGGCCGTCACCGACCGCAACGCGCCCTCGGCCGAGGCGATCAACGACGCTATGACCGGCAAGGCGCTGGTGACCGAGCATGCGATCCGCACGGTGGAGCTGGCGCTGGAACTGGCCGGCGGCGCCGGCTTCCATCGCGCGACGGGCCTGGAGCGCCTGTTCCGCGACATCCAGGGCGCCCGCTACCACCCGCTGCAGTCGGGCCCGCAGGCGCGCTACGCGGGCGCGATGGCGCTGGGTCAGGACGTCTCCCGCATCTTCTGACCCTCAAGCCCTCTCCCGTTGCGGGGGGAGGGCGCCCGAAACCCTCTCCCGCCTGCGGGGGAGGGTGCCGAGCGCAGCGAGGCGGGTGGGGGTGAGCGCAACATCCCCCGAACCCCATCCCCCAACCTCAGGCCGCCGCGTCCGACCAGGACAGCCGCCCTTGGCGCGCCCGCCCAGGCCAGGCGGCCTTCAGGATCGCATCGGCCATGTCGCGGACCGTCGCGTGGCGCGCGCAGACCACCTGCTCTTCGATGTTCCGCCGCAGCCGGGCCACGCGTCGCGTGACCGGCGCGCCGGACAGGAGATAGTCGAGCGCGCGACCCTTGGTCGCGACCTGCCGGGCCAGGCGTTCCGCCAGCGCCGTGCCCGCCCCCGTCGGCGGGCGATCCCCCGCTCGGCGCCGGCGAAGCACCATCGAGGTGCCGGCCAGATCCCCCGGCGTGAGCGCCGCGAACCCCGCCTGCCAAGCGAGCAGCGCCAGCGTTTCCGGAGTGAAATTCCAGATGTGCGCGGCGTGGAATGTGTTCGTCGCCTGCTTCCGCACGCCCGCCAGGTTCGGCACCTCGATGAAGATCAGCCCGTCCGGCGCAAGCCATGACCCGAGCTGGCGCAACGCGGCCCAGGGATCGGCGAGATGCTCCAGCACATGATTGAGCGTGACGAGGTCGAGGCTGGCCGGCGCGATCCCGGCGTCGTCGAGGCCGCCGGTCTCCACCGCAACGCCATAGGTCCGGCGTGCGAAGTCGGCATAGCCGAGGTTCGGCTCGATGCCGCGTGCCGCGAAGCCGGCCCGCTGCATGACATAGGTGAATTCGCCGGAGGAGGCCCCGACATCCAGCACGCGCGCACCGGGCCGCAGCAGCGGCGCGAGCCGGTCGGCGCGCGCGATGGCGCCGCGCAGCGCGCGCAAGGCGTGCTTGCGCTTCGGCTCCCACCCGCCCTTGTAGGCGACGCGGTAGCGCGTGGCGTAGAAGGCCGCGACCTCGGCCGGATCGGGCAGAGGGTGGTGACTGACCAGGCCGCAGCCGCGACAGACCACGGTGGTCAACGGCTCCAGGCCGCGGCCGCGCGTGGCGAGAACCTGTCGCTCCGTCCCGCCGCAGAGCTGGCATGGACTTGCCTCGATGCGCGTGCCGATCTTCATGGGAACCTCCGCCATGCTTGGCGGAGTAGCGGCGCGCTGCCCCGGGTCGCTGACACGCGCTGTCAGCGTGGCGTCAGCGGCCATCGGATAGGCGCTTCGTCCATGGCGGTTGGGTAGGCGCGATGCGGGTGCTGGTCGTGGAGGACGAGGCGGGGATCGCGGCGGACCTCCTGCGAGCGCTCGGAGGTGCCGGCTTCGCCGCGGAACACGCGGCGGACGGCGACACCGCATGGCTGCGCGGCGGGGTGGAGCCCTTCGACGCGGCCATCCTCGACCTTGGCCTGCCGCGGATCGACGGCCTCTCCCTGATTCGCCGGTGGCGGGCAGAGGGCGTGACCTTCCCGATCCTGGTGCTCTCGGCGCGCGGCGCCTGGACCACCCGTGTCGAGGCCATCGACGCCGGCGCCGACGACTACCTCGTCAAGCCCTTCGCCATGGAAGAGCTGCTCGCGCGGCTGCGCGCGGTGCTGCGCCGCTCCGCCGGGCGGGCCGCCAACACGCTGCGGGTCGGCAACCTCGCGCTCGATCTCCGGGCGCGCCGGCTGACGCGCGGCGGAGAGCCGGTGGAGCTGACGCCGCTCGAGTTCCGGCTGCTCGCCTACCTGATGCATCATCCGGACCGCGCCG
The DNA here is from genome assembly GCF_021864505.1 of Falsiroseomonas oryziterrae. Lineage (GTDB taxonomy): Bacteria > Pseudomonadota > Alphaproteobacteria > Acetobacterales > Acetobacteraceae > Falsiroseomonas > Falsiroseomonas oryziterrae. Next base: position 4,276 of record NZ_JAKJIB010000304.1, read on the forward strand.
TGCATCAGACGGAGCTGACCGAGCATCTCTATGCGGACGAGGCCGACCGCGGAGACAATGCGGTGGAGGCGCTGGTGGCGCGGCTGCGCCGGAAGATCGGGCCGGCTGCGATCCGCACCCGCCGCGGCCATGGCTACGTGATCGGCGAGGCGCCGTGACGCGATCGCTCCGGGCGCGCTTCGCGATCGTCGCCCTGGCGACGGCGATGCTGGCCGTCGGTGCCGTCGGCGCGGCGGTCCAGGGCCTTTTCGAGCGCCATGTCGAGCGCGAGATGCTGGCCGAGCTCGATGCCGACCTCCGCTACCTGGCCCGCAGCCTGGTGCTGGAGGACGGGACGGCGACGCTGCGCGTGCAGCCGCTTCCCGACCCGCGCTTCCAGGAGCCGCTGTCGGGCCTCTACTGGCAGGTGCGCAACGACGCGACGGGCGCGATCCTCCGCTCGCCCTCGCTGGCCGGATGGGAATTCCCGCTGGAGCTCGACGCGCTCCGCCCGGGCGAGCTGCATCGCCACATCATCCAGGGTCCGGAGGGCACGAAGATGATCGTGCTGGAGCGGCGGATCGAGGATGCCGTGGGGACCCCGGCGAGCTACCGCGTCGCCGTGGCCGTGGACCGCAAGCTGCTCGAGGCGGCGAACCGCGCCTTCGTGCTGGACCTGCTGCCGGCGCTGGGCGGCATCGCGGCTGCGCTGCTGGCGGCCTTCGCCCTTCAAGGCGCCATCGCGCTCTGGCCGATCGAGCGGGCGCGGCGCGCGCTGCGCGACCTGCGGGAAGGCCGGCGCGATCGCCTGGGCCGGGCGCTGCCCTCCGAGTTGCAGGGTCTCGCCGCCGATTTCGACGCCCTGCTGGACGCGCAGCGGCAGAGCGCCCGGCTGGCGCGGGACCGCGCGGCCGATCTGGCGC
>NZ_JAKJIB010000305.1 GCF_021864505.1 Falsiroseomonas oryziterrae
CCGAGCTCTACGATGGCGACGGCGACTGGGCCACGGCCACCTTCTCGGTGAATCTGGCCAGCGACACGGTTCTCTGACAGGCGTGGCGAGCCCGCTCCTCGGAGCGGGCTCGCCCCGGCCCGGGGCGACCGGGACACCGGCGCCGCTCGCGATCAGGATCCAGTCGAGGCTCCGGCGGCGGCAGGTTTCCCGGGGGGGGCGCCGGCTCGGGCGGCATGGGGCTCGTCGTCGCGCCCCGTCGCGGCCGCGTCAGTCGTGAACCCTGCACGGCCGCCCGGCACTGCAGGCGGTCGCCTGCCAGTCCCGAAACCTGTGTGAACGGAAACCCTACCCGAGAGTGGTGGAGCTGAGGGGAATCGAACCCCTGACCTCGTCATTGCGAACGACGCGCTCTCCCAACTGAGCTACAGCCCCGCTCTCGGTAGAGGGCGCGGGTTATGGTCGGGCCGGGCCGCGGCGTCAAGCCGCCGTGCCGCGCCTTGTCCGGTCCCCGGGCGGCCACTAGCTTCCCCTCAACCAGAACCGCCAGGACCCCCCGCCAGATGCTGCTCGACGCCGTGTTCTTCCTCGTGCAGGCGGGGCTCGACCTGTTCTGGTGGGCCGTCCTGATCGCGGCGATCGTGCAGACGCTGATGTCCTTCGGCGTGCTCGACGGGCGCAACCGCATCGTCTGGACCATCGCCGATTTCCTCTACCGCGTGACCGAGCCGGCGCTGCGGCCCATCCGAAACCGCCTGCCCCACCTCGGCGGCGTGGACCTCTCTCCGCTGGTGCTGCTGCTCCTGATCACCGCCGTCTCGATCGGCGTCGGCGCCGTCCGGCGCTACATGATCATGTCGGGCTTCTATTTCTGACCCCCGCCCCGGAGGCCCGGCCGCGCCAGCGCGCCGCCTGACCAGGACCGACACACCGCATGACCGCCCGCCTCATCGACGGCAAGGCCGTCGCCGCAGACCTGCGCCGCGCCATCGCCGCCCGCGTCGCGGCGCTTCCCTTCAAGCCCGGCCTGCGCGTGGTGCGCGTCGGCGACGACCCGGCCTCCGGCGTCTATGTCCGCAACAAGGACAAGGCGGCGCAGGAGGTGGGCTTCGACAGCGCCACCATCCACTTGCCGGCAGAGACGACCGAGGGCGACCTGCTCGGCGTGGTGGCGCGGCTGAACGCCGACCCGGCGGTGGACGGGATCCTCGTCCAGCTGCCGCTCCCGCCCCAGATCCGTGCCGACCGGGTGATTTCCGCCGTCGCGCCGGAAAAGGACGTGGATGGCTTCCACCCGCTGAACGCCGGCCGCCTTGCCTCCGGCCAGCCCGGGCTCGTTCCCTGCACGCCGAAGGGGGCGATGCACCTGCTGCGCGCCGCCGGCTGCGCGCTGCCCGGCGCGCGCGCGGTGGTGCTCGGGCGCAGCAACATCGTCGGGCGGCCCATGGCGCAGCTTCTGCTCGCCGCCGACTGCACTGTGACGATCGTGCATTCGCGCACCCGCGACCTGCCGGCCGAGTGCCGGCGCGCCGAGATCCTGGTCGCCGCCGTCGGCCGGCCGGAGATGGTTAAGGGCGACTGGATCGCCGAAGGCTGCACGGTGATCGATGTCGGCATCAACCGCCTGCCCGACGGTCGGCTGGTGGGCGACGTGGAATTCGCAGCCGCTTCGCGCCATGCGGGCGCCATCACGCCCGTCCCCGGCGGCGTCGGCCCGATGACCATCGCCTGCCTGCTGGAGAACACGCTGGAGGCCGCGATCGCGCGCCGCGGCGCGTAGCGGTGGGGCCCGGCGGCCTCGTCATCGGCGGCGCCTTCGTCGCCATCTGGGCCTCGGCCTTCACCGTCGCGGGCGTGGTGGTGCGGGAATGGCCGCCGCTCTGGTCGCTCGCCATCCGCTTCGGCTGCACGGCGCCGATCCTGCTGCTGATCGCGCTGGCCTTCCGCTCTCGCCTGCCCTCGCGGCCGGATGCGGCGCGCGTCGCGCTGCTCGGGCTGTTCGGCATGGGCGGCTACCTGGCGCTCGCCTGGCTCGCCATGGCGCGCATCCCGACCGGCCTCGTCGCGCTGATCTGCGCCACCACGCCGCTGCTGATCGCGGCCGGCGAGAGCGCGATCCTGAAGAAGCCGCTGCCGCCGCTGGCCTGGGCCGGGCTTGCGATCGGCTGGTCGGGCGTCGCGCTGCTCGGCGGGCTGCGTGCGCTCGACGGGCTGGAGGCTGCCGAGGCCTCGGGCTTCGTGCTGGCGATTGGCGCGGCGGCGGCGCAGGCGGTCGGGCTGCTGATCTACGCGCCGGCCAAGGGCCGCGTGGACATGTGGGCCGCGAGCCTCGGCCAGACCGCGGTCTCCGCGCTGCTCTGCCTGCTGCTCGCGCTGCTGCTCGAAGGGGCGATGCCGCGTTCGGCGAGTTGGTTCACGCTCGGCGGGCTGTTCTGGTCGATGATCGTGGTCGGCATCGGCGGCTACGCGCTGTATTTCGTCATGCTGCGCCGCGTGCCGACCTCCACTGCCTCCGCGCTGCAATTGCTGGCGCCGCCCTTGGCCGCGGTGTTCGGCTGGGCGCTGCTGGGCGAGCGGCTCTATGTCAGCGACGTCGTCGGCGGGCTTCTGACGCTCGGTGGCCTCGCGCTGCTGCTGCGTGCCCGCGCGCATGCGCGGGGCTGACATGCCGTCCCCGCATTTGCTTCCGTGCGATCGCCGCCGCCAATCTCAGGCCATGATCCTGCGACGACGAGCTACCACCGACCGGGTCGCCTGACCCGCTTCAACCGCGCCCTTGCGGCGCGAGCGCTCGTTCGTGCCAGGATAGCTCCCATGTACACCCCGCCCGCCTTCCGTGTGGACGACCGCGCCTGGATCCACGGCTTCGTGGAGGCCAACGACTTCGGCACGCTGGTCACCGCCGCGCCGCTCATGGTCTCGCACCTGCCCTTCCACCTGATCCCGGGCGAGGGCGGCGCGCCGGATCGTCTGCTCTGCCATCTCGCCCGCGCCAATCCGCAATGGCGCGCCTTCGACGGCGCGGGCGCCGAGGCGCTTGCGCTGTTCCGCGGCCCGCATGCCTACGTCTCCTCCGCCTGGTACGGCGCGCATCCGGCGGTGCCGACCTGGAACTACGACGCCGTCCAGGCGCGCGGCCCGGCGACGCTGATCGAGGATGAGGACGAGATCGCGCGGCAGATGCGGGCCCTCGCCTTCCGCTACGAGCCCGATCCCGGCTTCGACATGGACGCGCAGCCTGCCGACTACATGGCGCGGATGTTCAAGGGGCTGGTCGGCGTCTCGATCGAGGTCGCGGAGTGGACGGGCAAGCGCAAGCAGAGCCAGAACCGTCCGCTGCCCGACCGGATCGCGGTGGCCGCGCAACTGGAGTCGCGCGGCGAGCACGCCGCCGCCGCCGCGCTGAAGGAGGCGAACGGGTTGTGAGCCGGGACGACCCTGACATCGTCGCGACCGGCTCGCGCCTGGTCTACGAGAACCGGTGGATGCGCGTGCGCGAGGACGCGATACGCCGCCGCGACGGCTCGGCCGGCATCTATGGCGTGGTCGAGAAGGACGATTTCGTGGTCGTCGTCCCGGTGCACGACGATGGCTCCGTCACCCTCGTCCAGCAGTTCCGCTATCCGGTCGGCGCGCGCCATTGGGAACTGTGCCAGGGCATGTGGGGCGGCCCTGATGCGGACCCGCGCCTCGCCGCCGCACACGAGCTGGTGGAGGAGACGGGGCTTGTCGCAGCGACGCTGACCGAGGCCGGCTTCCTCTGGAACGCCTACGGCACCATGCGCCAGGGCTACCGCATCTTCCTCGCCACCGGCCTCGCCGAAGGCGCGGCACGGCCGGAGCAGGAGGAGCAGGACCTGATCAGCCGCCGCTTCGCGCGCGCCGAGCTGGACCGCATGTTCCGCGAGGGCGAGATCCAGGACGACGTCAGCGTCGCCGCATGGGGCCTGCTGCTGATGAAGGGATTGGTCTGACGGGCCGTCGCGTTGCCTTCACGGACCCGTGCGCATAGCGTCCGGGGCGCTCATCCTGCGAGGTACGCCTTGTCCGTTTCGACCCATGGGCTACGGCGTGGTCCATGTCGGCGGATCATGCTGTAGCCTGTCGGCGCCTGGCCCGTGCGGAGCTTCGCCATGCCCGGATCGACCGCGTCGCCGCCGCCTTGTGTCGGCGTGTTCTTCATGGGCGATGCCGCGCATGCGAGCTTCGCCGGCTTCCGGCAGGGGCTGCACGACGCGGGGCTCGCCGAGGGGCGCGATATCCGGCTCGAGCCGCGCTTCACGACCGACCTCGCCCGCCTGCCCGCGCTCGCGGCAGAGCTCGTGGCCCTGCGCCCCGACGTGATCGCGGTCATCGGCGCGGTGGCGCTGCAGGCGCTGCGCCCGCTCGCCGAGGGCCTCCCGCTGGTCTTCACCGTGGTGCTCGACCCCGTCGCGGCCGGCCTTGTGCCGGACGCGTCCCGGCCTGGCGGCCTTGTCACCGGCGTGACCAATTTCGATCCGGCGCAGGCGCGCGCGCAGATCGGGCTGCTGAAGCAGGTCGTGCCGGGCATGACGCGGCTCACGATCCTGGGCGATGCAGACGTGCCGGACGCGTTGGCCCGCGCCAACCTCGCGGCGGCTCGGGCCGAGGAGGTGACGGCGCAGGTCATGTTGCTGCGCGATCCGGCTGACCTCGATGCGGCCTTCGCGGGCTTCCGCGAATGGGGCGCGCAAGCGTTGCTGGTGCTCGAGGTTCCCTTCTGCAACATCCATGGCCGCGCCATCGTGGACCGTGCCGTCGCGGCGCGGCTGCCGCACCTCTTCTTCCGCGACGGCGTGCGGCACGGGCCCATGCTGGCCTACGGCACGCGGCTCGGGGCGGCGGCCCAGCGCGCGGGTCGGCTCGTAAGTCGCATCCTGGAAGGTGAGCGGCCGGGCGAGATCGCCATCGAGACCGTCGCGGAGCCGGAACTTGTCGTGGACCGCGCCGTGGCGCAGCGGACCGGCTCGGTGATCCCGCCGGCGCTGCTCGCTGCCGCCCGGCAGGTCCTCGGGTAGCCCCCGAGGGGGAGGCCCCGGACCGGAGGGCCCGGGGCAGGCCCGGTCGGCTGGGTTCAGCCGACCGGAAGCCGGATCAGCCGCGCGCCCGCGGGGCCGGGGCCGGGGCGGG
>NZ_JAKJIB010000306.1 GCF_021864505.1 Falsiroseomonas oryziterrae
CGCCGCCGCCGCGGCGGGGTCGCCGAGCCTCGATGACCATCGCCATCGCGGCGGCCATGCCGCGCTGCGCGCCGCGCGCGACGGCAGTCTGACGCCGGCGGCGATGGTGGAGGCGGTGGAGCGCGCCGGATTGCGCGGGCTCGGCGGTGCGGGCTTCCCGGCGGCGCGGAAGTGGCGCTTCGCGTTGTCGCATCCTGCGCCGCGCCATCTCGTCGTGAATGCGGACGAGGGCGAGCCCGGGACCTTCAAGGACCGCTTCTGCCTGGAGACCGATCCGCACCGTGTGCTCGAGGGCATGCTGCTCGCCGCCCATGCGATCGGCGCGGAGGCCTGCTGGATCTACCTGCGCGACGAGTATCCGGACATCCGCCGCACCGTCCTTCACGCGCTGGACGAGTTGCGCGTGGCCGGGCTGCTGGGCCTGCCGGTCCATCTGCGCCGCGGTGCCGGCGCCTATATCTGCGGCGAGGAGACCGCGCTGCTGGAAAGCCTCGAAGGTCACCGGGGCTATCCGCGGCACAAGCCGCCCTTCCCGGGGGAGCACGGCCTCTTCGGCCGGCCCACCGTGGTCCACAACGTCGAGACGCTCTGGTGGCTGCCCGATATCCTGGCGACGCCGGACGGCGCCGAGCGCTACGCCGCCGCCGGCCGGCGCGGCGCGCAGGGCGAGCGGCTGTTCTCGGTCTCCGGCCGCGTGCGGCGGCCCGGCGTCAAGCGCGCACCGGCCGGCGTCACCGCGCGCGAGCTGATCGAGGAATTCTCGGGCGGCATGTCGGAGGGCCATCGCTTCGTCGGCTACCTGCCCGGCGGCGCCTCCGGCGGGATCCTGCCCGCCGATCTCGCCGACCTTCCGCTCGACGTGGGCGCACTGGACTCGCAGGGCTGCTTCGTCGGCTCCGGCGCTGTCGTGGTCCTGTCGGACCGGGACGAGCTGGCGGAGGTCGCGCGCAACCTCCTGCGCTTCTTCCGCGACGAGAGCTGCGGGCAGTGCACGCCGTGTCGCGTCGGCACGGCCAAGGCGGCGCGACTGCTGGACGCGCCGGAATGGGACCGCGCGCTGCTCGGCGAACTCGCGCAGGCGATGGCGGACGGCTCGATCTGCGGCCTCGGCCAGGCCGCGATGAACCCGCTGCGCAGCCTGCTGCGCTTCTTCCCGGAGCAGGTGCCGTGACAGTGCGCGATCGTCGGAGGGCGGAGGTCCCGGAAGGGCCGAGCACCGCAGGCGTGAATCGCGCGCCCGATGCGCGCATCCGCTTCACGCTGGACGGCCGGGAGGTCGAGGCCGCGCCGGGCGAGACGATCTGGACCGTGGCGCGGCGCGCCGGCGTCGAGATCCCGCATCTCTGCCACCTGCCGCGGCCGGGCTATCGCCCGGACGGCAACTGCCGCGCCTGCATGGTGGAGGTGGAGGGAGAGCGCGTGCTCGCGGCGTCCTGCCGGCGCACCCCGGCGCCGGGGATGGTGGTGCGCAGCGCGACCGAGCGCGCCCGCCATGCCCGCCGCATGGTGTTCGAGCTGCTGCTGGCCGACATGCCGGACGGCGCCGCGCGCGACGGCGCGGGCGTCTTTGCGCGCTGGGCGGGCGAACTGGGCATCTCCGCGTCGCGCTTCGCGCCCGAGCCGGAGCGGCCAGCGCCCGATCTCTCGCACCCGGCGATGGCGGTGCAGCTCGACGCCTGCATCGCCTGCGGCCTGTGCGAGCGCGCCTGCCGCGAGGTGCAGCACAACGATGTCATCGGCTTCGCGCGTCGCGGCATGGAGACGACCGTCAGCTTCGACCTGCTCGACCCGATGGGCGCATCCTCCTGCGTGGCGTGCGGAGAATGCGTGCAGGCCTGCCCGACCGGGGCGCTGTTGCCGAAAAGCGTGCTGGACGCGGCGGGCCGTCGGGCCGCGCCGCCGGTGAAGGAGGTCGCGAGCGTCTGCCCCTATTGCGGCGTCGGCTGCCAGGTGGGCTTCCGCGTGCGCGACGGCCGGATCGAGGAGGTGGTGGGCCGCGACGGCCCGGCGAACCAGGGCCGGCTCTGTGTGAAGGGACGCTTCGGCTTCGACTACCTCGTGCATCCGGACCGGCTGACGAAGCCGCTGATCCGCCTGGACGGGGCGCCGAAGGATCCTGCCGATTGCCTCGACCCTGCGCGCGCGCGGCGCCACTTCCGCGAGGCGAGCTGGGAGGAGGCGCTGGAGCATGCCGCGCAAGCGCTGGTCCGCATCCGCGACGGCGCGGGCCCCTCGGCGCTGGCCGGCTTTGGCAGCGCGAAGGGCTCGAACGAGGAAGCCTACCTGTTCCAGAAGCTGGTGCGCGCCGGCTTCGGCACCAACAACGTGGACCACTGCACCCGCCTCTGCCACGCGGCGAGCGTCGCCGCGCTGCTCGAGGACGTCGGCAGCGCCGCCGTCACCGCGCCCTTCACCGCCGCAGCGGAGGCCGACCTGCTGCTGGTGATCGGGGCGCGGCCCACCGAGAACCATCCGGTCGCCGCCACCTTCCTCAAGGACGCCACGGCGCGCGGCGCGAAGCTGATCGTCATGGACCCGCGCGGCACCGGCCTCGATCGCTTCGCGACCGAGGTGGTGCGCTTCGCGCCCGGCCAGGATGTCGCGCTGCTGAATGCCATCCTGCACGTGATCGTGGAGGAGGAGCTCTACGACGCCGCCTTCGTCGCGGCGCGCGTCGATGGCTTCGCGGAGCTGCGCGCGCATCTCGCCGCCTATGCGCCGGAGGCGATGGAGCGTCTCTGCGGCGTGCCGGCGGATCAGGTGCGACGCGTCGCGCGGCTCTATGCGGGCGCGCGCGCCGCGCTGACGCTCTGGGGCATGGGCATCAGCCAGTCCGTGCACGGCACGGACAACGCCCGGGCGCTGATCGCGCTGGCGCTGCTGTGCGGCCATGTGGGGCGGGAGGGTGCCGGGCTGCATCCGCTGCGCGGCCAGAACAACGTCCAGGGCGCTTCCGATGCCGGGCTGATCCCGATGATGCTGCCGGACTACCACCGCACCTCGGACCCCGCCGCCCGCGCCTTCATGGAGGAGCTGTGGGGCACGCGCCTGGACCCGACGCCCGGGCTGACGGTGGTGGAGATCCTGCAGGCCGCCGAGCGCGGCGAGATCCGCGGCATGTACGTGATGGGCGAGAATCCCGCCATGTCCGACCCGGACGTGGCGCATGCGCGCGCCGCGCTCGCGCGTCTCGACCACCTCGTCGTGCAGGACCTGTTCCTGACCGAGACGGCGGTGCTGGCCGATGTCGTCCTGCCTGGCTCCGCCTGGCCGGAGAAGGACGGCACCGTCACCAACACGAACCGGCAGGTGCAGATGGGCCGGGCCGCGGTGCCGCTGCCCGGCGAGGCGCGACAGGACCTGCGGATCATCGTGGATCTCGCGCGGCGCCTTGGGCTCGACTGGCGCCATGCCCATCCGCGCGATGTGTTCGCCGAGATGGCGCGGGCGATGCCGTCGCTGGCCAACATCACCTGGGAGCGGCTCGAGCGCGAGGGCAGCGTGACCTATCCGTGCCTCGCCCCCGATGCGCCCGGCGAGTCGATCGTCTTCCGCGACGCCTTCCCGACGCCGTCGGGTCGCGCGCGGCTGGTGCCGGCGGGCCTGTCGGACCCCGGCGAGATGCCGGATGCCGAGTATCCCTTCGTGCTGACAACCGGCCGCGAGCTGGAGCATTGGCACACCGGCGCCATGACGCGCCGGGCGCGCGTGCTGGATGCGCTGGAACCCGCGCCGACCGTGTCGCTCGCGCCGGCGGAGCTCCGCCGCCTCGGCGTCGCCGGCGGCCAGCGTCTGCGGGTGTCGACGCGGCGCGGCGTGGTGGAGCTGCTGGCGCGCGCCGATCCGGGCCTGCCGGAGGGCGTGGCCTTCATCCCCTTCGCCTATCGCGAGGCGGCGGCGAACCTCCTGACCGATCCGCACCTCGACCCGGACGGACGCATCCCCGGCTTCAAGTACTGCGCGGCGAAGCTGGAGCCCGCGTGACGGGAGCGGGTCGCGCCGCCTGCCGCCTGGTGTCAGGGCGGCAGGCGCGGCGCGGCGACGTCAGCCCGCGATGGCGTAGGCCGGGCGACGCGGATCGGCGCCGGCATGGATCAGGCCGGATGCCGGATCCGTCAGCACCACCTCGACGCTCCCCGCGAGCCAGGTGCTGTCGGGCCAGGACTTCACCTCGTGCCCGCGCGCCGCGAGGTCGTCGCGCACCGCCGCCGGAATGCGCGATTCCGCGGCGAGGCGGCCCGGGAAGTATTCGTAGGGCGCGAAGGAGGACGGGAAGGAGTAGCTCGCGACGCGCGGCGCCTCGATCGCTTCCTGCACCTCCATCCCGAAATGCAGGATGTTCAGCATAACCTGCAGCATAGCCTGGATCTGCACGTCGCCGCCCGGCGTGCCGAAGGGCATCACGCCGCCCTCGCGCGTCACCACCAGCGCGGGATTGGGCGTCAACCGCGGCCGCTTGCCCGGCGCGACACCGGCCGGATGCGCGGGATCCGGGCGGTTCTGCGTGCCGCGGCCCGAGACGACGAGCCCGGTGCCCGGCACCACCGGCACGTTCCACGACCCGTCGGAGGGCGTGGCGCTGAACGCATTGCCCCAGCGATCCACCACCGCGACGTAGGAGGTGTCCGCCTCCACCTTCGGCAGCGCTGCGGCGGCCGGCGGCGGCAATCGCGTGCCCCGGCCCAGGATCGGCTCCGGCATCGCCGGATGCGCGCGTGCGCGATCCACCGCCGCCGCGCGCGCGGCGACATGCGCATCGGACAGCAATTCGTCGAGCGGCACATGGCCGAAGGCCGGGTCGGTGAAGTGGTACTCGCGGTCCGCCAGGGCGCCCTTCAGCGCCTCCGTCAGTAGGTGCAGGTAGTCGGCCGAGTTGTGCGCAAGGCCGTCGAGGCCGAGCCGCTCCGCGATCAGGAGCGCCTCGAGCAGCGCAGGGCCCTGGCACCAAGGGCCGCAGACCGTCACTTCGTGCCCGCGCCAGCGCCGTGACACGACCGGCTCGATGCGCGATCGGAATCCCTCCATGTCGGACATCGCGAGGAAGCCGCCCTCGGCGGCGACGAAGCGCGTGATCTCGCGCGCGAGATCGCCGCGG
>NZ_JAKJIB010000307.1 GCF_021864505.1 Falsiroseomonas oryziterrae
GGTCGGTCACGTCGAGCGGGGCCGCCGTGCCGCGCAGGCCCGCCGCGCGCATCTCCTCGACCGTCGCCTCCATCTCGGCGGCGCTGCGGGCGGCAAGCACCACCTCGGCGCCGGCGGCGGCGAGCGCCACCGCCCCGGCGCGCCCGATCCCCTTGCTCGCCCCCGTCACCAGGGCGCGCTGCCCATCGAGCCGGAAGCTCGGCGTCACCGGCAGGCTCATTCCGTTCCCTCCCTGCGATCCCGGGGCCCGACTGCATGGACCTCTCCCCCGGCGGGCGCAAGACGGCGCCCCCTCTGCCCTGCCCCCTCTCCCCGGCCCTTCCCGCCCGTCCGGCCCCGCGCTAGGACGCGCCATGGACCAGATCGAGTATGCCGACTTCGAGAAGGTGGAGATCCGCGCGGGCACCGTCGTGGACGCCCAGGCCTTCCCCGAAGCGCGCAAGCCCGCGATCAAACTCTGGGTGGATTTCGGCGGCGAGATCGGCGTGCGCCAATCCTCCGCCCAGCTCACCGTGCACTACGTCCCGGACCGGCTGATCGGGCGACAGGTGCTTGCGGTGGTCAATTTCCCGCCGCGCCGCATCGCCGGCTTCGAGAGCCAGGTGCTCGTGCTCGGCCTGCCGGACGAGAACGGCGCCGTCGTGCTGATCCGCCCCGACATCAAGGTGCCGGACGGCGGGAAGATGTTTTGAGTCCTCTTGCGCCCTCAGACGCCGGGCGGCCGCATCCGCGGCCTTGGCTTCGCGGCACTTGCCGCGCGCCGCAGTCGCGGCGTCGGCCCGCCGCATGGCGGGCCGCATTGGCGTCCTAAGTGGCAGCTCACGGAGAGAACCGGATGGCCATCCGCTACTACACGGTGACCTGGGACCAGCTGCACCGCGACGCCAAGGCGCTGGCCTGGCGGCTGGTGGAGAAGGGTCCCTACACGGGCATGATCGCGATCACCCGCGGCGGGCTGATCCCCGCCGCGATCATCGCGCGCGAGCTTGAATGCCGCCTGATCGAGACCGTCTCCATCGTCACCTATGACGAGGAGAAGCGGGGCGAGCCGAAGGTGGTGAAGCCGCCCGCCTCAGCGATGGAGAGCCGCGGTGAGGGCTGGCTGATCGTGGACGACCTGGTGGACACCGGTACGACCGCGAAGGTGGTGCGCGCGCTGCTGCCGAAGGCGCATTTCGCGACCGTCTATGCGAAGCCCGCCGGCAAGCCCACGGTCGACACCTTCATCACCGAGGTGTCGCAGGACACCTGGATCCTCTTCCCCTGGGACACCGAGCCGCAATTCGTGGCCCCCATCGCGAAGTCCCACGCCGCCGGCGCCTGACGCGACCGCGGCGCGCGCGATCAAGGGCCGGCCGGGGCGGCGACCTCAGCGCGGGGTGGCGTCCGCCGTCTCTTCCCTGGCGGCCAGCACCTTGTCCACGCGCCGGCCGTCCATGTCGATGATCTCGAAGCGCCAGCCGGCCCAGGCGATCCGGTCGCCCTCCTTCGGCACGCGCTGCAGCAGCGCGAGCATGAGCCCCGCGACCGTGTGATACGTGCCCTCCCGCGGCAGGTCGGGCAGCTCGAGCCGCGCCTTCAGCTCGTCGCTCGCCATCATCCCGTCGAGCAGCAGGCTGCCATCGTGGCGCGTCACGGCCGGCTTGGACTCGGTCGCCTCCGGCACCCCGAGCTCGCCGACGATCGCCTCCAGCAGGTCGGAGGCCGTCACAACGCCCTCGAAGCTGCCATACTCGTCGAGCACAAGCGCCAGCCCGATCGGATCGCCCCGCAGCCGCTCCAGCGCATCGAGCGCCGAGAGCGTGTCGGGCAGGACGATCGGCTGGCGCGTGGCGGCCTGGATGGCGAGCGGCCGTCCCTCGAGAAGCTGGTCCAGCAGGTCCTTCGCCGCCACCACGCCGACCACGTTGTCCACCCGCCCGTCCGCCACGATGAAGCGCGTCACGCCGGAGGCGCGCAGGCGCTGCGCGACGTCCTCGGCCGGCGCGGTGCGGTCGATCCATTCGAGCTCGGTCCGCGGGGTCATCAGCGCGCGCACCGGCTTGTCGGCCAGCCGGAGCACACGCTCGATCATCTGCCGTTCCTCGGTCTCGATGGCACCCGAGGTCGCGCCCTCGGCCACCACCGCCTTCACCTCCTCCTCGGTGACCGCCTGGTCCGCGCGTTCATGTCGCCCGAACAGCCGCAGGACCAGGGCAGAGGAGTTGGACAGCAGCCAGATGATCGGCCCGGTGGCCCGCGAGAGCCAGGTCAGCGGCCGCGCGACCACCACCGCGATGGTCTCGGCGTGGCGCAGCGCAAGCTGCTTCGGCACCAGCTCGCCCAGGATGAGCGAGAGATAGGTGATCGCGACGACGACGAGGGCGAAGGCGATCTCCGCCGCGGCGGAAGCGAGGCCGGGCACCAGCGCGATGACCTCGGCGAGCGCGCCCGAGAGCCGCGCGCCGCCGAAGGCGCCGGCCAGGATGCCGACCAGCGTGATGCCGACCTGCACGGTCGGCAGGAATCGCTGCGGATCCTCGGCGAGCGCGAGCGCCGCGGCCGCGCCCGCGCTGCCCTTCCGCTGCATCGCCATCAGCCGCGCCCGCCGCGCCGAGACGATCGCGAGCTCGCTCATCGCAAAGGCGCCGTTGAGCAGGACCAGGAGCAGGATCAGCAGAATTTCGAGGCCGATGGCCATCTGGGCGGGAATCCGGGCGGCAGGGGCGCGCAAGATGTGGCCCCGCGGGCGCGAGATCAAACGCCTGGGCCGGCACGATCGTGACCAGGCTGCGTGGGGCCGCCGCGGCGTGCGCGGCGGCGGGCGCCGGCCCGCGTCAGTGGTCGGCCAAGTCGTCTGTGTGGGTCGTCCCCTTCGCCGTGCCGCCCTTCTCGCGCGCCTGCCAATGGAAGAAGTGGTGGTTCTCCTTGGCGCCATCGCCATAACCGTATTTGGAGACGATCAGGTCGAAACGGGTGTCCGCGAGCGCAAACACCACGACGCTCTCCTCCTTGTGGAGATACGTGCTCATGCCGGAGGTGAAGCCGGCGCCGGCGCCGCCCGTGGTCCGGAGCTGATTCTGGAAAGCTTGGCCGCGGTTGATGCCTCTGGCGGCGCCAATCTGTTCTTTGGAAACATAGCTATCGCCCGATACGGTTGCGGGCGATTCATTCGCGTTGGTGTTGCCAAGCCGCCGCGCCAGAATGGTATTGAAGTCGACCCAGACGAGTTCCAGATCGCTGTGCAGTTTGGTCTTCTTCTTCATTTCTGCAGAAACCTTCGACCTGGCTGCCCAATACCCCATCACGGTCCCTACTTCGCGAGTGACGCCGAACCTTACTTCCCACTCGCGCTCCATTTCGTACAGGATGCGCGCAGCGGGCCCGGCATAGACCCTGACGTTCATTTCCCCGATCTCAGAAATAATTTCGTTGATGACCTCCCGGAGTTGGTTGCGGGTACCTTTCCTTAGCGAGCGACGCCGCGCGTACTTCGAGTCATTGCTTGGATTACTGTTGATACTCGTGACCGACATTCGCTCGTCCTTCCGACCTTCCGTATGGGCAGACACAACCCGACACTGCCGCTTTTTGCGGCAGTGAGACGGAAAGATGACTCTGATGGGCCGGCACAGCAACGCCGTGGCGCATTCCGTGGATTCCACGTAATTTTTATCAGAGGCGACGCGGCGAAAACGCCGGGGGGTTGCGTCGCGTTGGCGGCCACGGAAATGGGGCCCCATGCAGACCGACACGCGCGCCGATCCCCCTGCCCCCGCCCGCATTCTCGGGCCCGCCGGGCTGATCCCCTTCGCCGCACTCGCGCTCGGCGTCTGGCTCGGCTGGCCCGGGGCGGCGTTCGGGCTCACGGCCTACGGCGCGACCATCCTGGCCTTCCTCGGCGCCGTCCATTGGGGGCTCGCACTCGCCGCGCCGGCAGCCGAGCGCAGCGCCGACTGGCCCCGGCTGGGCCTCGGCGTGGTGCCGGCGCTGGTTGCCTGGATCGCGTTGCTGTTGCCGCCGTCGCTCGGACTCGGGATCCTGGCGCTCGGCATCCTCGCGACGGCGGGCGTCGAGACGCTCGCGGCGCGGCGTGAGCTGGTGCCGGGGGGCTACCTGCGGTTGCGCTGGCTTCTCTCGGCGGGGGCTGCCGGTTGCCTTCTGGCCGGACTTGCAGCGATTTGACGAAAAAAATCGCTCTTGTCTCCATTTCGGAACATTTGCTACTGTGGGCTTAAGATTTGGAGGGCGAAATGGTCACCCCCGACCCACAGGCGGAGCCCGAGACGGTCATCCTCGACTTCCCCGACACCGAGGAGAACCGGCTGCGCCGCGCCCTCCGCGACCTCGAGGCGGCGATGCGAGACCAGCGTGACGCGGTGACGAACCTGCGCAGCAGCCTCGCCGGCCTCGGGGGCAGCATCGCCCGGCTGGGCACATCGACAGCCGAGCTGCACGCCTCCCTCGCCCAGGCGACGGACCAACCCAACGAGGGCGGCGATGCCGCCGGTCCGCTCGGACCGCGGGAGGACGCTGCGCGGCGCTGAGCCGCTTGCCCCCGCGCCGGCTTCCTCTAGCCTCCCCCGCATGAGGGAGCCGCCGCTCGCCGACCGCATCGCCTCGCTGCAGCACCGGCTGACCCCGGCCGAGCGGAAGGTGGCCGAGCTGGTCGCCGCCGACCCCGCCGCGGTGGTCGAGGCGACCGTTGCCTCCCTCGCCCGCGCCGCCGGTGTGTCCGAGCCGACCGTCATCCGCTTCTGCCGTGCGCTCGGACTCGACGGCTTCGCCGAGTTGCGGACGACGCTGATCCGCGGGGACGCCCCGCCGAGGCGCGTCGTACGCAGCCTCGCGCCCGGACTGCCGCCGGCAGAAGCGCCTGCTGCCGTCTTCGACGCCGCGCTCGCCGCGCTCGGTGCGGCGCGCGAAACGCTCGATGGCGAGCCGGTCGCGCGCGCCGCGCTCGCCCTGCTGCGCGCCACGCGGATCGAGATCTGGGCCTGCGGCGCCTCCTTCGCCGCCGCCCGCCACCTGGAGGCCGCGCTGATGCCGTTCTGCCGCGGTGTCGCCGCGCGCGACGACGGCGCGCTGCAGGGCCTCG
>NZ_JAKJIB010000308.1 GCF_021864505.1 Falsiroseomonas oryziterrae
CACCTCGTGCAGCCCGGCGCGGGCGAGGCCGCCGGCGGGGAGTTGCGCGTCGATGGTTTCGGACAAATGCACCGCTCCCGCGCTGCTGCGGGCGAGCGCGGCGGCGGCGCCGGCGCGCTCGAGCCGGCCGATGCGGCTGCGCAGCGCCGCCACCAGCGCGTCGCGATCCATCGGCAGCGGCTCGGGCGGCAGCGGGTAGGGGGAGCGATCCGGATCCATGGGGTACGGCATTATCGTTCCCCGTATGTTCTGGCCGCGACCCGTCGCTGGTCAAGCGTTTTGCTGTCACGCGCGGATGATTTCAGTCCCTGATGCCGCAACATCAAAGAGTTGTCGGTCGACTCTTGCATCGGACCCGAGCTTGGGCGCGGACTCCCCAGGATCGCTCCGGTCTCCTCTCTCCGAAAGCTCCTGCAACCCTGACGCGCCGTGCTGCGGATCGGCCTGACCCGAGTCCGTCCCGGATCTCACGGGGGTGCGAGGTTCATGCAACCTCCGCCGTTCCGAGGCGTCCCCGCCGCCATGCCCGGAGACGGGCCTGCGAGACAGGAGATCCCCCCATGCGTGCCTTCTGCGTCCTGCCCGCCCTTGCCCTGCTCGGCCTCACGCCGGCCCTGGCCGAGACGCCGGTGCCTCAGCGCGGTGTGGCGTCCTACTACCACCCCACCTATTTCACCGGCCGGCCCATGGCCAATGGCGACCGCTTCGACCCGCGTTCCAACGCCGCGGCGCACCGCACCCTGCCGCTCGGCACGGTCGTCGACGTGACCAACCTGCGGACCGGGGAGACCCGCCGCGTCGTGATCGAGGATCGCGGTCCTTATGTGGGCGGGCGGATCATCGACCTCTCGCCCCGGACGGCGGATGAGCTCGGCATGCGGCAGGCCGGCGTCGCGCCGGTCGAGGTCAGGCCCGTCGGCCGCCTGCCCAATCGCGCCCGCGACGGGCAGAGCGGGACGGAGTGATCCGAAACGGAGTGGTCCGAAGCGGTCCGGGGCGGGCCCGCGGGCCCGCCCCGCTTCGGCTCAGCGCATGACCCAGGGCGCGCTGCGCGGCTTGGGGTCGAGGTCCCACGGCGCGCGGGCGGCTTCCTCGAAGGCATCGGCCCGCGTGACGCCGATATCCTTCAGCATCCGGTCGTCCATCTGCGCCAGGTGGCGACGCGTCTCGATCGCGCGCAGGACCTCGGCGAGCCAGACGAGCCAGCGCGCCTGTGCCGGCCGCGCAACGCGGCGGACGGGACGGGTGAGCACATGGCCGGACATCGCTGGGGTTCCTTTCCCTCGGTGGACGCCGACAATCTCGGCCGGCGCAGAGCATCAATCCAACGAATTGTCTTGACCTTGGCCATCAGCAGGATTGATGTTCTTGGCATGCTCGCCTTGCCGCCTGGGCTCGACCCCGACCTGCTGCGCGCCTTCGTGCTGATCGCCGAGGGCGGATCCTTCACCCGCGCCGCCGAGCGCGTCGGGCGGACGCAATCGGCGGTCTCGATGCAGATCCGGCGGCTTGAGGAGACGCTCGGCCAGCCGCTGCTGGTGCGCACGCCCAGGGGCGTGCAGCCGACGCCGCAGGGGATGTGGCTGCTGGAGCGCGCCCGCACGCTGCTCGCGCTGAACGACGAGATCGTCGGCAATTTCCGCGCCCCGCCCATGGTCGGCACGGTCCGGCTCGGCACGCCGGACGACTACGCGCTGAACTGGCTGCCCGGCATCCTCGCGCGCTTCGCGGAGGCGCATCCGGCCGTCGAGCTCGAGGTGATCTGCGTGAACTCCGAGGAGCTGGCGCAGCATTTCGTCGAAGGGCGGCTCGACGTGACGCTGATCAGCGAAGGGCAGGAGCCGCGCGGTGTCGCGGCCGAGCGCGTCTGGCGCGGGCCGCTGCGCTGGGTGGGCAGCCCGACGCATGGGCTGCACAAGCGCGACCCGCTGCCGCTCGCCCTCGGCCGCCCGAGCCATTGCTGCCCCTGGCGCAACGCCGCGCTCGACGCGCTGCGCGCGCAGGGCCGCGCGGCGCGCGTCACCTACAACTCCGCGACGCAGACCGGCTGCTTCACCGTGGCGCTCGCGGGGCTCGCGCTGACCGTCAGCACGCCCTGCACGCTGCCGCAGGGTCTCGCCTGGCTCGGCGAGGCGGAAGGGCTGCCGCCGCTGCCCGAGATGGGCGTGCTGCTGCTGCGGCACGAGGCCTCGATCGGCGTGCCGGCGGCGGATGCGCTGGCCGCGCACATCGCCGAGGGTTTTCGGCGCGCCAATGCGCCGGGCGTGGCGCTGGCGGCATGAAGGACATCCCCTCGCCCTTCGCGAGTCCCTCGGTCGGGCGGCACCTGCTGCGCGGCCTGGTCGGCTTCCCGGCGATGTTCGCGGCCGTGCCGCTGTGGTTCCTCGGGCAGGCCTGGTGGCACGGCGCGGCCGCGCTGGTGCTCGGCGTCGTCGCGGTCGTCGCCTTCCGGGGCTGCTTCCTGTGCTGGACGCTTGGGCTCGTGCAGACCGCGCTGCAGGGCCGTCGCGACCACGCGGCGTTGCGGCAGGTCAATCGCGCGGGCTGCGCGGCATGCGAGCCTGCGGCAAGGTGACAGGACGGAGCGCAGGATGATCCTTGGACGACGGCTGCTGGCGGCGGGCGGACTCGCGATGCTGGCCGCGCCGGCGCGCGCGCAGGCGCGTTCGCTGGTCCAGGTGTGGCGCGACCCGAATTGCGGCTGCTGCCATCTCTGGATCCCGCATCTGCAGGCGGCCGGCTTCGAGGTGCAGGACAACCAAGTGCGTTCGGTGAATGCGTGGCGGCGCACGCTCGGCATCCCGTCCGACCTGCTCTCCTGCCACGCCGCGCGCGTCGAGGGATTCGCGCTGGAGGGGCATGTGCCGCCGCTCGCGATCCGGCGCCTGCTGGCCGAACGTCCTGCGGGCGTGCGCGGCCTTGCGGTGCCCGGGATGCCCATCGGCTCGCCGGGGATGGAGGTGCCGGGCGCGGAGCCCGACACCTACGACGTCATCGCCTTCGGCGCCGGCCCCCATCGCCCCTTCATGCGCTTCCGCGGCGGGGAGCCGGCCTGAGCGGGCGAGCGGGGAGGGCGCTGCCCTCTCCGCACCCCTCCCGCCAGGAGCCGGCGGGCTCCTGGACCTCGATCTTCATGGCCGGCCAGGAAGGGGGCCACGGCCCCCTCCTGCAACGCCCCTCCCGCCTCAGCCCGGCTCCACCTCGCCGCCGCCCTCGACCCAGTCCTTGAAGCCGCCGAGGTTGCGCACGTCCGCGTAGCCCATGTCCTTCAGCGTCTTGCCGGCCAGCGCCGAGCGGCCGCCGGAGGCGCAATAGACGATGATGGTCTTCGCACGGTCGAAGGCGGCGTCGTGCAGCGGGCTCTCGGGATCGGCGCGGAACTCGAGCAGGCCGCGCGAGACGGCGAGCGCGCCCTTCGCCTTGCCGGACGCCTTCACCTCCGCCGCGTCGCGCACGTCGAGCAGCACGGTGCGCGGATCGGCCGCGAGCGCCCTGGCCTCCGCCGCGCCGATCCGCGGCACGGCCGCGTTGGCGGCGGCGAGCATGTCCTTGACAGTGATCATCGCTGTCCTCCCAGGAGTGGACGGGCAGGCTAGACCTCGGGGCAGGGAGACGTGAACCGTCCCCCCTTGCAGTTGCGCCGCCGGATTGGCACTTGCGCCGCCTGTCCGACTGCAGAGGAAACGCCAGTGCAACGTCGCCAGCTTCTCGCCCTCGCCGCGGTGGGGATCGCCGCCCCGTCCGTGCTCCGCGCCCAGGCGCAATGGCCTGACCGTCCGATCCGCCTCATCGTCCCCTGGGCGCCCGGCGGCTCGACCGACACCATCGCGCGGCTCTTCCAGCCGCGGCTCGCGGCGATCCTCGGGCAGCCGGTGGTGATCGAGAACCGCGGCGGCGCCTCGGGCGCGATCGGTGCCGCGGAGGCCGCGCGCGCGCCGGCCGACGGGTCCACCTGGATGTTCCAGTACGACAACGAGGCGGCGAACCAGACGCTGATGCGCCTCAACTACCGCACGCTGGAGGCCTTCGCGCCGGTGAGCGTCGTCGCGACCGGGCCGCTGGCGATGGTGGCGCACAGCTCGACGCCGTTCCGCAACTTCCAGGACGTGGTCGCGGCCGCGCGGCGCGAGCCCGACCGGTGGAACTACGCGACGTCGGGCACGGGCGGCCTCGCCCACATCTCGACGACGCTGCTGCAGCAGCAGAACAACTTCCGCCTGACCCACGTGCCCTATCGCGGCGGCGGGCCCGCCGTGACGGCGGCGGTCGCCAACGAGGTGCCGCTGTTCATGACGAACGTCGTGATCGTGTCGCAGCACATCCGCGCCGGCACGCTGCGCCCGCTCGGCGTCACCACGCGCACGGAAAGCCGGCACGTTCCCGGCGCGCCGTCCTTCGCGCAGCAGGGCTTCGGCAATTTCGAGGCGCCGACCTGGTGGGCCTTCTTCGGCCGCGCCGGGACGCCGCAGCCGATCCTCGATCGCATGCACGCCGCGCTGGCGCAGGCGGTGAGCGAGGCGGAGGTGAAGACTCGGATCGAGGAGCAGGGCTGCGACGTGATCGCCTCCTCCCCGGAGGAGGCCCGTCGCTTCGTCGCCGCCGAGATCGAGAAATGGGGCAACGTGATCCGGCAGAACGACATCCGCGCCGACAGCTGAGGCGGGGGAGGGGCGGGAGGGCCGGCGCCCCTCCCGCGCTCGCAGCGGCCTGCCGTGCGCCGAAACGCTGCCGCGAGCGCGATGCCGGAATGATGAAGAAGGGGGTTTGACAGGGTCCTGGCCGAGGACTAGATAGCGCCCACCGACGACGAACGCGGTTGGCTCTTGAAGCGGCGAGGACATCTCGCTATCTTCTTCGCCCCGCCGGGTTGGCGGTATCGGGACAGACGGCACCGGGTGCCCTGAAAAGGGATCAGGTCGCTTCGTCCCATCGCTCTTTCAAACTGTGTATCTGCGAGGGAAGTAGTTGGTCTGGTGACCTGCTTCTGCTGACGAGCGCTGTGTGATTACGGCGTTGGGTTGGTGGGAAGGGTGGCCGGACGGAGATGTTGGTGTTTGTGT
>NZ_JAKJIB010000309.1 GCF_021864505.1 Falsiroseomonas oryziterrae
GCCCGTCGCGCCGGGCCGGCTGGCGCTTTCCGCCGCGGCGATCCTGAAGGGCGAGGCCTACCCCGGGAATGCCGGCTTCGGCTGCATCCACCGCTCGCCGCCCGCCGCGCCCGGCGCGGGGGCGCGGCTGCTGCTCTGCCTCGACGAGCCGGGCCGGATCCCGCTGGCATGAGCGCCCCGACGCCAGGCAGCGATGCCCGCCTGCCCGTCACCGTGCTGTCCGGCTTCCTCGGCGCCGGCAAGACGACGCTGCTGAACCACGTGCTTGCCAACCGCGAGGGCAGGCGCGTCGCCGTCATCGTCAACGACATGTCGGAGGTGAACATCGACGCCGCGCTGGTCGGCAATGCGGGCAGCCTCTCCCGCACCGAGGAACGTCTCGTCGAGATGTCGAATGGCTGCATCTGCTGCACGCTGCGCGAGGATCTGATGCAGGAGGTCGCGAAGCTGGCGCGCGAGGGCCGCTTCGACGCGCTGCTGATCGAGAGCACCGGCATCAGCGAACCGATGCCGGTCGCCGCCACCTTCGACTTCCGTACCGAGGACGGGTTCAGCCTGTCGGATCTCGCCCGGCTCGACACGATGGTGACGGTGGTGGATGCGCAGGCCTGGCTGCGCGACTACGCCAGCACCGCGAGCCTGCGCGCCCTGGGTCAGACGGCGGGCGAGGAGGATGGGCGCATGCTGGTGGACCTGCTGGTCGAGCAGGTGGAATTCGCCGACGTCATCGTGCTGAACAAATGCGACCTGGTGAGCGAGGCGGAGCTCGGCCGGCTCTCCGCGCTGATCGCCAGCTTCAACCCTCGCGCCGAGATCCTGGGCTGCGTGCAGGGCCGCGTGCCGCTCGGGCGCGTGCTCGGCACCGGGCTGTTCGACTTCGGCCAGGCGAGCCAGGCGGCGGGCTGGGCGCAGGCGCTGTCCGGGCACCACCTGCCGGAGAGCGAGGAGTTCGGCATCACGAGCTTCGTCTGGCGGGCGCGGCGTCCCGTGCATCCGGCGCGCTTCAAGGCGCTGATCGAGAGCGACCTGCCCGGCGTGGTCCGCGCCAAGGGCTTCTTCTGGCTGGCCACGCGGCTGCCCTGGGCGGGATCCTGGCAGCTGGCCGGCGCGGTCGGCCGGCATGAGGCGGCGGGCTTCTGGTGGGCGGCGCAGCCGACCTCGCGCTGGCCGCAGGACCCGGAATGGCGTGCCCGCGTGCTGGCGCAGTGGGAAGAGCCCTATGGCGACCGCCGCCAGGAGATCGTCTTCATCGGCATCGGGATGCAGGAGAAGGCGCTGCGCCGGCGCCTCGACGCCTGCCTGCTGACCGAGGCCGAGATGCGCGGCGGGCCGAAGGCATGGGCGAAGCTGCCCGATCCCTTCCCGCGCTGGAGCGCCGAGTGATCCTCACCACGCCTTGATCGGCGGGCTCTTCACCTCGACGGAGACGGTCGGCTCCAGCGCCTCGATGTGATGGATGACGCCCGGGTGGTTGGTCCAGGCGTCGCCAGGGCCGGCGATGAACTCGCGGCCGTCGATCGTGACCTTCACCTTGCCCTTCACCACATAGACAATGGAATCGTGGTCCGGGTGCATGTGCGGCTTGCTCGCCTGGCCCGGCGCGAAGGTGCATTCCACCAGCACCATCCGCTCCGTTGCCGCCAGCGTCTTGAGCTGGACCGGGCTGCCGAGGGGGCGGCCCTCCACCTCGGTGATCTGCGTGACCTCCGCCTCGGCGGAGGGGACGAAGTCGCGGCCGAGTGGGGGGATCAGGCGGGCGGCGGACATGGGCGGTCTCCCTGCTTGCGTGGCGAGCTTGCCGGAACCGCGCGGCCGGCCAAGCCTTTTCGCCGCCGCCCCTGCGGAATTGCCGGATTCGGCTTGACTCCGGCGCGCCCCGGGGCGTAACGCCCGGGGCGAACCGCACGCCTCCGGGCGCTGCGGTGTCCCTGTTTTCGCGGCAGGGGAGACGACGGGGCGCCTCGCGCGCCCGGACGTCGCCGCGAGGCTGGGGCCGGCAGCGGCGGGCCGTCACACCGCCACCCGTCCAGGGGCCGTCCGGATCCACAGGGGACCGACACGGCCAGGTCGTGTCCGCGCCGAGGCGCGGAGGCGCATACCCCTTGGCCCCACGGGGCCAGCACCCAGGAACCCCATACCGCATGGCTAGCGCCACCACCCTCGCCCGCAACACCGGGTCCGAGGATTTCGCCGCCCTTCTCGACGCCACGCTCGGCGACAACACCGGCTTCGCCGGCTCCGTCATCACCGGCAAGGTCATCCGCATCGACGACGACGTCGCGGTGGTGGATGTCGGACTGAAGAGCGAGGGCCGCGTCCCGCTCAAGGAATTCGCCCCGCAGGGCCAGAAGCCCGACGTCAAGGTCGGCGACACCGTCGAGCTCTTCGTCGAGCGCTACGAGGACCGCGACGGCGCGATCATCCTCTCGCGCGAGAAGGCGCGGCGCGAGGAAGCCTGGACCAACCTCGAGAAGTCCTTCACCGCGCAGCATCGCGTGAACGGCGTGATCTTCGGCCGCGTCAAGGGCGGCTTCACCGTGGACCTCGGCGGCGCGGTCGCGTTCCTGCCGGGCAGCCAGGTGGACATCCGCCCGGTGCGCGACGTGACGCCGCTGATGGGCAGCCCGCAGCCGTTCCAGATCCTCAAGATGGACCGCGCCCGCGGCAACATCGTCGTCTCCCGCCGCGCCGTGCTGGAAGAGACCCGCGCCGAGCAGCGCGCCGAGCTCGTCCAGGGCCTGAAGGAAGGCATGGTGCTCGACGGCGTGGTGAAGAACATCACCGACTACGGCGCCTTCGTGGACCTCGGCGGCGTCGACGGCCTGCTGCACGTCACCGACATCGCCTGGCGCCGCATCAACCACCCGAGCGAGGCGCTGACCATCGGCCAGCCCGTGAAGGTGCAGGTCATCCGCTTCAACCCGGAGACGCAGCGCATCAGCCTCGGCATGAAGCAGCTGATGGCCGACCCGTGGGAGAACGTGGCGACCAAGTACCCGGTGCAGGGCAAGTTCTCCGGCCGCGTCACCAACATCACGGACTACGGCGCCTTCGTGGAGCTGGAGCCGGGCGTCGAGGGTCTCGTGCACGTCAGCGAGATGTCCTGGACGAAGAAGAACGTCCATCCGGGCAAGATCGTCTCGACCTCGCAGGAGGTGGAGGTGGTCATCCTCGACGTGGACGGGCCGAAGCGGCGCATCTCGCTCGGCCTGAAGCAGGCGGTCGGCAACCCCTGGGACGTCTTCGCCGAGCAGCACCCGCCGGGCAGCGCCATCGAGGGCGAGATCCGCAACATCACCGAGTTCGGCCTCTTCGTCGGCCTCGGCCCGGATCTCGACGGCATGGTGCACATGTCCGACCTCAGCTGGGACGAGCCCGGCGAGACGGCGATGGCGCGCTACAAGAAGGGCGACACGGTCAAGGCCAAGGTGCTGGACGTCGATGTCGAGAAGGAGCGCATCTCGCTCGGCATCAAGCAGCTCCAGGCCGACCCGGCCGCCGAGGTGCTCGACCGCATCCGCAAGGGCGACGTGGTCACCTGCGTCGTGACGAAGGTCGAGGCCAACGGCATCGAGGTGAAGGTGGACGAGGTGCTGACGGGCTTCATCCGTCGCGCCGAGCTCGCCCGTGACCGCGCCGACCAGCGCCCCGACAAGTTCGCCGTCGGCGAGAAGGTCGATGCGAAGGTCACCGCCGTGGACCGCGCCGGCCGCCGCCTGGCCCTGACCATCAAGGGCAAGGAAGTGGAGGAGGAGCGCCAGGCGATGCAGGAGTACGGGTCCTCCGACTCCGGCGCGTCGCTCGGCGACATCCTCGGCGCCGCGATCCGCCGCCGCCAGGCCGGCGAGGAGTAACGACGCACCGCTCAGGCGGTGCTTCGACGAACCCCGGGCAGCCCCGCTGCCCGGGGTTTTTTCGTGCGTCCCCGTTCTTCGGATGCCGCTCCGGCAGCCTTGACGCGCCGCTCGCGCCGCGCGGGAATCGCGCCGCAGGCCATCTGAACTGGCCATTGGCACCGCGGAGCCGGCCCATGATCACCATCGGCGAGATGATGGCCCATGCGCGCGACGTGGAGGCGCGGCGCGCCGGCGTCTCGGAGGCCGACATCGCGCTCGGCCGCAAGGCCGGGATGCTGCCGGCCGACGTCGCGGCGCTGCGCGCCTTCACCGCCGGCGCGCCGGGCTGGTGCATCGTGGTGCGCTGTCCGAAGGCGGCGTCCTATGCCTGGCAGGGGCTGCTGCCGGCGAAGATCGGCGCGGTGTCCAAGAAGACGGGCGACTCCGGCGTCGTCAGCGTGCACAAGCTCCGCCGCGCGCCCGGCGGCGCGCCGATGTTCCGCGACGGCGAGCCGATGATCGATGCGTCGGTCTACGTCTCCGACTACGATCTGATGGGCGTGTGGCAGTTCTGGAAGGGGAGCTGGCAGCGGCTGCGCATCGCCGCCGCGGGCGGCGCCAAGCGTGGCAGCTACGGCGCGGAGGCGGCGGAGATGCTGCGGCGCCTCAACCGCACCCTCGTCACCAAGATCCAGCACGGCTGCCAGGACGACTGGGTCTCGTCCGACAACCGCGGCGTGAAGCCCGACGACCCCTTCGCCGGCTTCGTGCGGGGCGAGGCGATGTTCCTCGACGGCGCCGCGGCGTGCCGGGGCTTCTATGCGAGCCGCGGGCTCGGGGCCTTCCCCTACGACGCGGCCTCCGGGGCCTTCACCGGCTGAGCCGGGCGCGACCGCCGCGCTCCGTGCGGTCGCAGGGCGCGGGCTCAAGGAGCCGTCAACGCGCCGGGATTTCAGGGCCTTGGCCGGATGCGGGGTAGCGGGCCATATGCGGCGCATGCCCCTCGATGCCGATCTCCTGCTCGATCGCCGCAAGCTGAAGCGGCGCCTGTCCTTCTGGCGCGCCGCGGCCGTGCTGGCGGTGCTCGGCCTGGTCGCGGCGATCGCGATCGCCCCGCGCGACGCGTCGCGCCTGCTGCCCGGCGGTCGCGAGCACGTGGCGCGGCTCAACGTCAGCGGGTTCATCGGGGACGACCG
>NZ_JAKJIB010000031.1 GCF_021864505.1 Falsiroseomonas oryziterrae
GATGGCGGCGGCGAGCGCCGGGATGACGGTTTCCGCGCGGCCGCGCGCGAGCAGGAGCGGCGCGCCCTTCGCCGCGAGGTCGCGGGACAGCGCGGCGAGGCTGCCTCTGAGCCACCAGCGCGACGCGCCGCCATGGCGATGCGGGCCGGCCGCCTCGTCGTCGAGCACGAAGACCGGCAGCACGCGGCGGCCGCCCGCCACGGCGGCCGTCAGCGCGGCGTGGTCGGCGAGGCGGAGGTCGTGTCGGAACCAGATCAGCACGGGAGCGGTCATGGAAAGCCTATGTAGGTGCGCCCCGGCGCAGGGCGAGCGGGCGTCGAACCGGGACAGGCCGAGGGCGTTCCACCGCCCGACCGCACGGACCCCGGGACAGCCGTGGCGGAGAACGTCCACCACGGAAGGACACAGCAATGACCTCGATGAACAGGCGCGGCCTTCTCGCGCTCGGCACGCTCGCGGCCGGCACGCTGGCGATCCCGGGCGCGCGGGCGCAATCCCTGCGCACGATCGCCGACACCCTCGCCGGCGACAATCGCTTCGCGCGGTTCCTCGATCTCGTCACCCGCGCGACCGCGGTGGAGACCTTCCGCGAGCCTGGGCCGATCACCGTCTTCGCCCCGGTGGACGAGGCCTTCACCGGCGCGCCGGCCGGGCTGCTGCAGGATCTGCTGTCGCAAAGCTATGGCCGCGGCAGCGACACGGCGGGCGACGCCTCCAACCGGCAGCGCTGGCTGGCGCTGATCAACTACCACGTCGTGCCGGGCGCCTTCGACGTCGCGCAGCTCGGCGGCGCCGACCGGAGGCTGCGCACGCTGAACGGCGGCGACATCCAGATCAGCAGCACAGGCGGCACGATGCGGGTGACCAACCCCGCGCCGGCGCAGCAGCTGTCGGCGGTGGGTTCGTTGGGCGCGAACGTCTCGGCCGCGCCGGCGCAACTCGTCGGCTCGCCGATCAGCGCCAGCAACGGGGTGATCTATCCGATCAACCAGATCCTGTTCCCGTGACGCAGCGCCGCGTCCTGCGCCGGGATCGCCCGGGCAGGACGCGGGCGCCGCGGCAGGTCAGGTAGCGGCGGCCGGCTGCAGCCTGGCCGCCAGCCGCAACGGGCCGGTCGGGAAGCTGAACAGCCGCTCGCGGCCGAGCAGGAAGGCGCGGCCGCCGCGCGGGAAGAGCGTGGCGATGGCGGGATCGGCGATGTCGAGCCCGCCCGTATAGGCGCCGAAGGCGGGCATCAGCAGGCGCCGCGCATCCGCGAGGAAACAGGGGCGTGTCACCCCGCCGGCTCGGGTCGGCGCCGTCGCCTTCGGATGGAAATGCCCCGACACCTCGCCTGCCGCGCCGGGCCGCGCGATGTGGCGGAAGACCAGCGGGCCGATGCGCTGCTCCTCGGTCGCCACACCGGGCAGCGCATCGGGCGCCACCGGGTCGTGGTTGCCGAGCACCCAGGTCACCTCGATATCGGCGACGAGACGGCACAGCGTGGCCGCGTCCGATGGCGCGAGCCGCGCGGCTCCTTCGCCGTCATGGAAGCTGTCGCCGAGCAGCACGAGCCGCGCGGGGCGCCAGCGGCGGAGGCCGAGCGCGAGGCGCTCCAGCGTCTCCTTCGTGTCGTAGGGCGGCACCGGCCGGCCGCGCGCGGCGAAGTGGCTGCCCTTCTCGAGATGCAGGTCGGCGACGGCGAGCAGGCGCTGCGCGGGCCAGGCGACGAAGCCCGCCGGGTCGAGCATCAGCCGCTCGCCCGCGAGATGGATCGGGGCGGCGCTCATCGGGGAGAGGTCAGTCCTTTCGGCGCGTGGCGCACATATTTGTTGAAGCCCCGTGCGCGCTTCGGATCGCGGTCGCGCGGGCGCCGCGCACGATCGCGATCGCCGCGGGCAGGGATGGCGTCGGTGACCTCGGCCAGCACCTCGGCGAAGTGCTCGGCGCCCTCGGTCGCTTCCTCGACCAGCGCGGCGGCCTCGGCAAGCAGGGCGTCCTCGGCGCCGCCGGCGACCCATTCGCGCCCTTCCTCGATCAGCGCGGGCACGGCCAGCGGCGAGACGCGCGGCAGCGCGCGGTGGACGATGCCGCCCGCTTTCGCCCGCTTCAGCAGCAGCGCGATGCGCGCGACGTCGGTGAGACCGGCCGCGGCTTCCTGGCGCGTCGCCCGCAGCAGGATGTGGTCGGGTTCGTGCTTGCGGAGGACGTCGTAGATCAGGTCGGCGTTCATCGTCATCTGCCGGCCCGATTTCTCGGCGCCGGGATGGTTCTTCTCGATCAGCCCCGCGATCGTCGCGATGTTGCGGAAGCTGCGGCGGAGCATGGAGGATTCGGCGATCCACTCCTCCAGCTCCTCGCCCAGTATGTCCTCCTCGAACAGCCGCTCGACGCCGGTCGGCTCGAAGGCCGACCATGCCACCAGCACGTAGTCGGTGGCGAGGTAGCCGAGCGGGCCCATGCCGAGCCGCTCCATGCGCTTCGTCACCAGCATCCCGAGCGTCTGGTGCGCGAGCCGGCCCTCGAAGCAGTAGGCCACGAGGAACCACTTGCCGCCGCGCGGGAAGGTCTCGACCAGCAGCCCGTCCTTCGGCGGCATCTGCGAGGCGTGGCGCTGCAGGCGGAGCCATTCCTGCACCGGCGCGGGCAGCGCGCCCCACGCCTTCGGGTCGTGCAGGATCGCGCGCACCCGCGCGGCCAGATAAGTCGTCAGCGGCATGCGGCTGCCGGCATAGGCGGGGACGCGCGGCTCGCCCTCGCCGCCGCGGCTGACGAGGCAGGCGAGCGCGTCGAGCCCCTCGAAGCGCAGCAACTGGCCGGCGAAGATGAAGCAGTCGCCGGGCGTGAGGGTGGAGACGAACCATTCCTCCACCTCGCCGAGCACCGGGCCGCCGCGGAGGCGGACCTTGAGCAGCGGCGTCTCGACGATCGTGCCGAGATTCATCCGCAGCTGCCGCGCGACGGCGTTGGAGCGGACATGCACGCGTCCCTCCGCGTCGCGGAAGAGGCGGCGGAAGCGGTCGTAGCTGCGGAGTGCGTAGCCGCCATCCTCGACGAAGCGCAGCGCGTCGTCGAAGTCGCGGCGCGACAGGGCGGCATAGGGCGCGGCGCGGGTGATCTCGGCGTAGAGCTCGTCGGGCAGGAAGGGGCCGCCGACGGCGCAGGCGAGGATGTGCTGGCACAGCACGTCGAGCCCGCCCGGGCGCGGCGGCTCGCCGTCCAGCTCCTGCGCGGCGACCGCCTGGCGTGCGGCGGTGCATTCGATCACCTCGAAGCGGTTGGCCGGCACCAGCACGGCGCGAGAGGGCTCGTCGAGCCGGTGGTTGGCACGGCCGATGCGCTGCAGCAGGCGGGAGACGCCCTTGGGCGCGCCGACCTGCACCACCTGGTCCACCGCGCCCCAGTCGATGCCGAGGTCGAGCGAGGCGGTGGCGACGACGGCGCGCAGCTTTCCCGCCGCCATCGCGGCCTCCACCTTGCGGCGCTGCTCGACGGTGAGGCTGCCGTGATGCAGGCCGATCGGCAGGTTGTCGTCGTTCATCCGCCACAGCGCCTGGAAGCAGAGCTCCGCCTGAGCGCGGGTGTTGACGAAGACGATGGTGACGTTCGCCTCGCGGATGCGGCGGTAGACCTCGGGCATGGAGGCGAGGCCCATATGGCCGCCCCAGGGCAGGCGCCCTTCCGGCAGCAGCAGGTCGAGCACCGGCTCCGCGCCGCCGGCGCCGAGCACGAGGCGCACGTCGTCGGGCCGCGCGGTCGGCGACAGATAGGCGCGCAGCGGATCGGGATGCGCGACGGTGGCCGAGAGGCCGACGCGCCGCGCAAACGGGGCGAGCGTCGCGAGGCGCGCCATGCCGAGCGCGAGCTGGTCGCCGCGCTTGGTGCCGGCGAGCGCATGGATCTCGTCCACCACGACGGCCGAGAGGCCGGCGAACAGCGCCGGCGCGTCGTCCAGCGTCAGCAGCAGCGCGAGCGATTCCGGCGTGGTGAGCAGCAGATTGGGCGGGCTTGCGCGCTGGCGGGCGCGGCGGTTGGCGGGGGTGTCGCCGGTGCGGGTCTCGATGCGGATGGGCAGGCCCATCTCCTCGACCGGCGCCGTGAGGTTGCGCGCGATGTCCACCGCGAGCGCCTTCAGCGGCGAGACGTAGAGCGTGTGCAGCCCCTCCCGCGGTGCGGCGTGGAGATCCACCAGGCTTGGGAGGAAGCCGGCCAGCGTCTTGCCGCCGCCGGTCGGCGCGACCAGCAGCGCGCTCTCGCCGGCGCGCGCGGCGTCGAGCAGGGCGAGCTGGTGCGGCCGCGGCGCCCAGCCGCGCCCGGCGAACCACGCGCGGAAGAGTTCCGGCAATGTTCCCACCGGTGCAAGATAGCCCCTGGGCCCTGTCGCGCAACGCCCGCCGCCCCGGCGGGTTGGAGCCGCAACGGATGGCACCAGATGGCGCGGGGCGCCCGAAGGAGACCGGATTGCACATCGCCGCGCCGCGGCCCGACAGCTGGATGCAGGTGACGCCGAAGGGGCTCTACTGCGTGCCGGGCGATTTCTACGTGGACCCGGCGCGGCCGGTGCCGCGCGCCGTCGTCACGCATGGCCATTCCGACCATGCGCGGCCCGACCACGAGGCGGTGCTGGCGACTTCGGAGACGCTGGCGGTCATGCGCGCGCGGATGGGCGCGGAGCGCGCCGGGCGCCGCCAGCAGGCGCTCCACCCCGGCGACACCCTGACCCGCGACGGCGTCGCGATCCGCCTGGCGCCGGCGGGGCATGTGCTCGGCTCGGCGCAGGTGGTGATCGAATGGCGCGGCAGCCGCGTGGTGGTCTCGGGCGACTACAAGCGGCGGCGGGACCCGACCTGCGCGGGCTTCGAGCCGGTCGCCTGCGACGCCTTCGTCACCGAGGCGACCTTCGCGCTCCCGGTGTTCCGCCACCCTCCGGCGGAGCGGGAGATCCAGCGCCTGCTCGAGAGCGTCCGGCTCTTCCCGGACCGCGCCCACCTGGTCGGCGTCTATGCGCTGGGCAAGTGCCAGCGCGTGATCGCGCTGCTGCGCGAGGCCGGATGGGAGCGTCCGATCTACCTGCACGGCGCCATGCTGGCGCTTTGCGATCTTTACGAGCGGCTCGGCGTCAGGCTCGGCGAGTTGCGGCCGGTGCCGGCGCCGGAGAAGCGCGGGGGCGGCGGGCTGCTGGCCGGCGAGATCGTGCTGGCGCCCTCCGGCGCCGAGGCGACGCCCTGGGTGCGTCGGCTCGCCGAGCCGGTGGTCTGCGCCGCCTCCGGCTGGATGCGGGTGCGCCAGCGTGCCAAGGCGAAGGGGGTGGAGCTGCCGCTGATCGTCTCCGACCACGCCGACTGGGACGAACTGCTGCTGACCGCGGCGGAGGTCGCGGCGCCCGAGATCTGGGTCACGCATGGGCGCGAGGACGCGCTGATCCATGCCCTCGCGCAGCGCGGCGTGCGCGGCCGCGCATTGCACCTGATCGGACGCGGCGAGGAGGACGAGGAGCCGGAGGCGGGCCCGTCAGCGGTCCAACCGGGCGCGGAGCCGGCTGAGCCGCCAGCGGCCGAGCAGCTCGCTGCCGAGGCCGCTGCGCAGCGTCAGGGTGGTGCGGGGGGTCCGGATGCGCTCTGACTGGCCGAGCCGCTGCCCCCAAAGACGCTCGAAGGCCTCCTGATGGTCGAAGAAGGCGCGGTCCAGCCGACCCGCGGTGCCGAGCCGCCGGACGTTGAAGTCGATGGCCCAGGCCGTCCGACCGAGCAGGCGGGCCTGCAGGCAGAGATCGGTGCCGAAGAGCTGGTAGCCCGCGAGTCCGGCCGAGGGGCGCAGACCGGTCGCCCGGCGCACCACGATGAAGCTTTCGTCCAGGCTCGCGACCCGCGCCGGCACCGTGCCCTGCTGCGCGGTGGGGCCGTCGCCCTCGGTCAGGCGCATCACCGCCTCGCCCTCCGCCGTCACGCCGGCATTGCCGGCCACCGCCCAGTCGGGGTCGCGCTCGGTCAGCTCGGCGAGCCGCGCCTCGAGCTCCGTTGCGCCATCCGCCAGCAGGCGGACATCCTGCCGCACCAGGACGGCGTAGCGGCCACGCGCGTCTTCCAGCATCCGGCCGATGCCGGCATAGGCGTCGAAGCGTGGGCCGCTGCGGGCGCCGTAGGCGATGAACTCGGTGTTCGCCGAGGTAAAGCCGCCGCCCCGGAAGCTGGCGCACATCGCCGCGTGCTGGACCGGGTCGGTGACCAGGCAGCACACCGAGAAGAACGGCTCGGGCGGGGCGGTGGGGTCGCTCACGGCCGCGTGATAGACGGGCGGGCCGGGGCAGACCAGGGAGCGGTCCCGGTATTTGTTCCGATCACGCCAATCCTGGCTTTGGGGCGCCCGCGACGGGTCATGTCAGGTCGCGAGTCGGGCGCGGCGTCGCGCCAGCCGGAGGCTTGCCACGACCTCGCTGACCAGGCCGGCACGCAGCGTCAGCTTCGTGCAGGTGGTCCGGATCCGCTCCGCACGGCCGAGGCGTCGCCCCCAGCGGCGCTCGAAGGCGGCCTGCTCGGCGAGGAAGGCGCGGTCCACGCGACCGGCGCTCAGATGGCGGAGATGGAAGTCCACCACCCAGGCGGTCCGGCCGGCGCAGCGGGCCTGCAGGCAGAGATCGGTCCCGTAGAGGTGGAAGCCGCGCAGGTCGGGCGAGGGGAGGATGCCGGTCTCCCGCCGCACGATGAGGAAATTCTCGTCGAGGCTGGCCGCGCGCGCCGGCAGCGGCCCGATATGCCGGTCCTCGCCATGCGGATCGCTGATGCGCAGCCGCAGTTCGCCGTCCTCCGTCGCGCCGGCATTGCCGGCCACCGCCCAGTCCGGATCGCGCGCGGTGAGGGCCGCGAGACGATCCGCGAGGGTGCGGGCATCGTGCTCGAGCAGCCGCACATCCTGGTGGCAGAGGATGGCGTGCTCGCCACGGGCCGCCAACAGCATCTCCCGCAGCCCGGCATAGGCGCAGCGGCGATTGCCGCGGGTGTTGTCCACGGTCAGGAACTCCGCGACCGGTGCATCGAAGCCGAGGGCGGCGAAGCTGGCGCGCATCGCGCCATGCTGCGTGCCGTCGGTGACGAGGGTGCAGATCGAGAAGCGTGGGGTGGCGTCGGGCCTGCTCACGATTTCGTGATAAGGCGACTCGGGGCCTTTCGCCAGCAACCAGCGGTTGGCGACCCGCCGGGGGCGGGCCGGTGAGCCTGCCCGCCTTCGCCACGCTGCTCGGTCGGCTGGTCTTCACGCCGGGCCGGAACGCCAAGCTTGCGCTGCTGCGGCAGTATTTCGCGCTGCAGCCCGACCCGGACCGGGGCGTCGGGCTGGCGGCACTGACCGGCGAACTCCGGCTGCGGGCGGCCAAGCCCGCGCTGGTGCGCGAGCTGGTGGCGGCGCGCACCGATCCGCTGCTGCTCGGCCTCTCGCTCGACTATGTCGGCGACACGGCGGAGACCATCGCGCTGATCTGGCCGGAGCGGGGCGGCGTGAACGCGCCGGCGCCGGGCCTCGCCGAGGTGGTGGAGGCGATGGAGGCGACGCCGCGGGCCGAGTTGCCGGGGCTGATCGCGGGCTGGCTCGACGCGCTGGACGCGGATGGCCGCTTCGCGCTGATCAAGCTGGTCACCGGGGGCTTGCGCGTCGGCGTCTCGGCCCGCCTCGCCAAGACCGCGCTCGCGGACTGGGCGGGGCGCGAGGTGGATGAGATCGAGGAGGTCTGGCACGGGCTCGAGGCGCCCTACCGGCCGCTCTTCGACTGGCTGGAAGGGCGCGGGCCGCGCCCGGACCCGGCCGGCGCGCCGATGTTCCGCCCGCTGATGCTCGCGCATCCGCTGGAGGAGCCGGACTACGACGCGATCGGGCCCGCGACGCATCGCGCCGAGTGGAAATGGGACGGTATCCGCGTCCAGCTCGCCGCGACCGCGGGCGGGCGGCGGATCTGGTCGCGCGGCGCCGAGGACGTCTCCGCGGCCTTCCCGGAGATCGTGGAGGCGATGGGCTTCGACGCGGTGGTGGATGGCGAGCTGCTGGTGATGCGGGACAACGTCGTCGCCCCCTTCGCCGATCTGCAGCAGCGGCTGAACCGCAAGCTCGTCACGCCGCGGATGATGGCGCAGCACCCCGTTCATGTGCGGCTCTACGACCTGCTGATCGAGGGCGAGGAGGATCTGCGCGGCCTGCCCTTCGACGTGAGGCGGCAGCGGCTGGAGGCGTGGTTCGAGCGCACGCGGCCGGCGCGGATGGACCTGTCGGAGCTGATTTCCTTCGGCTCGATGGAACAGCTGACGGAGATCCGCGCCGGGGCGCGGGAGGCCTCGATCGAGGGGCTGATGATCAAGCGCGCCGATGCGCCCTATGTGCCGGGGCGCGTGAAGGGGCTGTGGTGGAAGTGGAAGCGCGCGCCGCTGAGCGTGGACGCGGTGCTGATGTACGCCCAGCGGGGCAGGGGCCGGCGCAGCAGCTACTATTCCGACTACACCTTCGGGCTGTGGCGGCCGGACGGGGAGGGGGGCGAGGAGCTGGTGCCGGTCGGCAAGGCCTATTCCGGCTACACCGATGCGGAGCTGCTCTGGCTGGACCGCTGGATCCGCAACAACACGGTGGCGCGGTTCGGCCCGGTGCGCGAGGTCGAGAAGGCGCTGGTGATGGAGCTGGAATTCGACGGCGCGCAGCGGAGTACGCGGCACAAATCGGGCGTCGCGCTGCGCTTCCCGCGCATCGCGCGCGTCCGCCGCGACAAGCCGGCGGCCGAGGCCGACCGGCTGGCGACGCTGGAGGCGATGATCGTGGCGGGGCCGGCCCCCGATTGACCGCTGCGGAGCGGCCATGCTGCGTTGCCTGGCGGAGGATCGTCCCATGCCGCTGCCGCACAACCAGCTTCGCCGGCGCCTGGCCGAGGGTGGCCTCGCGCTCGGCTTCGGCGTGCATCACCTGCGCGGCAGCGCGGTGGGGATGATCGCGGCCGCGAGCGGCTTCGACTGGCTGTTCATCGACCTCGAGCACGGCGCGCTGTCGGTGGACGATGCGGCGCAGATCTCGATCGCCGCGCTTTCGCAGGGCGTCACGCCGGTGGTGCGGGTCTGCGCCGATGCGCTGCACGAGGCGACGCGTTGCCTCGACAACGGCGCGATGGGCATCGTCGTCCCGCATGTGGACACGCCGGCGCAGGCGGAGGCGGTGGTGCGCGCCTGCCGCTTCCCGCCCGTCGGGCAGCGGAGCTGGGGCGGCCCGCCCTTCGCCTATGGGCTGCGCGCCGTCCCGCCGGCGGAGGCGCAGGCGGCGCTGAACGCCGAGATCCTGCTCTGCTGCATGATCGAGACGCCGCAGGCCGTCGCCAATGCCGAGGCCATCGCCGCCGTGCCCGGCGTGGATGCGCTGATGATCGGGACGTCCGACCTGACCGCGGCCATGGGCATCCCGGGCCAGATCGGCCATCCGGATGTGCGCCGCGCCTACCAGGCCGTCGCGGCGGCCTGCGCGAAGCACGGCAGGGTCATGGGCATGGGCGGCGTCTATGACGAGGTGGTGGCGCCGGACTACATCGCCCTCGGGGCGCGGCTGCTGCTCGCGGGCTCGGACCATGCGCTGCTGACCGCCGGCGCGTCGCAGCGCGCGCGCTTCCTGCGCGGATTGCAGCAAGGCGGCTGAGACCGGCCCCGCCTGTTTCGGGCGGGTGCGGCGGTTGCGGTGCCGCAAGGACGGCGGCATCGCCGCGGCGTATCGCAGCATCGGCCTTGCGCGATGTTCATTTGCGAATGATTCGCATTCGCGATAGCCATCGCGGCACCTACCGGAGAGCCTCATGCTGCGCCGCTTCCTCCTGCCCGGCCTCGCCGCCCTCGCTTTGGCACTCGGCCTCGCGCTCGCGCAGGCCCAGCCGAACCGCGGCGAGATCGCGGTCTATTCCGCGCGCCACTACGACACCGACCGGCGGCTCTATGACGCCTTCACGCGGGAGACCGGGATCCGCATACGGCTGATCGAAGGCGATGCCGACCAGCTCATCGAGCGCATCCGCAACGAGGGCGCGAACAGCCCGGCCGACGTGCTGATCACCGTGGATGCCGCGCGCCTCGCGCGGGCGAAGGAGGCGGGGGTGACCCAGCCGCACGGGTCGGCCGCGGTGCAGAGCCGCATCCCGGCCGGGCTGCAGGATCCGCAGGGCCACTGGTTCGCCGTCTCGCAGCGCGCGCGCGTCATCATGTTCGACCGCCAGGCCGGGCCGCCGGCCGGCCTCGCGCGCTACGAGGACCTGGCAGATCCGCGCTTCCGCGGGCAGATCTGCGTGCGCGCCGCCAACCACCCCTACAATGTGAGCCTCGGCGCCTCGATCCTCGCCGCCGACGGGCCGGCGGCGACGGAGGCCTGGGCGAGGGGCGTCGCGCAGAACCTGGCGCGCCCGCCGCAGGGCGGCGACCGCGACCAGTTCCGCGCCATCCCGCCCGGCCAGTGCCGGATCGCGATCTCCAACACCTACTACCTGGCCGCCTTCGGCGCGTCCGAGAACGCGGCGGACCGCGAGCTCTTCAACCGCATCGGCGTCATCTTCCCGAACCAGGGCGCGGGCGACCGCGGCGCGCATGTGAACGTCTCCGGCGCCGCGCTGGTCCGCACCGCGCCGAACAGGGAGAACGCGCTGCGCTTCCTCGACTACCTGACGACGCCGCAGGCCCAGGAAATCCTGGCGCTCGGCAACATGGAGTATCCGGTGGTGGAGGGCGTCGCGCTGCATCCGGCGCTGGCCGCGATGGGCAGCTTCCGCGCCGAGCCGATCAACGGCGACCGGCTGGCGGCGAACGCCGCGGAGGCGCTGCGCATCCTGCAGCGCGCTGGCTGGCGCTGAGGGCGGGGCAGGCCGTCGCCGACGCCAGGACGATCGCGCGTCAGGCCGCCAGCGCCGCCGCCAGTTCGGCCGGAAGGTCGGACGGGTTGGCGGCGATGCGCGCGCCCTCGGCCATCGCCAGCGTGCCATAGCCCCAGCCGACGAAGACGCAGGGGACGCCGGCGCCGCGCGCCGCCGCGACGTCGTTGCGGTGGTCGCCGACCATCACCGCCATGCCGGGCGTGGCGCCGGCGGCGGCGATGGTCGCGAGCAGATGGCCCGGATGCGGCTTGCGGACGGGGAAGCTGTCGCCGCCCGCCACCGCGTCGAAGCGTCCCGTCAGACCTAGCGCCGCGAGCAGTTCGCGTGTCGCGGCCTCCGGCTTGTTGGTGCAGAGGGCGAGCGACCAGCCCTCGTCCTGCAGCGCGTCCAGCGCCGCCTCGATCCCCGGGAAGGCGCGCGTCTCCACCGCGGCCTGCGCGGTGTAGTCGGCGAGGAACGCCTCGAGCGCCGCCGGGTCGAAGCCCTGGCCCCGCGCGGCGAGCGCGCGCTCCACCAGGGCGCGGGCGCCGTCGCCGATCATCCCGACCACCTCGGCGCGCGCGAAGCCGGGCAGGCCGCGTGCGGCCATCAGGCGGTCGAGCGCGGCGTGCAGGTCGGGGGCGCTGTCCACCAGCGTCCCATCGAGGTCGAAGACGGCAAGCCTTGTCATCGGCGCGCGATAGGCCGCGGGCCGATGGCCCGCAACCCTCGCTGGACGCGGGGGGGCCGGCGGATTACGCGGGGCGCATGACCGCCGCCGCCATCCTGCTCGCCGCCGGGCACGGCACGCGCATGCGTTCCGCCCTGCCCAAGACGCTCCACCCGATCGCCGGGCGACCCATGCTGAAGCACCTGCTCGCCTCGGTAGAGCAGGCCTTCGACCGCGCCGTGGTGGTGATCGGCCCGGGGATGGAGGTGCTGGAGAAGGCCGCCGCGCCGCATCCGACGGTGGTGCAGCACGACCGGCTCGGCACCGGCCATGCGACGCTGCAGGCCGCGCCGCTGCTCGACGGCTTCGAAGGCGACGTCGCCGTGCTCTATGCCGACAACCCATTGATCACGGCCGGAACGATGCAGCGCCTGCGCGCGGCGCGCGCCGAGGCCGGGCTCGTGCTGCTGGCGATGCGCCCGGCCGATCCGGCGAAGTATGGCCGCGTGCTGACCGATGCGACCGGCGCGGTGACGCGGGTGGTGGAATGGGCGGATGCGACGGACGCCGAGCGCGCCGTGACGCTCTGCAACGCCGGCGTGGTCTGCGCTCGCGCCGCCGACCTGTTCCGCTGGCTGCGCCAGGTTAAGAACGACAACCACCAGGGCGAATACTACCTGCCCGACGTCGTCGCCATCGCCGCCGCCGAGGGCGTGCGCGTCCAGGCGGTGGAGGCGGAGGAGGCCGAGCTGCGCGGCGTGAACTCCCGCGCCGAGCTCGCCGCGGCCGAGGCCGAGCTGCAGCGCCGCCTGCGGCTGGCCGCGATGGACGGCGGCGCAACGCTGGTCCAGCCGGAGAGCGTCGTGCTCAGCCACGACACGCGGCTCGGCCAGGACGTCACCATCGGCCCCAACGTCGTCTTCGGGCCGGGTGTCGTGGTCGAGGACGGCGTCGAGATCCGCGCCTTCAGCCACCTGGAAGGCTGCGTGGTGAAGCGCGGCGCCATCATCGGCCCCTTCGCGCGCCTGCGCCCCGGCACGGTGATCGAGCCCGATGCGCATGTCGGCAACTTCGTCGAGCTGAAGGCCGCCGTGCTCGGGCCCGGCGCCAAGGCGAACCATCTGAGCTATCTCGGGGATGCCGAGATCGGCGCGGGCGCGAACATCGGCGCCGGCACCATCACCTGCAACTACGACGGCGTCGCCAAGCACCGCACCGTGATCGGCGAAGGCGCCTTCATCGGGTCGGACACCGCGCTGGTCGCGCCTGTCCGGGTCGGGGCACGGGCGCTGGTGGGGGCGGGCAGCGTGGTCACCGAGGACGTCCCGGACGACGCCATGGCCGTGGCGCGCGGCCGGCAGGTCAACAAGCCGGGGCGCGGCTTCAAGGGGAAGAAGTCCCGCGGCTGACACTCCGCCGCCGCGGCCCTATCTTCCGGGCCCAGAAGAGGGAAGGAACGCCGCCATGCTCGATGCCGTCGCGAAACTGCCGCTGAAGGACCCCGACCTGTTCCGCCAGGCGAACCTGGTGGGCGGGCTATGGATCCAGGCCGAAAGCGGCAAGACCCTCGAGGTCCGCAATCCCGCCACGGGCGAGGTGGTCGGCCGCGTGCCGTCGCTTTCTGCCGCGGAGACGCGCCGTGCGATCGAGGCCGCGCATGAAGCGCAGGGCGCCTGGCGCGCGATGCTGGCGAAGGAGCGCGCCGCGCTGATCCGGCGGCTCTTCGACCTGATGCTCGCGAATGCCGACGACCTGGCGACGATCATGACGGCTGAGCAGGGCAAGCCGCTAGCGGAAGCCAAGGGCGAGATCGCCTATGCGGCGAGCTTCCTCGAGTGGTTCGCCGAGGAAGCCAAGCGCGTCTACGGCGACACCATCCCGCAGAACGTGAAGGGCCGGCGCATCCTGGTGACGAAGGAGCCGGTCGGCGTCTTCACTGCCATCACGCCCTGGAACTTCCCCGCCGCGATGATCACGCGGAAGCTCGGCCCGGGCTGGGCCGCGGGCTGCACGGGCGTGGTGCGGCCGGCCTCCCAGACGCCCTTCTCGGCGCTGGCGATCGGCGTGCTGGCGGAGCGCGCGGGCTTCCCGGCCGGGGTGTGCAACATCGTCACCGGCGCGGCGCGCGACATGAGCGAGGAACTCACGACGAACCCGCTGGTGCGCAAGCTGACCTTTACCGGCTCGACCGAGGTGGGGCGCGTGCTGATGCAGCAGGCCGCCGGCACCATCAAGCGCACGAGCATGGAACTCGGCGGCAACGCGCCCTTCATCGTCTTCGACGATGCCGACCTCGATGCGGCGGTCGCGGGTGCGATGGCGTCGAAGTACCGCAATGCCGGCCAGACCTGCGTCTGCGCCAATCGCATCCTGGTGCAGGAGGGGATCTACGACGCCTTCGCGGCCAAGCTGAAGGCGGCGGTGGAGGCGATGAAGGTCGGCGACGGCACCGAGCCCGGCGTCGTCATCGGCCCGCTGATCAACGCCGATGGCGTCAAGAAGGCCGAGGAGCACGTCGCCGACGCGCTGGCCAAGGGGGCCAAGGTGCTCACCGGCGGGCAGCGCCACGCCAGGGGCGGCAATTTCTACATGCCGACCGTGCTGGTGGACGTCCCGCGCGAGGCGGTGATCTTCAACGAGGAGACCTTCGCCCCCGTCGCGCCGCTGTTCCGCTTCAGGACGGAGGAGGAGGCGGTGAAGCTGGCGAACGACACGCCCTTCGGCCTCGCGGCCTATTTCTACACGAAGGACCTGGGGCGTGCGATCCGCGTCAGCGAGGCGCTGGAATACGGCATGGTCGGCGTGAACGAGGGCCTGATCTCCACCGAGGTCGCGCCCTTCGGCGGCATGAAGCAATCCGGCGTCGGCCGCGAGGGCTCGCATCACGGGATCGAGGAGTATCTCGAGGTGAAGTACGTGGCGCTCGGCGGCATCGGAACGTGACGGCTTGAGTCCCTCTCCCGCTTGCGGGGGAGGGAGGGGCCCGCGCGCAGCGCGGGAGGGTGGGGGTTCGCCCTCGCCACGAACGACAACACGCAGGTGATCATGCCCTACGACTTCGACCTCTTCGTCATCGGCGGCGGCAGCGCCGGCGTGCGTTGCGCGCGCATCGCCGCCTCGCATGGCGCGCGCGTCGGCATCGCGGAGGAACGCTTCTGGGGCGGCACCTGCGTCAATGTCGGCTGCGTGCCGAAGAAGATCATGGTCAACGCCGCCGAATACGGGATGTGGGCCGAGGACGCCGCCGCCTTCGGCTGGGAGATCGAGACCCGCGGCCATGACTGGCAGCAGCTGGCGGCGGCGCGCGATGCGGAAGTCGCCCGGCTCTCGGCGATCTACGACAAGCTCCTGAAGGGCGCGGGGGCCACCACCTTCGACGCCCGCGCCGTGCTGGTGGACCCACATACCCTCGAGGTCGGCGGCAAGCGCGTCACGGCGGAGCGCATCGTCATCGCCACCGGCGGCATGGCGCAGCGCCTCGACATACCCGGCGCCGAGCTCGGCCTGATCTCCGACGATCTCTTTACCCTCGGCGCGCTGCCGAAGCGCGTCGCGGTGCTGGGATCGGGCTACATCGCGGTCGAGTTCGCCTGCCTGCTGCGCGGCCTGGGTGCGGAGGTGGACCTGGTCTATCGCGCCTCCCTCCCGCTGCGCGGCTTCGACGACGACATCCGCACCGCGCTGGCCGAGGCGCTCACCGCCCAGGGCATCCGCCTGAACCCCGACGTCTCGCCGACCCGCATCACGCGCGCGGATGACGAGCTGCTGCTCGGCCTCTCGACCAATTTCGTGCGCGAGGTGGATGCGGTGTTCTTCTGCACGGGGCGCGTGCCCTACACCAAGGGCCTCGGGCTCGAGGCGGCGGGGGTAGCGACGGACGCCAATGGCGCCATCGTGGTGGATGACGACCACGCCACCAGCGCGAAGCACATCTACGCCATCGGCGACGTGATCCATCGCGTGAACCTGACGCCGATGGCGACGGCTGTCGGCCATGCGCTGGCTGACACGCTGTTCGGCAACCGCCCGCGCAAGGCGAGCTACGCGAACGTCCCCTCCGCCGTCTTCACCTCGCCGCCCGTCGCGACCGTCGGGCTGACGGAGGCCGAGGCGGCTTCACGCGGCAAGGTGGACATCTACCTCACCCGCTTCACCCCCATGCGCCACACCATCACCAAGCGCGAGGGGCGGAAGACGGTGATGAAGCTGGTGGTGGACCAGGCCACCCAGCGCGTGCTCGGCGCCCACATGATCGGCGAGGACGCGGCCGAGATCATGCAGGGAGTGGGCATCGCGGTGGTGATGGGCGCCACCAAGCAGGATTTCGACCGCACCATCGGCATCCACCCGACCGCGGCCGAGGAGTTCGTGACGCTCCGGACCCGGGCGCGGGAAGCCGGGGTGGCCGCAGCGGCGGAGTGAGCCGAAACCGGCGGTTTGCCAAGGCCGGGCGCCCCGCTATGGTGCCCGCCTTGAAGTGGAGTTGACCGATGCTTTCGCGCGCGTGGAGCCCGGAATCCTGGCGGGCCATGCCGATCCGTCAGGTGCCCGACTATCCCGACCAGGCCCGGCTGCGGGCCATGGAGGAGAAGGTCGGCCGATTTCCCCCGCTGGTTTTTGCAGGTGAGGCGGACCGGCTGAAGGCGCATCTCGCCAAGGCCGGGGACGGCGGCACCTTCGTGCTGCAGGGCGGCGATTGCGCGGAGAGCTTCGCCGAATTCCACGCCAACACCATCCGCGACACCTACCGTGTGCTGCTGCAGATGGCGGTCGTGCTGACCTTCGGCGCCTCCATGCCGGTGGTGAAGCTCGGCCGCATGGCCGGCCAGTTCGCCAAGCCGCGCTCCTCCGACACCGAGACGGTGGAGGGCGTCACGCTGCCTTCCTACCGCGGCGACATCATCAACGGCCCCGACTTCACCGCCGAGGCCCGCATCCCCGACCCCGGGCGGATGGAGTTCGCCTATCTCCAGTCAGCGGCGACGCTGAACCTGCTGCGCGCCTTCTCGACCGGTGGTTACGCGGACCTCCACGAGGTGCATCGCTGGAACCTCGACTTCGCCGCGCGCAGCCCGCTGGCCAGCCGCTACGAGGATCTGGCGCAGCGCATCGACGAGACGCTGCGCTTCATGGGCGCCTGCGGCATGAGCGACAGCCCGCAGGTGCGCGAGACCGAGTTCTACACCAGCCACGAATCCCTGCTGCTGCCTTTCGAGGAGGCGATGACCCGCCAGCCCTCGACGCATCCGGGCAGGTGGTATGCGACCTCGGCCCACTTCCTCTGGATCGGCGACCGGACGCGCCAGCCGGACGGCGCGCATGTCGAGTTCATGCGCGGCGTGGCCAACCCGATCGGCATGAAGGTCGGGCCCAGCATGGAGCCGGACGAGCTGGTGAAGCTGACCGAGATCCTGAATCCGTCGAACGAGAAGGGCCGCCTCACGCTCATCTCGCGCATGGGCGCGGAGAAGGTCGAGGCGAAGCTGCCCGGGCTGCTGCGGGCGGTGAAGCGCGCGGGCCGCAACGTGGTCTGGATCTGCGACCCGATGCACGGCAACGGCGTGAAGGCCGGCGCCTACAAGACGCGCAGCTTCGACGCGATCCTGGCCGAGACGAAGCGCTTCTTCGACTGCCACGCGGCGGAAGGCACGATCCCCGCCGGCGTGCATGTCGAGATGACGGGCCAGAACGTGACAGAGTGCCTCGGTGGCGCGCATCGCCTGACGGAGGCCGATCTCGGCGCGAACTACGCGACCTTCTGCGATCCGCGGCTGAACGCGGAGCAGTCGCTGGAGCTCGCCTTCCTGCTCGCCGAGGAGCTGAAGGCGCGGCGTGGCGGAGGACTGGCGCCGGCCCAGGCGGCGCAATGACGGACCCCGCCGGGCGCGCGGTGGCGGTGGACGACGCGTCCATCGCCGCCCGCACCGACAGCTACTTCAACCGCACGAAGGCGATCGTCCGGAAGTTCGGCGATTGCCGCGTGACCTATGCGGTGTTCCTCCGCCGGCCGGTGATCTCCGCGCCGCGGCTCGCGACCGACTGGCTGCGGGCGGTGGCGCAGCAGCGGGGCACCAGCTTCGACATCGAGCTGATGCACGAGGAAGGCGCCTGGGTCGGCGCGGGCGAT
The DNA here is from genome assembly GCF_021864505.1 of Falsiroseomonas oryziterrae. Taxonomy (GTDB): domain Bacteria; phylum Pseudomonadota; class Alphaproteobacteria; order Acetobacterales; family Acetobacteraceae; genus Falsiroseomonas; species Falsiroseomonas oryziterrae. Next base: position 17,623 of record NZ_JAKJIB010000031.1, read on the forward strand.
CCGCTCTTCTACCTCTCGGGCTCCTTCGCCGAGCTGGTCGATCTCGAGACCATCGTGCTGCAGAAGCTGGGTGCCGCCTGTGTGGCCGCGCACAACGCCTACCAGATGTGCGTGGAACTCCCGAACGTGCCGTTCCTGGCGATGGAGGCGCGGCACTGCGCCGGCGCCGAGATGCAGGAGATGATGGCCTATGCCGCGAGCGTGGGCGGTGCGGCTGCGCGGCGCGAGGGGGCGAAGGGCTTCATCGGCAACGCGAACGACACCACCGCGCATTGGTACGGCGCGCCGGGCACCACGCCGCGCGGGCGCGGCACCATGCCGCATGCGCTGATCGGCTATGCCGGCTCCACGCTGCGCGCCGCCGAGATGTTCCACGAGACCTTCCCCGACCAGGACCTGACCGTGCTGACCGACTATTTCGGGCGCGAGGTCACGGACGGGCTCGAGGTCTGCCGCCGCTTTCCCGAGCTTGCCGCGGCGGGGCGGATGGCGGTGCGGCTCGACACCCATGGCGGCCGCTTCCTGGAAGGTCTCGACCCGGCGGAGAGCTATGCGGTGCTGGAGCGCCACGCGCCCAACGCCGTGCGCCGCTACCGCAGCGAGACGGAACTGCGCCACCTGGTCGGCACCGGCGTCTCCGCCGCCGCGATCTGGCGGATGCGCGAGGCGCTGGACGAGGCCGGCTTCCCGAAGGTGCGCATCGTGGCGTCGTCCGGCTTCGGCGTCGGCAAGTGCCGCGTGATGGCGGAGGCCAAGGCGCCGATCGACGTGGTCGGCACCGGCAGCTTCATCCCCGATGCCTGGTCGGAGACCTACGCCACCGCCGACATCGTGGAATATGACGGCCAGGCCCGCGTGAAGGTCGGCCGCGAATTCCTGCTGCGGACGGTGCCGCGGAAGAAGAACGGGCACGGCGGCTGAGCGTGTCCGACACGGCGGCGCGCGATCGGCGCATCGGTTACGCCTGCGCCTTCGCCGTCCTTTTCGTCTGGTCGGGCTTCCTGGTCTTCTCGCGCCTCGCCCAGGCGCAGGCCTTCACGCCCTGGGACGTGGCGGCGCTGCGCTACGCCGGCAGCTTCGTCGCCGCGCTGCCGCTGGTCGCCATCTTCGGCCTGCCGCGCCTGCCGCCGCATCGGGTCGCGGCGATCGTCGCGACGGCGGCCTTCGGCTTCCCGATCCTTGCCTATCTCGGTTTCCGCTTCGCCCCGGCGGCGCATGGCGGCGTGCTGATGCCGGGGCTGTTGCCCTTCGTCACCGCCGCGCTGTTCTGGATCGTGCTGCGCGAGGGCTGGACGCGCCGCCGCGCGCTCTCGCTCGCGGTCGTCGCCTGCGGCATCGCGCTGCTCGCCTCCGACACCTTCGGCGACTACCCGGGCGCCTGGCGCGGTGACCTGCTGTTCCTGACGGCTGGATGCTGCTGGGCGGTCTACACGCTGCTGGTGCGGCTGTGGCGCGTACCGGCGATGCAGGCGACGCTGGTGATCGCGCTGGTGCCGGCGCCGATCTTCCTGCCACTGTGGTGGCTCGCGCTGCCCTCCAACATCGGCGCGGTGCCGCTCGGCGCGGTCGCCTTCCACTTCGTCTACCAGGGCGCGCTGGCGACCGTGCTGGCCGGCTTCCTCTTCACCCGCGCCGTGACCGCGATCGGCGCCGCACGCACCACGGCGGTGACCGCGCTGGTGCCGGCCATGGCCGCACTCGCCGCCTGGCCGCTGCTGGGCGAGGCGCTGGGCGTCGTCGGTCTTGCGGGTGTCGCGCTGGTCTCGGCGGGGATGATCCTCGGCGTGACCGGGGCGCGTTGATCCCCGCCCCGCGCCGCGCCATCTGCCCCGCATGAACGACCGGCTTCGCATCGCGCTCGCGCAGATCGACGCGCATCTCGGCGACCTGCAGGGCAACGCGGCCCGCATCCGCGCGGCGCGGGCCGAGGCCGCGCGGCTCGGCGCCGACCTCGTCGTCACGCCGGAATTCTCGATCGCGGGCTACCCGCCGGAGGACCTCGTCCTCCGCCCCGCCTTCTGCACCGCCGCCGAGGCCGCGATCCAGGCGCTGGCCGCGGAAACCGCCGATGGCGGGCCGGGCCTCGTCGTCGGCGGGCCCTGGATCGAGGGCGGCAGGCGCTACAACGCGCTGCATGTGCTGGACGGCGGCAAGGTGATCGCCCGCCGCGCCAAGCACGAGCTCCCGAACTACGGCGTCTTCGACGAGAAGCGCGTCTTCGACGCCGGCCCCGCGCCCGGCCCCGTCGCCTTCCGCGGGTTCCGTCTCGGGCTGATGATCTGCGAGGATTGGTGGTTCCCCGCCGTGTCGGAGACGCTGGCCGAGACGGGGGCCGACATCCTCATTTCCCTCAACGGCTCGCCCTTCGAGATCGGCAAGGCCGGGCGCCGCGTCGACCTCGCCGTGCCGCGCGTGGTGGAGACGGGCCTGCCCTTCGTCTTCCTGAACCAGGTCGGCGGGCAGGACGAGCTGGTCTTCGATGGCGCGAGCTTCGTGCTGAACCCCGACCGGTCGCTCGCCGTGCAGATGCCGGGTTTTCGCGAGGGCGTCGTCGTCACGGCGTGGACGCGCGAGGACGGCGTGCTGGTCTGCGCCCCGCAGCCGCTCGCGCCCGTCATGGACGAGCCGGAGCAAGCCTGGCGCGCGATGATGCTGGGCCTCGCCGACTACGTCGCGAAGAACCGCTTTCCCGGCGTGCTGCTCGGCCTGTCGGGCGGGATCGATTCCGCGGTGACGGCGGCGGTCGCGGTGGACGCGCTCGGCGCCGATCGCGTGCGGGCGGTGATGCTGCCCTCGCCCTACACCTCCGAGGAAAGCCTGCGCGACGCGGCGGCCTGCGCGGCGCTGCTCGGCATCCGGCTCGACACCATGCCCATCGATCCCGGGATGCAGGCGCTGGATGCGATGCTGCTGCCCACGCTCGGCGGCCCGCCGCAGGGGCTGGCGGCGGAGAACATCCAGGCCCGGCTGCGCGGCCTCACGCTGATGGCGCTGTCCAACGCGACGGGGTGGATGCTGCTGACCACCGGCAACAAGTCGGAGATGAGCACCGGCTACGCCACGCTCTATGGCGACATGTGCGGCGGCTTTTCCGTCCTGAAGGACCTCTACAAGACCCAGGTCTCCGCGCTCGCCCGCTGGCGCAACGCAGTCCGGCCCGACGGCGCGCTCGGCCCAGGCGGGCCGGTGATGCCGGAGCGCGTGATCCTGAAGCCGCCCAGCGCCGAGCTCCGCCCCGGCCAGGCCGACCAGGACAGCCTCCCCCCCTATCCGGTGCTGGACGCGATCCTCGAGGCGATGGTGGAGCGGGAGGAGAGCGTCGCCGCCCTGGTCGCCGCCGGCCATGACCGCGCGACGGTGGAGCGCGTGCGGCGCCTGCTCGACGGCGCGGAATACAAGCGCCGCCAGGCGCCGCCGGGCGTGAAGCTGACCGCCCGTGCCTTCGGCCGCGACCGGCGCTATCCCATCACCAACGGCTACGACGAGACGCGATGAGCGACGACGGGATCAAGAGCACCGTGCGGCCCGCATTGCGGGCCGAGGCCGCGAACGCGGCCCGCCGTGACTGCGGCGTCACGCCGGAGGCGTGCTACCCGCACGACGCCAAGCCCGCGGAAGCGGGCGCCGGCGACTGAGGCACAAGGCATGAGCGACGACCCGATCTTCTCCGACGCGATCTCGGCCCCGCCCGGCCTCGCGGTGCGGATCATGGACCTCTCCGGGGCCAACGGCTCCGACCCGGTCGAGACGGTGCGCGGCTTCCTCTCCGTCGCGCACGCCAACGCCTTCGCCCGCCGCTACGTCCGCGACAGCCTGGAGCGCTGCCGCGGCCGCGGCATGGCGCCGGAGGCGGTGCTGGAGGCGTGGTTCGCCTATGGCGAGGACGCCGAGGTCGTCGGCGCCGGCGACGATGTCTGGCGCAGCGCCACGGAACTGAAGGCCTTCGCCGCGGCGAAGCCGGGAGACGCCGAGGAGCGGAACTGGCGCGTCCTAGACCCGCGGCGGGAGGAGGACGACGAGGAGGACGACGAGGGCTGAGCCCGCCTCACCAGCCCCAGGGCTTCGGCGGCGGGGGCGCCCAGCCCGGGCTCCAGCCCGGGGCCGGCTGCACCCAGCGCGGCGGCGGCTGATAGACCACCGGCGGCGGCTGGTACACGACGGGCGGGGGCGGCGCGTAATAGACCCGCGGCGGCGGTGGCGCGACGTAGACCGGCGGCGCGGCAAGGGCCGAGCCGACCACGGCGCCGATGCCCAGGCCGACGATGCCGGCCACGGCCGCGCCGTTGTAGTAG
>NZ_JAKJIB010000310.1 GCF_021864505.1 Falsiroseomonas oryziterrae
TCGCCCGTCGTCCCGGTCCGGGCCGCGGCGGCGAAGGCGGCCTCGAAGGCCTCCGCCGCCTCGCGCTTGGCGCGGCCGAGTTCCGCCGCCGCGCCCAGGTCGAGCCGCGCCAGCGCCTCGTTCTCCGCGCGCAGCGCCTCCGCAAGCCGCCCCGCCGCGGCCAGCACAGCCTGCATCATGCCTGGTCTCCCTGTCCCTGCGCGCGACCGGCGAGTTCCTGCGCGCGCAGAAGCTCCCGCTCCACCGGAGCGGCGAGCCCAAGCCCGCCTGCGCGCGCGAGGTCGCGCGCGATCGCGTCCACCAGCAGCGGGCGCCACTGCGCTTCCGCCTTGCCGCCGCCGAAGGGGCCGTCGGTTGGCAGCGCGGCGAAGACCGGCTGGAACATCGCCGCCACCGCCTGCGCCTCGAATTCCTGCGCCAGCCGCCGGATCGTTCCCTGCGCGGCCGGCGCCGCGGTCAGCGAGATGGTCATCGCACCTCCAGCTCCGCCTGCAGCGCGCCGGCGGCCTTGATGGTCTGCAGGATGGAGATTAGGTCGCGCGGCCCGACGCCGAGGCTGTTCAGCCCGCGCACCAGCTCGTCGAGCGTCACCCCGCCGCGCAGGATGCCCATCCGCCGCTCGTTCTGGTCGTCCACCTCGATCCCCGTGCGCGGCACCACCACCGTCTGTCCCCCCGACAGCGCGTTGGGCTGGCTGACCTGCGGCGTCTCGGTGATGCGGATCGTGAGATTCCCTTGTGCGATCGCGACCGTGCTGACCCGGACCTGGGAGCCCACAACGATGGTGCCGGACGCTTCCTCGATCACCACGCGTGCGACCTGGTCGGGCTGCACGCGCAGCTGCTCGACCTCGGACAGGAAGGCGATGGGATCCCGCCCCCCGATAAGCAGGCTGACGGTGCGCGGATCCGTCGCCTGCGCGACGCCGCCGCCGGCCTGGCGGTTGATCGCCGCCGCGATGCGCCGCGCCGTGGTCAGGTCCGGGTTGCGCAGTGCCAGGCGAATGCGCTCGCCCTGCGCGAACTGGAAGGCGACCTCGCGCTCCACCACCGCGCCATTGGCGATCCGACCCGCGGTCGGCACGCCGCGCGTCACGCTCGCCGCCGCGCCGCGCGCCGCGATGGCGCCGGTCGCCACCGCACCCTGCGCCACCGCATAGACCTCGCCATCCGCGCCGAGCAGCGGCGTGACCAGCAGCGTGCCGCCGGTGATGTTGGTGGCGTCGCCGAGGGTCGAGACGGCGACGTCGATCCGGCTGCCGGGACGGGCGAAGGCCGGGAGATTGGCGGTGACCATCACGGCGGCGACGTTGCGCGTATCGAGCCGCGTCTCCTGGTCGCGCGTGTTGACGCCGAGCCGTTCCAGCACGCCGATCAGCGACTGGCGCGTGAAGGGCGCTGAGCGCAGCCGATCGCCGGTGCCGTTGAGCCCGACCACCAGCCCGTAGCCGACCAGCTGGTTGTCCCGTACGCCCTCGACATCGGCGATGTCCTTGATGCGGACCTGCGCGGCGGCGGGCGGCGCCGCGCCGAGCGTCAGCACCCAGCCCAGCAGGACCGCCGCCCAGAGGCTCGTCATTCTCCGGCAAGGTTTGGTCGCCACTCTTCGCTCCGGCCCGCGCATCCGCCGCCCGGCGACGGCCGGCGGCATGCCACGGGTAGGGCAAGCGGTATGCCAGGGCCCTGGCCGCGAACACACCGAAGTGGGCGGCAAGCCTTGCCGGCTGGCGGCAGCGGATGCCCGGCCGGTGACGCTTCGCGACGCGACGGGGCGCCGCGAGGTTCAGCCGCGAGGTTCAAGTGAGGAGAACGGCATGACGCGCGTGTTCGGCTTGGGGCAGGGGGCGAGCCCGCGCCGCGCAGCGCGCCCCGCCGCCGGCTTTACCGTGGCGCAGCCGCAGGCGGGAGGCGCGGCGTTCCGTGTCGCACGCGCGGACCCGCCCGTGCTGCTCGCCGTGCAGGACGTCCCGCCGGCCGCCGCAGCGGTGGAGCGCCAGATGGGCCGCGCGCATGCGGCGCTCGACGAGTTGCGCGGACTCCAGCTCGACCTGTTGCGGGCGCAGGGCGACTCGGCACGGTGGGAGCGCCTCGCTGCCCTCGTCGAGTCCAACGAGGCGGTGGCCGATCCGGCGCTCCGCTCGGTGCTGGCCGAACTCCGACTCCGCGCGCGGATCGAGCTCGCCCGTCGGCGCCGGGCCCGACCGCATGACCCGGATGGGTCAGACGGATGAAAATGCGCGCAGATCAGGAACTTGCTTTGAAACCAGGGCTTGAACTCGCCCTACTCTCGCCACTATGGTCCGGCCGCCTTCGTCGGACGGGCGCCGGGCCACGGCCGGGGAGGGTTGGGGAAGATCGTATCATGCTCGTGACCTTGCCGCCGGACTACCGCCCGTCGTCCGACGAAGAGTTCATGAACCCCCTCCAGCTCGAATATTTCCGCCAGAAGCTTTTGCGCTGGCGAAGCGATCTTCTGCGCGAGGCAGGAGAGACGCTGCACAGCCTCGGCGAGGGCGGCATCGCGGAGCCCGACCTCACGGACCGGGCGAGCGTCGAGACGGACCGCGCGCTCGAGCTTCGCACCCGCGACCGGGCCCGCAAGCTGATCTCCAAGATCGACCAGGCGCTCGAGCGGATCGAGAACGGCACCTACGGCTATTGCGAGGAGACCGGCGAGCCGATCGGTCTGCGGCGTCTCGAGGCGCGGCCGATCGCGACGCTCTCAATCGAGGCGCAGGAGCGCCATGAGCGCATGGAGCGCGTCCACCGCGACGATTGAAATGTCGCAGGGCGCGTCGCCGGCTTGGCGACACGCTGACGCGGATGTGACGCGTCCCGACAGGCCCGCCACCCGGCGGGCCTTTCGATTCCGGCGCCCGGCGCGTGCGCGAAGCGGCCACGTCTAGAGCGGACGTGCCAAGTCGGGCGGCGCGTCGTCCAGTTCGGGCGGCGGCTGCGCCAGCGGGTCGCGCCGCAACAGGCCCGCATCGTTCTCCGCCACGCGTCCGACGCGGTTGTCCACCGGCCAGATCGCCAGGTCCTCTGCCGGGCAGGGGACCAGCAGTTCCAGGAGGTCGTGCGCCTCCGCCGGCTCGGCGCCGAGCCAGGCGTCGAAGGCCTCGGGCGGCAGGATCACCGGCATGCGATGGTGCACCAGACCCTGCTTCTCGTTGGCATCGGTGGTGATGACGGTGAAGGTGCGCAGCCACTCGCCCTCCGGCGACTTCCAGCCCTCCCACAGGCCCGCGACGCCCATCGGTTCGCCCGAGGTTAGCCCCACCGCATAGGCCTGCCGCCCGCCCGCCTCGTCCTTCCGCCACTCATAGAACCCGTCCATCGGCACGATGCAGCGGCGTTTCGCGAAGGCGTCGCGGAAGGAGGGCTTCTCCGCGAGCCCGTCAGCCCGCGCATTCATCAGCTTCGCCGCGTCCTTTGTGTCCTTCGCCCAGCGCGGCACGAGGCCCCAGCGCAGCGGGTCCAGGTGCCGCGCCCCGCTTTCCGGATGGCGGCGCACGACCAGCGAGGTCTGGGTCGGTGCGACGTTCCAGGACGGCGGATGGTTCGGCGTCGGGTTCACCGTCTCGAAGTAGCGCGCGAGTCCCGCCGGGTCGCGCTGAAGGAAGAAGCGTCCGCACATGCCTGGCATATGGTGCCCTCGCGTCCTCACGGCAGGCCAGCCCACCGAAGGCCACGCCGCGGCGACTTCCGCTTCCGCCCCCCGGTGGCCGGCGTGGCTTCGCCGCGCCGGCGGTCCGGCCACCCAGGCTCGGCGCCCTCCGGGCCCCCCGGGGCGGCGCCGCAGGCGACGTCGTGGGGAAAGCGTCTCGGGGCCCCCGCGGCAGCGCCGAAGGCGGCGTCGTGGGGAGACTCAGAACGGCAGCAGGATGTCGAGCAACTCCTGACCGACCCGCGGGCGCTGCATGTCGCTGATCGTGCCGCGGCCGCCATAGGCGATGCGCGCCTCCGCCAGCCGGTCGTGCCGTACCGTGTTGTCGCTCGCGATGTCCTGCGGGCGGATGATGCCGCTCACGGTGAGGTCGCGCAGCTCGCTGTTCACGCGCACCTGCTGGCGCCCCGCCACGACGAGGTTCCCGTTCGGCAAAACCTGCACAACCGTCGCCGCGACGCGCAGCGTCACCGTCTCGTTCCGCCGGATGCTGCCCGACCCACTCGCATTCTGCTCGCCGTTGGTCTGCACCAGCCGCGTCGGATCGATCGTGTTGGGGAAGATCCGCGTCCAGCTGCTTTCGAGCCCGAGCAGCCTGGGGATGCCGAGCGTGTCGCTGCCCTGCCGCTCGCGCTCGGTCTCGTTGCTCAGCTGCGCCTGATCCTGGATCGAGACGAGCACGGTGACGAGGTCGCCCGGCTGCGCCGCGCGCTGGTCGCGCAGGAAGGTGCGGCTGCCCGGCCGCCAGAGCGAGTTCGCCGCCGCCGGCGGCGCCTGCAGCGCCGGCATCGGCATGCTGACCTGCCGCCAGTTCGGATCCGCCGTCGGGTTCTCGATGCCCGCCATGGCCGGCGGGCGCCCGAGATCCGACAGCCGCTCGCAGGCGCCGAGCAGCGGCAGCGCGAGCAGGAGCGCCGCCGCCCTCATCGTGCGGCGCCCACGCGGACGCGGCCGGGTGCGACCACCACCGCCTCCACCACCGTGCGGCTGGCGAGGTTCATCACCGGCACGCTGCCGCCGCGCGGCGCCGCCTCCAGCGCGCGGCCTTGCGCCGTCAGCGCGAGCCCGGGCGTCTCGTAGAGCATCACGACCGTCTGGCCGCGCTCGACCGCCGTCGCGGCGGCGAGGTCGGCGAGCAGCAGCGGCTGGTCCGCCGCGGCCGGCCGGCGCAGCGCCTGGCCCACCACCTGTCCCGCCTCCTGCGCCGCGCCGGCACGAAGGCGGGAGGCAGGCACGCGCACCAGCCTGACATCCGCCGCGCGCACCACCTCGCCGGCTGCCATCCTTCGCGCCG
>NZ_JAKJIB010000311.1 GCF_021864505.1 Falsiroseomonas oryziterrae
CGAAGTCGTGGCCGTCGCCGAGGCCGCGCCGCATCCGCGCAGCCGCTGGCGCGAGGCGCTGGCCATGGCGGCGGCCGATCTCGCGCTGGCCGCCAAGGGCGCGCGCTACCTGGCGACGCTCGCGCGCCGCCGCGTGCCGGTCCGCTACGGCACGATGCTGCATCGGATCGAGTCGGCGGAGGGCGGGCTCCGCGCCACGCTGCGCGGACCCGCGGGCGAGCGCGCGCTCGAAGCCGATACGGTCCTGCTCGGCTACGGCTTCCTGCCAAGCCACGAGGTGCTGCGCGCGCTGGGCGCGGAGGTGCATCACGATGCCGCCCGCGGCCAGTTCGTGCCGCGTCGCGATGCCGACGCGATGACGACGGTGCCGGGCCTCTACGCCGTCGGCGATTGCGCCGGCCTCGGCGGCGCGCCGGCTGCGCGGGAGGAAGGCATCATCGCGGCCGTTGCCGCCGCGCAGCGCCTCGGCGCCGAGGTGTCTGCCGCGATGCAGGCCGAGGCGACCGCTGCGCGTGACCGTCTCGCCCGCCATCGCCGCTTCCAGCATGCGCTGTGGCGTCTTTTCGCTGCGCCGCGCGCCGGGCTGTCGCTGGCCGATGCGGATACGCTCGTCTGCCGCTGCGAGGAGGTGACGAAAGGGGAGATCGACGCCGCGCTGGCGGATGGCGGACCGACGCTCGGCGAGGTGAAGCGCCGCACGCGCTGCGGCATGGGGCGCTGCCAGGGCCGCTACTGCGCGCCGCTGCTGGCCGAGCACCTCGCTGCGGTGCAGGGCCGCCCGCTCGACAATTTCGCGCTGTTCGCGCCGCGCGCGCCGGTCAAGCCGATCGCCATCGCCGATATTGTCGCGCTCTCCGATGACCGTGCGTGAGGTCGAGGTCGCCGTCGTCGGCGGCGGCATCGTCGGGCTCTGTGCGGCGCTGGAGCTTGCGCGCGAGGGCGTCGACGTGCTGGTGCTGGACGATGCCGCGCGGCTCGCCGGGACGACGGCCAACGCCGGAAGCCTGCATGTGCAGATGCAGAGCCGCTTCATCCGGATGTATCCCGACCAGGTGCCGGGGCTGGAACGCTCCCTGCCGCTCTACGTCGCCGCGGCGCGGCGCTGGGCAGAGCTTGAGCGCGAGCTGGGGACGAGCTTCGAGCTGAAGGCCTCGGGCGGGCTGATGGTCGCGGAGAACGCCGAATCCTACGAATTTCTTGCCCGCAAATGCGAACGCGAGAAGCGGCTTGGTCTTACCGTGCACATGCTGGACCGCGCCGAGCTGATGCGGGTCGCCCCCTATCTGGGCGAGGCGGTGGTCGGCGCGGAGTTCTGCGCCGAGGAAGGAAAGCTCAACCCGCTGCTGGCCAACCAGGCGGTCCGCCGCGCACTGCTCGCCGCAGGCGGCGCGCTGCTGCCGGAAGCGCGCGTGGAGCGGATCGAGCGTGACGGCACGGCCTGGAGGCTGGAGGGGCCCTTCGGCACGCTGCGCGCCGGGCGCGTGCTGCTCGCGGCCGGCGCGGGCACCGGCGCGCTGCTCGCGCCGCTCGGCATCCAGGTCCCGACGGTCGCCGAGCCGCTCCACATGAACGTCACCGAGGCGGCCGCACCGCTGATCGGCCACCTGGTCCAGCATGCCGAGCGGATGATCACGCTGAAGCAGCTCGCGGCCGGGCAGGTGGTGATCGGTGGCGGCTGGCCCGCGAGGCTCGCCGGCCCGCGCCAGCATCCGACGGTCGAGGCGTCGAGCCTGATCGGCAATCTGCGCTTGGCCAGCCACATCGTGCCGCGGCTCGCGCGGCTGCGGCTGATCCGCAGCTGGGCGGGGGTGAACACCACGGTGGACGGCCAATGCGTGCTCGGCGAGGTGCCGGGCCGTCCGGGCCTGTTCACGGCGGTGCCCGGCGACGCCGGCTACACGCTCGGTCCGCTCGTCGGGCGGCTGGCCGCGGGCGCGGTGCTCGGCCGGCGCGACCTCGATTTCGACATCCGGCCTTTCTCGCCTGGCCGCTTCGTCGGTGCGGCCGCGCCGGCATAGCTACTCCAGCGCCGCCTGGATGCGGGCGGCGGCCTCCAGCAGCTCGCCCAGGAAGCGCGTCCGCAGCTCCTCGAGCGACACGCGCGAGGTCGGGCCGCAGATGTTGAGCGCGCCGACCGTCACGCCGCCGCGCCCGCGCAGCGGCACGGAAAGCGAGCGCAGGCCCAGCTCCAGCTCCTCGTCCACGATCGCCCAGCCCGTTTCGCGCGCCTGGTCCACCGCTTCGAGCAGCGTGGCCTTGCTCGTCACGGTCTTCGGCGTGCGGGCCTCCGGGCGCGAGGCGGCGATGACGCGCTCGGCTGCGGCCGGGGTCAGCCCGCCGAGCAGGACACGGCCGACGGAGGTGCAGTAGGCCGGCGTGCGGCTGCCCACGCGCAGGTCCACGTTGATCAGGTGCCGCGCGCTCGGGATGTGCAGGACGTAGAGGACCTCCGTCCCGTCCAGCACCGCGCCGTAGCAGGATTCGCCGAGCCGTTCGGAGAGGCCCGCCAGAACCGGCCGCGCGATGTCCCAGACCGAGGAGGTCGCCATCACCGCATGGCCAAGTTCGAGCAGGCGCGGCGTCAGCGCGAAGCGCTTGCCGTCGGTCTCCGCATAGCCGGCATGGACGAGGGTGAGAAGGAAGCGCCGCGCGCTCGCCCGCGTGAGGCCGGCATGCTCCGCGACCTCGGTCAGCGTCATCCGCGGCCGGTCGCGGCGGAACGCCTTGAGCACCTCGAAGAGGCGGAGCGCCGAATGAACGAGCTCGCGCTCGGTGCCTGGCCGCGGCGCATCCTCGTCGAGGGTGAGCATGTCAGCGTCCGCTTCGTCGCTCGGCGCAGCCTGGTCTGGGACCATGTCCCACCTTTCGTCGGTCGTCGGCAGAGGGTGCCGCGCGTTCGCTTTGCGAACAAGAGGGGCATGTACGTGCGCGTGGCGAATGGCCCCTTGCTGGCACCGCGGCAATCCTGTTCACTCCGTGACAGGCTGTTCGCGCAACAGCCAGGTCCTGCAGAGCTGGACCCTCACGGCTACGCGCATCGGGGCGGCCTTCGCAGCGCCCGCGCAGATCGCGCCCGCCTGAGACTGCAGAGGAACGCACGCAGATGGACCGCAACAGCGTGGATTGGTCGGGGCCGATGCCCGCGGTCACCACTCCCTTCGACGCTCAGGGGCAGGTGGACCGCGCCGGGTTCCGCGCGAACATCGCGCGCCTGCTCGACGAGGGTGCGACCGGGATCGTCGCCTGCGGTTGCACCGGCGAGTTCTGGAGCCTGTCGCTCGCCGAGCGGAAGGCGCTCTACGCCGATGCCGTGGCCGGCGCCGCGGGCCGCGGGACGGTGATCGTCGGGACCGGCTGCGTCGGCGCCGCCGACACGATCGAACTGGCGCAGGCCGCGAAGGCGGCGGGAGCGGACGGCATCCTCGTCCTGCCGCCCTATTTCGTGAAGCTGACGGACGACGAGATCCATGCGCACTACGCCGCCGTCTCGGCCGCCTCGCCGCTGCCGATCGTCGTGTACAACATCCCCGGCAACGCGGTGAACGCGATCTCGCCGGCGCTCGCCTCGCGCCTCGCGGAGCTGGAGAAGGTCGTCGCGATCAAGGAGAGCAGCGGCGACTGGAACAACTTCTACGCCACTCTGCTGGCGGTGAAGGACCGCATCCGCGTCTTCTGCGGACCTTCCTCTGTCTTCGGCGTCCCGGCGATCCACGCCGGGGCCGACGGAACGGTGGACTGCTTCCCCAACGTGTGGCGCGGCACGCTCGACCTCTGGTATGCGGCGCGCGATCCGGCGCGGCTGTCCGAGGCGGAGGCGCTGCAGGCGACCGCGCGGAAGCTCACCGACCTCTTCGTCACCGGCGGCCGCACGCTCTATCCCGCCACCAAGGCGGCGATGGACCATCTGGGCTTCCCCGGCGGCGGGACGCCGCGGATGCCGCTGCAGAAGCTGACCGGCGAGCCGCTGGAAGGGCTCAAGCGCGGCCTGGCCGAGCTCGGGGTGCGCTGAGATGGACCTCGGCATCCGCGGACGCCAGGCGATCGTCTGCGCGGCGAGCAAGGGTCTCGGCCGCGCCTGCGCCGAGAGCCTCGCGCGCGAGGGCTGCGACCTGACGATCATCGCCCGCACGCCCGGCCCCCTGGAGGAGGCTGCGGAGGCGATCCGGCGTGCGCATGGCGTGCGCGTCACCACGGTCGCGGGCGACGTCAACACCGAGGCCGGGCGCGACGCGCTGCTCGCCGCCTGTCCTGCGCCGGACATCCTCGTCACCAGTCCTGGCACGCGGCAGGTGCCCGGCGACTTCCGCACCTGGGACCGCGCGGAGTGGGAGCGCTGGTGGAACGAGCATTTCTACACCGCGGTCGAACTGATGCGCCGCACCGCGCCGGGCATGTGCGACCGCCGGTTCGGCCGCATCGTCAACATCAGCGTCTCCTTCATCAAGTTCCCGCAGGTGGGATTCGCGCACAGCCATTCGGCGCGCGCGGGCCTGTCGGCGGCGATCGCGTCCATGGCGCGGGAACTCATCCCGCACAACGTGACGGTGAACAGCGTCTGCCCCGGCCTGTTCGACACCGAGGCGCTGCGCGTGAACCTGCATGGCCATGCGAAACGCGGCAACACCACCTATGAGGCGATCGTCGCGGACCGGCTGCGCACCTGTCCTGCGGGGCGCTTCGCCGATCCGTCGGAATGCGGCGACCTGGTCGCCTACCTGTGCAGCGCGCAGGCCGGATTCATGACCGCGCAGAACATCGTCAACGACGGCGGCGTCTACCAGGGTTTGTTCTGAATGGAAGCGGGCGCGCTGCTGCCGGCCGCCGGACGCGTGGCCGCGATCTCCGGCGCGGGCCGGGGCCTCGGCGCAGCGATCGCCCGCCGTCTCCTCGCCCAAGATTGGAATAGCACTCGTCTGAACTCCTGTCACTTGCT
>NZ_JAKJIB010000312.1 GCF_021864505.1 Falsiroseomonas oryziterrae
GGGCCGCCGCCTTCCCGAACCATCCGGCCGGCCGGCCGACCGGCGGCACGGTGGAGACGCTGACGAGCCTGCCGGAGGAAGCGATCCGCGGCGCCGTGGCGCGCCAGCTGCGCGGCGACGGGATGATCCTCGCGGCGGCGGGCGCGATCAGCGCGGAGGAACTGGCCCGGGTGATCCCGGCGCTGTTCGAGGGGCTGCCGGAGGGCGCGCCGGCCGAGCCGCCGGCGCTGCCCGCCTTCACCGGCTTCGGCCGCCGCGTGATCGAGGTCGCCTCGCCGCAATCCGCCGTGCTGTTCGGCCAGGCCGGGCTCGCCGTCGCCGATCCCGACTGGGAGACGGCGCAGGTCGTGCTGCGCGTGCTCGGCGGCGGCGGCTTCTCGTCGCGGCTGATGGAAGCGGTGCGGGTGCGTCGCGGGCTGACCTACGGCATCGGCGTCGGGCTCGACAGCCTGTTCGGCCAGGGCGTGATCGTCGGTTCCACCGCGACCGACAATGCGCGCGTGGCGGAGACGCTGGCGGTGACGAAGGACGAGTGGCGCCGCATGGCGGGCGACGGCCCGACGCGGGAGGAGCTGGACGACGCGGTGGCCTTCCTGACCGGCAACCTGCCGCTGCAGTTCACCGACAGCCGCCGCATCGCCGGCACGCTGCTCGCGCTGCGGCGGAACAACCGGCCGGTGACCTGGCTGAACGAACGCGCCGACCGCCTGCGCGCGCTGACGCCGGCCGCGACCGCGACGGTCGCGCGGCGCGTGCTGCAGCCGGACGCGCTGGCCGTGGCGATCGCAGGACGGCCGGAAGGCGTGTGATTGCGACCTCCCCTCTCCCGCTTGCGGGGAGAGGGGAGCAAGCACGAGATCAGAACACGAAGCGCACCCCGGCCAGCGCCGAGCGGCCCGGCACGACGAAGCCGTTCGCCGGCTCGAAGCGGCTGTTGCCGAGGTTGCGGCCCTCGGCGAAGGCTGTGACCTGCTCCGTCACGCGATAGCTCGCGGTCAGGTTCACCACCGTGCCCGACTTGTTGTAGGCCATGACGGGGATCGAGGTGCCGTTGTCGCGGTAGCTCGCGAAGGGGCCTTCCGGCGACGGGCCGGTGAAGAGCAGTTCGGGCACCACCACCAGCCGGTCCATCGCGATGCGCGCGCTGGCGGAGACCACGTTGCGCGGGCGGCGCGGCAGCGGCATGCCCGTCGCCTCGTCCTCCGTCTCCGTCACCGTCCAGGCGCCGCGCAGGTCGAGCCAGGGCGCGGGACGCAGGATAAGCGAGAGTTCCGCGCCGCGCGCCGTCGCGCGGTCCACGTTCTCGAGCGTCGAGAAGGCCGCGTTGAAGTTGATCAGGTTGCGGAAGCGCGTGTCGAAATACGTCGCGCCGAAGGTCGCGAAATCGGTGCGGCCGAAGCCCGCGACGTCCGTCTCGAAGCCCGCTTCCCAGCTGAAGCTGTCCTCCGGCCGCAGCTCCGGGTTGCCGCGGAAGCTGGTGCCGATGGTGCCGAAGCGCTGGAACAGCGAAGGCGCCCTGAAGGCGGTGCCGGCGGAGAGGATGACGCGGGAACTCAGCTCCGGCAGCGCCAGCACGCCGCCGAGCCGCCACGAGGTGAAGCCTTCGTAGTCCTCCGCCTCGTCGCGGCGCAGTCCCGCCGTGACGTCGAGCCGGTCGAGGATCCGCGCCTGCAGGCCGAGGTTGAAGGCCGTCGAGTCGGCGGAGGCGTCGGTGCGCGTCTGGAAGGGCAGGTTGCCGGAGCGGCTGTCGCTCGACTCCCGCTCATGCGCGATCCCGAAGGTGAGGTTGACGAAGCGCAGCGCACCCAGATCGGGCAGCGCGACGCGGTTGCCCCATTCGTAGCTCTCGCGCCGGCCGCGGAAGAGATCGTCGATCGTGGTGCGCGACGCGGCGTCGGGCAGGTTAACGTTGCGCCGCTTGTCTTCCGTGTAGGCGGCGCGCAGGCCGGTGGTCCACACGCCGAACAGCGTCGTCTCCGCACGGATCTGGCCGTAGATGCGGCGATCCGTCTGCTCGTTGTTCGGATCGTCGCGCGGTATGTTGTCGAGGCCCGCCTGGTTCTCGCGCCAGCGCAGCAGCGCCTCCACGTTGCTGCCGGCGTCCGGGCGGAAGCCGAAGCGCGCGGTGTAGGCGGCGCCGGTGAAGCTCTCGCGTTCGCCGGTGTTCGACCAGAAGCGCGGCGCCGTCGCGTCGGAGCCGCGCGTCGAAAGGCCCTGGGCCATGCCGAGGTAGTTCCAGCGCTCCGTCGTGCCGGCGATGCCGATGTTGCCCTGCGCGGTGCGCTGCGTGCCGAGCCCGGCCTCGCCGAAGGCCTGGGCCGTGCGGCCTTCCGGCGCGCGGCGCGTGATCAGGTTGATCACGCCGCCGATCGCGCCCGAGCCGTAGAGCGAGGAGGCCGGGCCGCGCACCACCTCGATCCGCTCGATGTCGCCGAGCAGGTCGTTGCCGAAGTTGAAGGCGCCATTCGGCTCCGACGGATCGTTCACCGGCACGCCGTCGAGCAGCACGAGAACCTGGCGCGAGGCGGCGCCGCGGACGAAGGCGCTGGCCTGCTGGCCGACGCCGCCGCCCTGCACCAGGCGCAGGCCGGGCACGGATTGCAGCGCCTCGGGCAGCGTGCGGTAGCCGCGCTCCTCGATGTCCTGGCGGGTGATGACGGTGACGGCGGCCGGGATGCGCTCGATCGGCGTCGGCACACGCGTGGCGGTGACGACGGTCTCTGGGACCGTCTGCTGGGCATGCGCGGCGGTTGCCGCGAACAGGGCGGTGGTCAGGAACAACAGGCGTCGCATCGGTTTCCTCCGTGCGGCGTGACGACATGCCCCGCACGGTTTCCCGCACGGGACGGCTGGCGTCGTCGCCGCAGGCGGATGCGAGCGCCACCCGTGGTCGGATGGCTGTCGCTCCGTTGCGCCGGTGCACCCCGCCCGGCACGCGCGGGACGTCTCTGCGCCGGCCGGTCTCCTGGCTCGCGGAGTGCCGGAGTGATCTCCGGGGCCTCGTCCGCCTTCTCGGGCGCGCGGCCCAATGGCGTGTGGACGAAGCGGCTCCGCCTACAGTTGCGGGGGCAGCCGCGGACTTGGCGAGCGTCACCCGCCTTCGCGCGTTCCCGTTTCAGCCCTTGCGGGCCACCGACGCATGGGCGGAGGGAAGCATGCGGCGCGGCAGACGTGAAGGCCGCTCAGCCGGCCTTCGGCAAGGCGACCCCGACGAGGGCGTCGCGCGTGACGATGGAGGCAAGCCGCGCCGCGTCCCAGCCTTCGGTGCCGGCGGGCCGCTGCGGCAGCACCATCCAGCGGTAATCGGCGGTGCTGTCCACCACGCGGAGCTCGACATGGTCGGGCAGCACTGTGCCCCATTCGGCCAGCACGCCGCGCGGGTCGCGCACCGCGCGTGCGCGGTAGGCGGACGACTTGTACCAATGCGGCGGATAGCCGAGCACTGCGCGCGGATAGCAGGAGCAGAGCGTGCAGACGACGAGGTGATGCACGCGGTCGGTGTCCTCGAGCACGCCGAGCGGCGGCATCCCGGCCATGGAGACGCCCGCCGCCTCCGCCGCCGCGCTGCCGTCGCGCAGCAGCAGCTCGCGATAGGCCGGATCGGTCCAGGCGCGGGCGACCATGCGCGCGCCGATCTCGGGGCTCGCAGCATCGGTGCGCGCGACCTGCTCGGCGATCTCGGCCTCGGTCACCACGCCGCGCGCGAGCAGTGCCGCGACGAAGCGGTCGAGCAGCGCGACGGAATCGGGGCGCGGTGGCGCGGCCATCAGGCGGTCTCCTGGCCGACCGATTCAGACCTGCGGGCCGTTGGCCCTCCGGTCATCGGGCGGTCTTCCAGCCAATGCTCGTAGATCTCGACCAGCAGCGTATCGCCGGGCCGGCCCTCGCCGAACAGGGCGGGCTGGTCGAAGCGCACATGGTAAAGCGGCACCTTCGCGGCCGGACGGCCAAAGGCGAGGTCTTCCGGGTTCGGATGGGCGCCGAGCGGGCGCTCGATCACGCCGGGCAGGCCGCGCAGGTAGTGCGGCGTGCGGATGTGGCAGGGGCCGCGCGTCTCGGGGAAGTCGCGACGGACGCGCACCGCGCTGCCGGCCGCGAACCTCACGGGCGCAGCTCCTCGGCGGCGACGACGCCCTTCTCCACCATCAGCCCGGAGATCGAGCGCAGCCAGCGCTCGTAGTAGCCGAGCGCGTGGTACTCGGCCTCGGGGATCGCCTCGATGCCGCGGCGGAGTTCGTCGACGCTCATCAGCCCCTTGCGGGCCAGGATCTGGCGCAGCGCGTCCACCCGCTTGCCGAAGGCGTCGGGCGGGGCGTCGTCGGGCTCGACCGGCGTGCAGCGGAAGCGCGGCGCGCCGCCGAGGTCGTGGGTCGCCGGAGCGGGCGTGGCATCGCTCACTTGATCTCCTCCCCCTCCAGCAGGCCCCACACCTCGGCGCGCCTCAGGTAGCCGCGCATGTCCTGCACCTGCAC
Organism: Falsiroseomonas oryziterrae; assembly: GCF_021864505.1. Lineage (GTDB taxonomy): Bacteria > Pseudomonadota > Alphaproteobacteria > Acetobacterales > Acetobacteraceae > Falsiroseomonas > Falsiroseomonas oryziterrae. The sequence goes on from NZ_JAKJIB010000312.1 coordinate 4,473, forward strand.
CTCGCACCAGGCGCTGGACGGCTCGCATTCGCGGATGCGGGCGATCACGCCGGGGCGGAGGCGCGCGACGGCAGCGGCGGATTCGTCGGGGCGGCGGCGCAGGGTCACCTCCTGGACGTTCGCGGCCGGGCGCACCAGCGCGGTGCGGCGACCGGCGAGGGTCGATTGATGCACCCAGCCCTCGGCGCCGTCCACGTCGCGGATGCGCCGCCAGACCTGGAACTCGCCGACGATCATCACCGGCAGGTCGCGACGCTGGAAGGTCCACTCGATCGGGAAGGTCGTGTTCGGCCCGACGCGCATGTTGACCTGGTCCGACCGCAGCGAGGCGTAGCGCGGGATCGGCAGGCCGCTGACGGTGCCGGTCGAGGGCGGCGGCAGCGGCGGGGGGCCGGCCGGCACGGGCTGAGCGGGCTCGGGCGTGCGGTTGGCGGCGGCGGCGGCACCGG
>NZ_JAKJIB010000313.1 GCF_021864505.1 Falsiroseomonas oryziterrae
CCAGCACCGGGCCGTCCGGGGTGGCGCGGACGTCGAAGGGCTCGCCGCGGAGGCGGAAATGGCCGCGGGCGGCGAGGGCGGCGGCGATGCGCTCCAGCGCCGCGGTGCGCTGGCCCTCCCCCCGCAGCCGGCCGGCGAGCGCGGCGCCCTGCCCGTCGAAATGCACGTCACGCGGGAAGAAGGCGAGCGCCCGGGCCAGCTCCGGCCCCATCCAGCCCACCTGCTGGTCGCCGAGGCGGAAGGCGATGAGATGCGCGGGCGAGGCGATGTTGTTGCACGCCTCGATGTGCCGCCAGAGCAACGGGAACGGGATCATGCGCCCCAGTAGCGCGTCCTGCGCATGGCCGGCCAGCCGCGCGGCGCTTCCCGCGACCGGGCAGCCACCCACATAACGGAGGCATGCCGCCCGATGCCCCCGCCCGCTCCCCCGCGCCGCCGCCGGAGGAGCGCAGCCACATGCGCACCCTGCTGACCCTTGCCGGGTATCTGTGGCCGCAGGGCGAGCCCGGGCTGCGGCTGCGCGTGGTGGCCAGCCTGACGCTGCTGGTCGCCTCCCGCGCCGTCAACGTGCTGGTGCCGATCGCCTTCGGCCGCGCGGTGGACGCGCTGAGCCCGCAGGGCGCGGCGGCGGCGGTGGCGGTGCCGATCGCGGTGGTGGTCGCCTATGGCACGGTGCGGCTGCTGAGCTCGGCGCTGAGCGAGGCCTCGGATGCCGTCTTCTCGAAGGTGCAGGGGCGCGGCATGCGGCGCATCGCCCTCGAGGTCTTCGAGCACCTGCACCGGCTATCGCTGCGCTTCCACCTCGACCGCCAGACCGGCGGGCTGTCGCGGGTGATCGAGCGCGGCACCCGCGGCATGACCTTCGTGCTGGATTTCCTGCTGTTCCGCATCGCGCCGACGCTGGTCGAGATCCTGGTCGTCGCGCTGATCCTGTGGGCGATGTTCGACATCTCCTTCAGCGCGATCATCCTGGCGAGCCTCGGCCTCTACATCGCCTTCACGCTGATCTTCACCGAGTGGCGGCTGCGCTTCCGCCGGCAGATGAACGAGACCGACCAGGAGGCGAACACCAAGGCGGTGGACAGCCTGCTGAACTTCGAGACGGTGAAGTATTTCGGCAACGAGGCGCACGAGGCCAGGCGCTACGATGCCTCGATGCAGCGCTACGAGCGCGCCTATGTGCGCAGCGAGGTGACGCTGAACGCGCTGAACTTCGGCCAGCAGGCGATCGTGGCGCTCGGGCTGACGGCGGTGATGCTGCTGGCGGCGTTCCGCGTCGCGCACGGGCAGATGACGGTCGGCGACTTCGTGCTGGTGAACACCTACCTGCTGCAGCTCTTCCAGCCGCTGAACTTCCTCGGCTTCGCCTATCGCGAGATCAAGCAGGGGCTGGTGGACATGGAGGCGATGTTCCGCCTGCTGCGCGAGGAGCGGGAGGTGGCGGACCGCCCCGGCGCCGGGCCGATCCGCGTCAGCGCGGGCGAGGTCGCCTTCGAGGGCGTGCGCTTCGGCTACCGGCCGGACCGCGAGATCCTGAAGGGTGTCTCCTTCGTCGTGCCGCCCGGCCGAACGCTGGCGATCGTGGGGCCCACGGGGGCGGGGAAGTCCACCATCTCCCGCCTGCTGTTCCGCTTCTACGACGCGAATGCCGGGGCGGTGCGGATCGACGGGCAGGATGTGCGCGACGTGACACAGGACAGCCTGCGCGCGGCGATCGGCGTGGTGCCGCAGGACACCGTGCTGTTCAACGACACGATCCGCTACAACATCGCCTATGGCCGGCCCGACGCCACGCAGGAGGAGGTCGAGGCGGCGGCGAAGCTCGCGCAGGTGCACGACTTCGTCCTCCGCCTGCCCGACGGCTACGACACCCGCGTGGGCGAGCGCGGGCTCAAGCTCTCCGGCGGCGAGAAGCAGCGCGTCGCGATCGCGCGCACGCTGCTGAAGGACCCGCGCATCCTGATCCTCGACGAGGCGACGAGCGCGCTCGACACCCGGACCGAGCAGGAGATCCAGGCGGCGCTGCGGGATGCCGCGCGCGGGCGGACCACGCTGGTGATCGCGCACCGGCTCTCCACCGTGGTGGAGGCGGACGAGATCATCGTGCTGCAGGACGGCCGCATCGCCGAACGCGGCAACCACGGCGCGCTGATCGCCCTCGACGGGCTCTATGCCGAGATGTGGCGCCGCCAGTCCGAGGCAGTGGAGGCCGCCGAGGCCGCGGCAGCCGCCCAGGCGGCCGAGGCCGCCTTCGAGGCGCGCGCGAAGGCGCCGGCCTGAGCGCGGCAGGGGTTCCGGGATGCCCCTGCCCTCCCCATCTGCCTCGACCACAAAGGAGACCGAAGGCATGCAGCTGGACCCGCAGGGCGCGGCCCCGGAAGACCTGAGCCACGCCGGCGCGGTGGTGGACAAGGCGATCGAGTACATGCTCGGGCAGAACATCGCCCCGATCTCGGTCGCCTCGGCGCTGCTGGGCGGCGCGCTCGGCATGCTGGCCCGCTCGCTCGATGACCGGGCGGTGGCGCAGGTGCTGCGCAGCGCCCTCGCCTCGGTCGAATCGGGCGAGCTGGCCGAGATGCGCGGGCCGGATGCCGGCGCGGCCAGGATGTAGGCGCGGCCGCCCGGCGCTTGACGCGGCCGCCGATCTCCGCGATACGGCGCCGCTCCGAACACCTCCGCCCGCCCCGGGCCGGCCCGCATGGCCGCCACCGGGGCGTGGCCGTTCAACGGGATAGAGTATCATGGCCCGCCGCTGCGCAGTGACCGGCAAGGGCGTGCTGACCGGCAACAACGTCAGCCACGCCAACAACAAGAGCCGCCGCCGCTACCTGCCGAACCTGCAGGAGGCGTCGTTCTTCTCCGACATCCTGGGCGCGCCGATCCGGCTGCGGCTGACCACGAACGGCATCCGCACCGTCGAGCACAATGGCGGCCTGGACGCCTTCCTGCTCGGCACCCCGGACCGGCGCCTGCCCGCCGAGGCCATCGTGCTGAAGCGGCGCCTCGAGAAGGCGCAGGCCCGCAAGGCCGCGGCCTGATCCCCGGGCACGGTCCCGGCTCCGGGACCGTCGTTCACACATTCTGAACCCGTGGAAGGGCAGTCTGCAGCGATGCAGGCTGCCCTTTCGCTTTTCCTCCTGGCCGCGCTCTGCGCAGTCGGCCTGGTCGCGCTGCGCCTGAGGACGTCGCTGGCCGCGGCCCGGGCCTCGGCGGCCCAGGCGGAGGCGGTGGCCGCGGCACGCGGCAGGTGCCTGCGGCTGGGCGGGCAGGAGTTGCGCGGCCTCGCGGCCCGCCTGGCCGATGGCCGCGGCAGCGGGTCGGACCAGGAGAGCCCCTGGGCGGGACTCGGCGGGACCGCGATCGAGGGACCGGCGCACCAACTGCTCCGCCTGGCCGACGACCTGGACGCGGCAGCCCGCCGCCCTGGTGCCCCGGCGATCCATGAGGCGCCGGCCGCGCTCGGCCCGATCGTGGAGGCCGCGATCGCCACGGTTGCGCGCCAGATCCGGCCCGGGGCCCGGCAATGGCAGGTCGACGCGGCGCTTCGGGCGCTGGTCGTCCGGGCGGATCGCCGGGCGCTGGAAGGGGCGCTCGCCGCCCTGCTGCGCCGGGCGGCCAGTCATTCGCGGGACGGCGACACGGTCGTGCTGCGCGGGGTCGTGGCCAGCGAGACGGTCGCCATCGTCGTCGAGGACGAAGGCGACGGGCTGGTGGCGGCCGACCTGGTGCCGGAGGTGCCGGTGCCGGGCACGCGCGGGCTCGACCTCGGGCTCAGCCTCGCGCGTTCCCTCGCGGTCGCGCATGGCGGCGACATCCGGCTCGAGAGCGCGCCCGGCATCGGCGCGCGGGCCTGGCTCACCCTGCCGCGCCGGCGCCTGCTCGAACCGGCCTGAGCCGGGCGCGGGCCGCCGGCTGTCAGCCGGGCATCTCGAACAGCAGCAGCAGGCTGCGCTGCAGGCGGTTCTCGTTGTCGTCGGAGACGAGCGCCACGAGGTTCCGGCCGGCATGGCGGACGACCGAGACGCCCTCGTAGTTGTCGGCTGGGAGCGGTGGGGACAGACGCAGCAGTTCCGCACCCTGCAGCGCCGTGCCCGCGCGGGCGGCCGCGAGCGATGCGGGATCCAGGCGGGTCAGGCGTCCCGAGAAGCCCCCGAAGAGGGAGAAGCCGCGCTCCAGCACCAGCGCGCCGCCATCCGGCAGCGGGGCCGCATCGACCGGGACGAGGCCCGGAGCCGGCTGATAGGCCACCGGCACCCAGGCGCCGGGCCCGCCGATCCAGCCCGCGCGCAACTCCGGCGCCTCGGGCGGCGTCAGCTCCTCGGCCAGCGCCAGCCAGCGCCCGTCGGCCAGCACGGCCAGGGCCTCGAGCCCGCCATTCGCCGGCGCGCGGTCGAGGCCCGGCGGCGCCTCGACATAGAGCGCCGGGCCATCGAGGTCGCGATAGCGGCGGATGCGGTGCCAGCGCTCGAAGGCGACGAGCCACTCGCCGTTCGGCAGCCGCGCCAGCGCCTCGGCATCGCCGGCATAGCCGCGGGCGAGCGGGCGGCCAGCGCCGTCGCGCAGCGGGCCGGTGCGGCGGAGGACCAGGCCGGTCGGGCGCAGCGCGGCGTCGAGCGTCAGGGTGAACTCGGCGAAGCGCGCCAGGTCGCTGACGACGGAAACGGTGAGGTCGGGCGCGAGGTAGAGGGCCGACAGGCCGCCGAAGCCGAGCACGCCCCGGTCGATCTCGAGCCCGCCGAGGGGGCGGAGACCGGCGCCGGGCAGGTCGGGCAGCGGGAAGGGCGTGGCGAGCGTGGTGCGCGGCTGCGCGGCGGCGCAGCCGGGCAGGGAAGCGGCGATGGCCGCGAGGAGCGTGCGGCGGAGGAGGCGGCAGCCGGGACTCGCGCGGGCGCTACGGGGC
>NZ_JAKJIB010000314.1 GCF_021864505.1 Falsiroseomonas oryziterrae
GCGGAGCATGCGCTGGCCGGCCGGCGTCGGGATGCGCGCGGCCGAGATGCGCGAGCGCCGCCTCGGCCGCATCGCGCCAGGGCCGCGACGCAGCCGGCCGGTCGATCGCGGCCTCCTGCTCCGCGCGCCAAGCTGCATCGGTGATCATCCGCTCGAGCAGCGCGAGCAGCCGCGGCTCGTCGCCGGCGGGAAAGAAGACGGCGCCAGGCGCGCCCGATTCCAGCAGGCCGGTATGCGCCGGCACGACGCAGACCTTGCCTGCCGCCAGGCTCTCCGTGACCGGCAGCCCCCAGCCCTCGTGGAAGGAGTTGTAGACGGTGAAGAGGCAGCGCGACGTCAGCCCGGCCAGCGCAAGGTCCGACACGCCGGACAGGATCGAGACCTTGGCGCGCAACGCCGGGCTGCGCGCCAGCAGGTCGAGCGCCGCGCCGGCCTTCCAACCCGGGCGCCCGATGCACAGCAGACGCGGCACGCGCGCCGCCGGCAGCCGGCGCAGCAATTCGAGCCAGGCGCGGAAGACGAGCAGGTGGTTCTTGCGGCTCTCCAGCGTGGCGACGAAGAGCACGAAGGCCGCTTCGGGCTCCTCGATGTCGAGCGCCTCCGCGGCGGCCTTCGCGGCGTCGGGGTCGGGCGGCGGATCGACGGCCAGCGGGACAACGGCCGGCGCGGGGCGCAGGCCGAGCGGGGCCCCGAGCCGCGTCGCATCCGCCGCGGTGGCGCGCGAATTCGCCATCAGCAGGTCCGCCTGCAGCGCGAGCGAGGCGAACCAGCGCGCATAGAGCGGCGGCGTGATCTCGGCGCAATGCTCCGGCATCAGCAGCGGGATGCAGTCGTGCAGGAAGGCGCAGTAGCGCAGCGGCACCCGGCGGCGCAGCAGCCGCAGGCCGCGGAAATAATCCTCGATCCCCCAGGCATTGCCGAAGCTGGTGAGCGTCGCACCCGCCGCGACCGGCGCGTCGGGGCGGGCGTCCGGGTCGGACAGGCCGGCGACGGCGGCGCGCCATGCGGGATCGCCGGGCTCGGCGCCGGTGCGCGCAAGCTCGAGCATGCGGCGGAAGGCGGCCTCGTCCACATGCCACCACCGCCAGGCGGAAGGATCGTAGCCGACGAGGATGACGGGCGCGGGCGGGGCGGGATGGGCCAGGATCTCGCGCAGCAGGCTGGCCTGTACGCGCTGGATGCCGGTGGGCGTGCGCGAATCGCGGATGTAGTCGAGCAGGTCGGTGACGTCGAAGGCGAGTTGCGTCGGCGGGCCCTGCGGCGCCGGATGCGGCGGCGCGAGCGGCGCATCGGATGGCGGCTCCAGGCGATGGCGCGACAGCGCGATGCCGCGCCGAGCCTGGGGCGAAGCCGGGTCGAGCGCGAGCGCACGGCTGAACAGCTGCGCGGCTTCGGCGCCTCGGCCGAGCAGGCGCAGCGCATGGCCTTCCTGCAGCAGCGGGTCCGGGTCCGCAGGGTCGAGCGTGGCGGCGCGGCGATAATGGACGAGCGCGGCCTCCGCGTCGCCGCCCGCCTTCACCGCATGGCCGAGCTGGACATGGATGGCGGCATGGTCGGGGCGCAGCGCGAGATAGGCGCGGTAGTGCGGCTCCGCCGCCGTCCAGTCGCCGCCGTCGCGCAGGCGGTCGGCGCGCGCGAGGATGGCGGCGGGCGTCTCCGCGCCATCCATCCCCGAAGCCGTCAGGCGTGCACCGCCGCGCGGGCGGGCAGGCGCACGCCCTCGGCCGAGAAGACGTGCCAGGCCGCGGCGGGCAGGCCGACCGGCAGCACCTCGCCGATCGCCGAGGCCGGCAGCGGCAGGCGCGCGACCAGCAGCTCGCCGCCGGGCAGGCGGCCATGGATCACCGTCTCGGAGCCGAGAGGCTCCACCAGCTCGATCGCGAGCGGCAGCGCGTCGTCGCGCTCCGGCCGGTGCTCGACATGCTCGGGACGGATGCCGATCACGAGCTTCGTGCCGTCCTCCGCGCCGCGCCGGCCGTCGGCGAAGGGGAGCGTGGGGCCGGCCTTGAGCGTGGCGCCGGCGCCGCCGAGCGCGGCCTCGGCGTGCAGGAAGTTCATCGCGGGCGAGCCGATGAAGCCGGCGACATAGGTGTCGGCCGGCACGCCCCAGACCTCCATCGGCGAGGCGACCTGCGCGGCGCGGCCGCGATGCATCACCACCAGCCGGTCACCGAGCGTCATCGCCTCCACCTGGTCGTGGGTGACGAAGAGGCTGGTGACGCCGAGGCGCTTCTGCAGGCGGCGGATCTCGGCGCGCATCTGCACGCGGAGCTTGGCGTCGAGGTTCGAGAGTGGCTCGTCGAAGAGGAAGAGCTTGGGCTCGCGCACGATGGCGCGGCCCATGGCGACGCGCTGTCGCTGGCCGCCCGAGAGCTGGCGCGGCTTGCGGTCGAGCAGGGGCCCGATCTCCAGCATCTCGGCGGCCTCGGCGACGCGCTTCCTGATCTCCGGCATGGGCAGGCCGCGGATCTTCAGGCCGTAGGCCATGTTCTCGAAGACCGACATGTGCGGGTAGAGCGCGTAGTTCTGGAACACCATCGCGATGTCTCGGTCGGCGGGTTCCAGCTGCGTGACGTCGCGCCCGTCGATGCGCACCGTGCCGGAGGTGGGCGATTCCAGGCCCGCCACGATGCGTAGCAGCGTGGACTTGCCGCAGCCCGAGGCGCCGACGACGACGATCATCTCGCCATCCGCGACCTCGAGGTCGATGCCGTGCAGGACCTGCGTGGCGCCGAACTGCTTCTTCACCGAGGAGAGGGAGAGGGTGGCCATGGCTACTTTTCCGTCTCCGTCAGGCCCTTCACGAACCAGCGCTGCATGAACACCACCACCAGCACGGGCGGCACCATGGCGAGCACGGCGGTCGCCATGATGACGTTCCACTCGTTCTGCGCGTCGCCGCTGCCGATCATCTTCGTCATGCCGACCACCACCGTCTCGAGATCCTTGTCGGAGACGATCAGCAGCGGCCAGAGATACTGGTTCCAGCCGTAGATGAAGAGGATGACGAAGAGCGCCGCGATGTTCGTGACACTCAGCGGCAGCACGACGTCCTTGAAGAAGCGGAGCGGCCCGGCGCCGTCGATCTTCGCGGCCTCGACATACTCGTCGGGGATGGTCAGGAAGAACTGGCGGAAGAGCAGGGTGGCGGTCGCCGAGGCGACCAGCGGCACCACCAGCCCCGCCATGGAGTTGATGAGGTTCATGTTCACCATGACCTCGAAGGTCGGGATGATGCGCACCTCGACCGGCAGCATCAGCGTGATGAAGATCAGCCAGAAGCAGACCATCCGACCGGGGAAGGAGAAGAACACCACCGCATAGGCCGAGAGCAGCGAGATCGCGATCTTCCCGACCGCGATCAGCACGGCCATGTTCAGGCTGTTCCACAGCATCAGCCAGGCCGGCACCCCGCCGGTGGTGCGGACGGCGGAGCCGCCCGTGGTCCAGGCAGAGACGTAGTTGGCGATCGCCTCGCCGCCGAACCACAGCGGCACCTCGCCGCGGCCGATCGTGTTCACGTCGTGGGTCGAGCCGACGATGGTGATCCAGATCGGGAAGGCGAAGATCAGCACGCCGAATGCCAGGATCGCATGGGCGATCCAGCGGCTGCGCGCCTGGCGCCGCGCGGTCGCGCGGGCGAGCGCCAGATCCTCGGCGGTGTGGTCGCGCATCAGCATGGCGCTAACCTCCCCATGCAGAACCGGCGGCCCGCCTCGGCAGGCCGAGCGCGCGAATGCGCGCCGCGCACCACATGACAGCGCTGCCGGGCGTGCCAGCGGCCTGCGCGAAAGCCAAGCGGCCGGAGGCCGCGCCCGGCGTCTGAGGGCACATCAATAGTGTACCTTCCGCTCGATGAAGCGGAACTGGATGGCGGTGAGCAGGATCACGATCGCCATCAGCACCACGCTCTGCGCGGCGGAGGAGCCGAAGTTCAGGTTCTGCACCCCGTCCACATAGACCTTGTAGATCAGCGTCGTCGTCGCCTGGCCGGGGCCGCCCTGGGTCAGCGCGTGGATGATGCCGAAGGTGTCGAAGAAGGCGTAGACGATGTTGACGACCAGCAGGAAGAAGCTGGTCGGCGCGAGCAGCGGGAAGATCACCGTCCAGAATCGCCGCATCGGCTTCGCGCCGTCGATCGCCGCCGCTTCCAGCACGCTGCGCGGGATGGATTGCAGCCCCGCCAGGAAGAAGATGAAGTTGTAGCTGACCTGCTTCCAGGCGGCGGCCAGGATGACCAGCAGCATCGCCTGGTCGCCGTTGACCTTGTAGTCCCAGCGGATGCCCATGCCGTTCAGCGCGCGGCCGAAGAGGCCGATCTGCGGGTGGAACATGAACAGCCACAGCACGGCGGCGACCGCGGGGGCGACGGCGTAGGGCCAGATCAGCAGCGTCTTGTAGGCGTTCGCGCCGCGGATCGCCTTGTCCGCCTGCACGGCGAGGAACAGCGCCGCGCCGAGCGCGATCAGCGCGACCGAGGTCGAGAAGATCACGGTGTTCCAGGCGGCCGCGAGGTAGTTCGGGTCGTGCAGGATGTCGGTGAAGTTCTCGAAGCCGACGAATTCGCGCGACAGGCCGAATGCGTCCTCGCGCAGGAACGATCCGTAGATCGCCTGGCCGGCGGGCCAGAAGAAGAAGATGCCGGTGATGATCAGCTGGGGCAGCAGCAGGAGGTAGGGAAGCGCCACCCCCTTGAAGATCACCTTCTTGCGCATGGTCCTGATGTCCGCCCGTCAGGTAGCCGCCACACCAACCCTACCTGCCGGGCGGAAAGGGGGGCCGTTCCAGCCCCCCTTAGACCCCCCGGCCCGGGGGGGGGGAGAGGCGGCGGGGGGGGCAGCTGAGCCCCCCGGCACCGGCGCCCGGAAATACC
>NZ_JAKJIB010000315.1 GCF_021864505.1 Falsiroseomonas oryziterrae
GCGCCCGCTTCATCGCCAACCGCACGCGGGCCGAGCGCATCGAGGCGGAGGCGGTGCTCGAGACGCTGTCGCGCCCGCGGCCGGAGGATGTCGCGCTGGGCGAGGCGGAACTCGCCGCGGCCGAGGCGACGCTCGCACGTGCACGCGCCGAGGCGGCGCTGGCGCGACTGACCGCGCCGATCAGCGGCACGGTGATCCGGGTGATCGCGCGCGCGGGCGAGCGCGCGCCGAACGACGGCGTGGTGGAGATCGCGGATCTCTCGCGCATGGATGTCGTCGCGGATGTCTATGAGACGGACCTGCCGCGGCTGCGGCTCGGCGCACCGGCCGAGGTGGTGGTGCCGGGCGAGGCGGCGCGCTTCCCCGCGACGGTGCGCGAGATCGGCTGGCAGGTGCGCCGTACGACGCAGGCCGGGACGGATCCCGTCGCGGCGGTGGATGGGCGCACCGTCGAGGTGCGGCTGGCGCTGGCGCCGGAGGCGGTGCAGGCGCTGTCGCGGCGATCCAACATGCAGGTCCAGGTGGCGATCCGGCCATGAACGAGGTGCCGGATCCCGCCAAGCTGCTGCCCTGGGCGCCCGAGCGGATGGGCGAGTCGGTGTCGCGCGCCGCGCCGGCGCGCAACGCGCCCGGCTTCGGCGCCGCGACGCTGTTCGCGCTGCGCCTCGCCTGGCGGCAGCTGCGCAGCGAGAAGGCGCGGCTGGCCTCGGCGATCGCGGGCGTGCTCTTCGCCTGCGTGCTGGTCTTCATGCAGCTCGGCTTCCGCAATGCGCTGTTCGAGAGTGCGACGAACCTGATCGGCAGCATGCGCGGCGACCTGTTCCTGATGCATCCGATGACCACGGCGAGCTTCCGGCCCGAGCCGCTGCCGCGCGTGCGCGCGCAGCAGGCGCTGGCGCTGCCGGAGGTGGATCGCGCCGTGCCGGTCTACCTGGCGCAGGCGACGTGGCGGAATCCGGTGGACGGGACGCGGCGGGCGATCCAGCTGATCGGCGTGGACACGGCGGCCGGCGTGCTGGACTTCCCCGGCCTCGCGCCGCTGGTCGATCCGTTGAAGCCGGCCGACACCGTCGCCTTCGACGTCCGCTCGCGCCCTGAATTCGGCGACATCGGGCGGCTGCTGGCGGAGCGCGGGCCCTTCGAGGTGGAGGTCGGCAACCGCAAGGTGACCGTGGTCGGGCTGGTGGAGATCGGGCCGAGCTTTGGCGCCGACGGCAACCTCGTGCTGTCGGAGGTGAACTTCCGGCGCATCGCGACGCAGCGGCAGCCCTCCGCCGTGGACCTCGTCGCGATCAAGCTGCGCCCCGGTGCCGACCTCGTCGCCACGCAGCAGCGGCTGCGCGAGGTGCTGCCGCCCGACGTGATGGTGCTGACGCAGGCGGAGCTCAACGCGCATGAGCGCGGCTATTGGGAGAACGCGACGCCGATCGGCTTCATCTTCACCTTCGGCAGCCTGATGGGCCTCGTGGTCGGGATGGTGATCGTCTACCAGATCCTGTTCAGCGACGTGGCGAGCCACCTGAAGGAATACGCGACGCTGAAGGCGATGGGCTATTCGGGCTTCTACCTGGCGCGCGTGGTGCTGGGCGCGGCGCTGATCCTGGCGATCGCGGGGTTCCTGCCGGGGCTCGCGCTGTCGACCTTCCTCTACGACTTGGTGGGCAGCGCGACCTTCCTGCCGCTGCGCATGGAACCGGCGCTGGCGCTGACGGTGTTCGGGATGATCTTCAGCATGTGCGCGATCGCGGGCCTGCTCGCCGTGCGCAAGCTGCGCGATGCCAATCCGGCGGATATGTTTTGATGAGATATCTGTGCCCTCAGGCGCCGGGCGGCCGCTCCGCGGCCTTGGCTTCGCGCGGGCGACTGGACTCCCCGGCGGCACTGCCGGTCTGCGCGCGGCGGCCATTCGGCCGCTCGCCCCGCGTTGCACGCGGGGCGCATGATCGCGTCGTCATTGCGGGGCGCTCGTGAACCCCGTCGAGCTGCGCGGCGTGGGATACGCCTATGGCGAGGGCGAGCTGCGGCGGCCGGTGCTGCGCGAGGTGGACCTGACGGTCGGCGCCGGCGAGATCGTGCTGCTGACCGGGCCGTCGGGCAGCGGCAAGACGACGCTGCTGACCCTGATCGGCGCGCTGCGCGCGATGCAGGAGGGCAGCGCGCGCGTGCTCGGCGTCGAGCTGAACGGCGCGTCGGAACGCGCGCGCGTCAACCTTCGGCGGCGCATCGGCTTCATCTTCCAGAACCACAACCTTCTCGGCTTCCTCACCGCGCGGCAGAACGTCGCGATGGCGCTGGAGCAGGACGGCGCCACGAGTGAGGGCGCGCGACTCGCGCGTGCCGGCGAACTGCTGGCCGCGGTCGGCCTTGCCGGGCACGAGGACCGGCTGCCGGCCAAGCTCTCCGGCGGGCAGCGGCAGCGCGTCTCGGTGGCGCGCGCGCTGGCGACCGAGCCTGGCCTCGTGCTGGCGGACGAGCCGACGGCCGCACTCGACAAGGTCAGCGGGCACGAGGTGGTGCAGCTGCTGCGCAACCTGGCCAAGTCGCGCGGCGTGCCGATCCTGCTCGTCACCCACGACCCGCGCATCCTCGACATCGCCGACCGCATCGTGGCGATGGAGGATGGCCGCATCGTCACGGCGGACGAGGTGCCCGGCTAGGCCGAGGTGATGGCGCCCGGCTATTGAGGGCGGCGGCCGGCGCTGCGAAGCTTCCGCCCGCTACTGCACCGGGTGGAAACGTTGGACGCGGGACGCAACGTCCTCGCCTTGCCGGAATTCCGGCGGCTCTGGCTCGTCGGCCTCGCGGTCTCCGTCGCGCGCTGGCTCGAGATGCTGGTGGTCGGCGTGGTGGTCTTCCAGGCCACCGGCTCCGCGCTGCTGGTCGCGGCGATGACGCTGCTGCGCCTGGCGCCGATGGGCCTGTTCGGCATGCTGGTCGCGGTGCTGGCGGAGCGCCTGCCGCGCCGGATCTCGCTGCGCTTCATCCTCGCCCTGCAGGCGACGGCGGTGGGGACGATGGCCGTGCTGGCCGCGATGGACGCGCTCGAGGTCTGGCAGGTGGCGGTCGCGTGCTTCGTCGGTGGCCTCGGCTGGGCGACCGACAACCCGGTCCGGCGCATGATGGTCGGCGAGGCGGTCGGCGCGGCGCGGATGGGGCCGGCCATGTCGCTCGACGTGCTCGGCAACAATGCCAGCCGGGTCAGCGGCCCGGCGCTCGGCGGCGCGCTGCTTGCCGCCTTCGGCCCGCACGCGGCCTTCTGCCTGTCGCTGCTGCTCTACCTCGTCGCGATCGCCATCGCCTGGCGCATCGGCGTCGGCGCGACCGTGGGCGAGAGCCGTGGCGAGCCGATCCTGCGCGGCATGCGGGACAGCGTCGGGCTGGCGGCCCGCAACGAGCGCCTGCGCGCCGTGCTGGTGGTGACGGTGGTGTTCAACCTCTTCGCCTGGCCCTGCACCAGCATGATCCCGGTGATCGGCCAGGCCGGCCTCGGTCTCGGCGCGTCCGCGATCGGGGTGCTGGCCAGCATGGAGGGGGTCGGCGCGCTCGCCGGCGCGGCGCTGATCGGGGCGCTGGCGCGTCCGGGCATCTACCCCGCGATCTACGTGGCCGGAACGGCGCTCTACCTTGCCGCGATGGTCGCCTTCGCCCTGGCGCCCGGTGCGGTGCCGGCCGGCGCCGCGCTGCTGGTCAGCGGGATCGCCGGGGCGGGCTTCGCGACGATGCAGGCGACGCTGAGCTACCTGGCCGTGCCGCCCGAGGCGCGGGGGCGGGCGCTCGGTGCGCTCTCCACCGCGATCGGGACCGGACCGCTGGGGTTCCTGCAGATCGGGCTGCTGGCTGAATGGCTCGGCGCCGGCCCGGCGACCGTCCTGGTCGGCCTCCAGGGCCTGCTGGCGCTGGCGCTGACCTGGCCGCTCTGGCGTGTCGTTTTCACGGAAGCCAGGGCCTGATCCTGATGGACGAGGCGCGGTGACGCACTAGTGTGTTCCCGGAGAAGGCGAAACTCACGCGCTTGTCATGCACGCGCCGGTGGAACGCATGCGCTGCTGGAGCATTGCAGGCGTCGGTGATCAACCGGGCAGGGACGTGAAGAAGATGGCCATTGCAGAGACCGAGCGCCGAGCCGGCGGCAGCGGGTCCGCCGAGCGTCCGGGCCAGCGCGCCAACGCGGCCGACCGCCACGTCGGCGCGCGGATCCGCGAGCGGCGCGTGATGATGGGACTCTCCCAGCAGCAGCTCGCGAAGATGATCGGCGTCACCTACCAGCAGGCCCACAAGTACGAGCGGGGGCTGAACCGCATCTCGGCCGGGCGCCTGTTCGAGATCGGCCAGGTGCTGGGCGTGCCGGTGTCGTGGTTCTTCGAAGGGCTCACGCCCGAGGCGGAAAGCCACGAGGCGAGCCCGCGGCAGCGCATGTGCCTGGAACTCGCGCGCAACTTCGCGCTGATCGACAACGAGAAGCACCAGGAGGCGCTGAGCCAGATGGCGCGCGCCCTGGCCGCGCAGTCGCAGGCGGAGCGCGACGGGCGCGGCTGACCGCGCCGTCCACGCGAGTCCACCGGATCGGGCCGACGCCCCGGGGTTGCACACCCGGGGCGTTCGCGCATGCGCGGGTTGGGAACCTGCGCGCGGGCAGCACGTTTCGGTTGGGCAGGGGCGCAGCGCAGGGGCGCGCCGCCCGCCGCGGACGGGTTCGGGACATGCCGCAAGAGAGATTGGTTGCCGGTGAGCGGCGAGGGCGCCGCGTGCGGCGCCGGTCGCGCTGGGTGGTCGCCGCAGGTGCCCTTCTTCTCGGCGCGCTGCTCTGGGGCGTCCTGGCGGGGCCGGGTGGACCGCCTCCGGCGCGACCGTTGGGCC
>NZ_JAKJIB010000316.1 GCF_021864505.1 Falsiroseomonas oryziterrae
CGCGCGGCACGGCGCTCTGCATCGGGGCGAGCCTGCTGTTCCTGTCGGGCGAGGAACGCCGCGCGCCGCGGCCCCTGCAGCGCGCCGGCCTCGAATGGGCGTGGCGGCTCGCACAGGACCCGCGGCGGCTCGCGCGGCGCTACCTGGTCGAGGATCCGGTCCTTCTCTCCCTGCTGTGGCGCGAGAAGGCGCGTCGGCGTCGCGTTGCGTGACGGCTCAGCGCGTCGCGGGCAGGCCGCCGAGCACCTCGGCGCGCAGCCGCGCGAACAGTCCGCCCCGATGCGCCTCGTCGGTGCGCGCGAGATAGGCCCGCGCGGATGGCGTCGGCCCGTAGAGGTGTTCGGTGCCGGGGGCAGGGCGGAAGCGACGCGCCATGGCGAGCGCGTCCGGCCCCGCCGCGAGGCCCTGGCGGAGCACGCCGTTGCGCAGGCCCTTGAGCTGGTAGGCCAGGAAGCGGGGCAGCAGCGCGACCGGGCTCGCGCCGTGCTTCATCGCCACGTAGAGGCGGTTGCGCACGAAATGATGCCAGCGCGTTCCGCTCCAGCCGACACGCGCCTCAGGGCTCACCTTGTGGCGTACCACGACGTCCCCGCGGTAGCGGATGCGCCGGCCCATGTTGATCAGGCGCAGCGCGAGGTCGAACTCCTCCCAGGTGAAGAACAGCGCCTCGTCGTAGCCGCCTGCGGCCTCGAAGGCGTCGCGACGCAGCGCATGGCCGGCGCCGACGAAGGTCGCGGCGTCGAAGCTGCCGGCGGAGCGGGGCAGCAGTCCGCGCGGATAGCCCCAGGAGGAGAGGTCGTCCTCGCCGGTCGCGAAGACGACGATCCGGAAGGCGAGTGCCGCGATGTCCGGCTCGGCCTCGAGCACCGCCACCGCCCGGGCCAGCGTGTCCGGTGTGGCGAATTCGGCGTCGTTGTCGAGCGCGACGACGAAGGGCGCGCGGCCAAGCGCGGTGGCGCGGTTGCGGCCGCCGGCGACGCCGTGGTTGCGATCGAGCCGGATAAGGGTGGCGTCCGGCGCGCCGCGCACGGCTTCCGCGATGCGGGCCAGCGCCTCCGGCCGGCTGCCCTGGTCCGCGATCCAGACATGCTTCGCGATGCCCTGCTGGGCGCGGGCGGAGGCGATGGCGGCCACCGTCTCCTCGGCACGGTCCATGGCGAGCAGGATCACGTCGGCCAGCACCGGCGCGGCCGGCCCGCGGGCGCCCGCGACGTGCTCAGCGCCCGGGACCGTCATCGCGTCGGCAGACGGAAGTCGGGCGCCGGGACCGAAAGATAGGCGAGGCGCTTCACCTCCAGCCGTCCGCGCGTGACCGTGTCGAGGATCAGCCCGCAGGCGAGCGACAGGAACGACAGCAGCATGAGGCCGGTCGACAGGATCGCGGTCGGGAAGCGCGGCACCAGCCCGGTCTCAAGCCAGGTCTGGAACACCGGGATGGACAGCCCGACCGCGACCGCGGCGAGCAGCGCGGCGAGGATGCCGAAGAAGGGCAGCGGCCGTTCCCGCCGCACCAGCAGCCCGATCGCGTTCAGGATGCGGAAGCCGTCGCGGTAGGTGTTGAGCTTCGAATGGCTGCCCGGCGGCCTCTCGCGGTAGCGCGTCTGCAACTCGCCGACCGGCATGCGGAGTTCGAGTGCGTGCACCGTGAATTCCGTCTCGGTCTCGAAGCCGGAGGCGAGCGCCGGGAACGACTTGGCGAAGCGGCGCGAGAAGATGCGGTAGCCCGACAGCATGTCGGTGATGCGGTTGCCGAACACCATCCGCACGACACCGGTCAGCACGCGGTTGCCGAGCCGATGGCCCGGGCGATAGGCGGCGGCCGCGTCGGTCACGCGCACGCCGGTCACCATGTCGAGCCGCTCCTCGAGCAGCATGCGGATCATGGCCGGGGCGTCGGCCGCGTCGTAGGTGTCGTCGCCGTCCACCATGACGTACACATCGGCCTCGATGTCGGCGAGCATGCGGCGCACGACGTGCCCCTTGCCCTGCTGCGGCTCGCGCCGCACCACGGCGCCTGCCGCCAAAGCCGCGGCCGCCGTGCGGTCCCGGCTGTTGTTGTCGTAGACATATACCGTCGCCTCGGGCAGGGCGGAGCGGAAGGCGGCGACGACGCGCGGGATCGCCACCTCCTCGTTGTAGCAGGGGATCAGCACGGCGATGCGCGGCGCGGCGGGCGCCGCCTCGTGCCACGTCTCGGCTTCCCCGGCGATCAGCCGCGGCACGGTCACGCGTATCTCCTCCTCGTGGCGCATGCGGCGCGCTCCTAATGCGCGTTCCGCATGCGCACCACGATGAGCAAGGTGCGCAACACGATCACGAAATCAAGCCAGAGCGACCAGTTGGCGATGTATTCCAGGTCGCTCTCGACCCGCAGCAGGATCTGCTGCTCGGTCGGCGTCGGGCCGCGGTGCCCGCGCACCTGGGCGAGGCCGGTCAGGCCCGGCTTGACCCGGTGCCGCGCCGCGTAGTTCGCCACGACCTCGTCGAAGCGGCGGTTGCCGGCGCGGGTCCCCGGCGCATGCGGGCGGGGGCCGACGAAGCTCATCTCGCCGCGCAGCACGTTGAAGAGCTGCGGCAGCTCGTCGAGCGAGGTGCGGCGCAGGATGGCGCCGATGCGCGTCACGCGCGGATCGCCGGGACGCACCTGGCGCGCGGCCTCGTGATCGGTCGCCTCGACGAACATGGTGCGGAACTTCAGCACCTCGAAGGGGCGGTCGTTGAAGCCGGTGCGGCGCTGACGGAAGAACACCGGCCCGGGGCTGTCGAGCTTCACCGCGATCGCAATCAGCAGCATCGGGATCGCAGCGAACAGCAGCGCGGTCGTGGCCAGCAGATAGTCGGACAGGATCTTGAGCGCCGCCGAGGGGCCGGAGATCGGCCGCGCGCGGACCAGCGGCGGCAGCCGCGGTCGGTCGGGCGCGGCGAGGTGGTTGCACACCAGGTCGGGCACCACCCGCACCTCGACAGGGAAGGTCGAGAGCTGGTCGAGCAGTTCGAGCAGCCGGTCCTCCGCCGACCAGGGGAGTGCCACGGCCACGACGTCCACCTCGCCGCGCCGGATCATCGCCGTGAGCTGCGCCATGCCGCCGAGCGGGCGGAGGCCGTCGGCGTGCCGCACGCCGCGGTCGGGGCGGTCCTCCACCATGCCGATCAGGTGCAGGCCGGCGGGTTCGCGGCGCAACGCCGCCGCCAGACGCGCGACCTGCGGACCGCTGCCGACCACCACCGTCCGGCGCACGGCGCGCGTGGAGACCTGCAGCATCGCCGCGGTCAGCGCGCGGCCCGCGACGACGGCGGCCATGCCGAGCGCGGCGAAGGCGGCCAGCCAGGCGGGATTGAGCCTGTCGATCACGCCGAAGGCGAAAGCGGCCAGCAGGGTCGCCGCGAAGGCGGCGGCGCCGGCGCCCAGGACGCGCGCGACCTGCCTGCGGAGGTTGAACAGGATCGCATGGTCGTACGCCCCGGTCGCGAGCCCGATGGCGGCGGCGAGGCCCCCGATGAGCAGCACGACGCGCCCGGCGAGCGAGCCATCCGCGCGGAAATCCGCCGCCGCGACGAAGCCCACGACGGCGATCAGCGCGAGGTCGAGGAGCAGGACGAGGGCGCTGACCAGCCACGGGGCGATCGGGCGCGGCAGCGCCCGCACGGCGTCGTTCGCCGGGATCTTCGCGTAGCCAGCGTCGGCCAGGCCGTGGCGAAGCGGCGTCACGCCCGCGAGATCGGCCCCGGCGAGCACCTGGAAGGGTTCGGCCGGGCGGCCGGCGGAGGGTGGCTCCGCCACCGGAGGCGCCACGCGCAGGTCCGGCTCTGCCTTGGGTCTGGCTGCGCGCATCCGCCTGTCTTGGTCAGGGTCCCACGGCGCGATCGGCGCCGCCGAAGACGAAACGTCGCGAAAGCAGAAAGTTCCCGATCATGCCCGCGAGACTGCCGGCCGCCACACCGAGCACCGGATGCTGTGCCACCACGGCCACAGTCGCCACCAGGACCGCGTAGGTGCCGTAGTTGCAGGCAAACCCCACGAGGTTGACGACAAGGAAGGTCATCCATTGCCGCCATGCGGGACCATTCCCCTGTCCGCGAAAGGTCCAGGCGCGGTTCAGCGCCCAGTTGCCGGTCGCGGCCGTCACGTAGGACACCGCGCGGCCGCTGTAGAGGCCAAGGCCGAGCGCGAGTGCGATGTAGAGGACCGCCGTATCCACCAGGAAGCCGAAGGTCCCGACGACGCCGAAGCGGAAGAACTGGACGGCGGTCCGGCTTCGCTCCGGTCCCAGGACTCCGGCGAGCCGGGCTTCGATCGCGCGATCGGACATGCAACTCCCCTGCGGCGCCGCAACAAACACGAATGGACGCGCGAGCACAAAGCACGCCCTGGTGACGGGAACATGGCACGGCCGCCCATCCTGGACGCCTGCTGTCACGCCTGCGAGTGTGCCCTCGTGGCTGGCGAAGGCGTGAGCGGAATGCGGGTCGGCGTGGTCGGTCTCGGGCGCATGGGGGCGGCCATGGCGGCGCGCCTCAGGGAAACGGGCGCGACGGTGGTCGGGTTCGATCTCGATTCCGCGCGCAGCGAGGTTGCGGCGCCCGAACTGGCTGCCGCCCCGGTGGTGATCCTGTCCCTGCCTGACGACACGGCGGTGAGTGCTGTCCTGGCGCGCCTGCTGCCGGCGCTGCCGCCAGGCGGGGTGGTCGCGGACACCTCGACCCTCTCGCCGCTCGCCGCGCGGCGCTTCGCGGCCGACGCCGCGGCGCGCGGCTGCGCCTATCTGGATGCCCCGGTCTCGGGCGGCCCGGCGGGGGCGGGGGCGGGGAGCCTGACCGTCA
>NZ_JAKJIB010000317.1 GCF_021864505.1 Falsiroseomonas oryziterrae
GCCCGTGCCGGCTTCGCGCGCGAGGTCGCCGACCGCGCGCTGCGCATGGACCCCGACGCGGCCGAGCGGCGGCTTCTGGCGGCGCGTCGCGCGTGACGGAGCCCGCGGAGACCTCCCGCCGCGTGATCTTCACGCGGGCCGGCGTGTGGCGCGGCGCGCGGGCCAGCCTGCCGCTCTGGCTCGGCATGGTGCCCTTCGGGATCGTCGTCGGCGTGCTCGCCGATGCGAAGGGGCTGAGCTTCGCCGAGACGGTGCTGATGAGCGCGCTGGTCTATGCCGGCGCGGCGCAACTGCTGGCGCTCGAGCTCTGGGCCGATCCGGCGCCGGTCGCGGCGCTGATCCTGGCGGCGGCGGTGGTGAACATCCGCATGGCGCCGATGGGCGCCGCCCTCGCGCCCTGGCTCGACCGGCTGCGCGGGCTGCGGCTCTGGGGGACGCTGTCCACCCTCGTGGACCACAGCTTCGCGATGGCGGTGCAGGAACAGCGCCGCGGCGGGCGCGACGCGGGCTATCTGCTCGGCGTAGGGCTGGGGCTTTGGGTGGTCTGGCTCGTCACCACCGCGGTCGGCCACCTGGCGGGCAGCGCGATCCGCGTGCCGCCGGGGCATCCGCTGTTCTTCGCCTCGGTCGCCGCCTTCGTCTCGATCCTGGTCGGGCTGTGGCGCGGGCCGCGCGTCGATCTCGGCCCCTGGATCGCGGCGGGGCTGGTGGCGCTGGCGGCGCATCGCGCCGGGCTCCCCGTCCCGGTGCCGCTGATCCTCGGCAGCTTCGCAGGTGCGGCGCTCGGGGCCTGGATCGAGCTGCGGGGGAGGCGGGCCTGATGGATATCCGGCCCGACGTGCTGCTCGCGATCCTCGGCATGGCGCTGGTCACCTACGCCTGCCGGGCCGGCGGCTACGCGATCCTGCGCAGCGTGCGGCCGCCCGAATTCGTCGAGGCGATGCTGCGCCACCTGCCGGGCGCGCTCTTCGTCGCCTATGTCACGCCGCCGCTGGTCGCGGGCAGCGTGCCGGCCTGGATCGGCGCCGTGGCGGTGGTCGGCGTGCAACTCGCCACCCGCAACCTGGGCCTGGCGATCTGCGCCGGGGTCGCGGCAGTGTGGGGGGCGCAGGCGGCGTTGTGGTAGGCGCCGCGCTTGACCCCCGCCGGCCCCAGTCCGCATATGTCCGTCATGTTCCAGGTGCGCCGCCCGATCCGAATTAGGCTCCCGGCCTTCGGCTGAAGGCCGGGCCCTTCGCGCATCAAGCTGACCGCGGCCGGACGGCCGCCCGAGACCCGCACCATGAACGACGCACCCGAATCCCCGGCCGCCCGCGACTACCGCGGCACCGTCATCCTGCCGAAGACCGACTTCCCGATGCGCGGCGACCTGCCGAAGCGCGAGCCGGACTGGCTGAAGCGCTGGCAGGACCAGGACCTGTGGGGCAGGCTGCGCGCGCGTTCCGCCGGCCGCCCGAAATTCGTCCTCCATGACGGCCCGCCCTATGCGAACGGCCCGCTGCACATCGGCACGGCGCTGAACAAGATCCTGAAGGACGTCATCAACCGCGCCGCCCAGATGGCCGGCCACGACGCCGACTACGTGCCCGGCTGGGACTGCCACGGCCTGCCGATCGAATGGAAGGTCGAGGAGGAGTACCGGGCGAAGAAGAAGAACAAGGACGAGGTGCCGGTCCTCGACTTCCGCGCCGAGTGCCGTCGCTACGCCGACCACTGGCTCGGCGTGCAGCGCGAGGAGTTCAAGCGCCTCGGCGTGCTCGGCAACTGGGAAGGCCGCTACGCGACGATGGACTTCGGCTCCGAGGCTGTGATCGCCGAGGAGATCGGCCGCTTCCTGATGAACGGCTCGCTCTATCGCGGCCTGCGCCCCGTGATGTGGAGCCCGGTCGAGAAGACCGCGCTCGCCGAGGCCGAGATCGAGTATCACGACCAGGTCTCGCCCACCCTCTGGGCGCGCTTTCGCATCACGGAAGCGAAGGCCGAGGATCTGCGCGGTGCCTCCGTGGTGATCTGGACCACGACGCCCTGGACCATCCCGGGCAGCCGCGCCGTCGCCTATGGCGAGGAGATCGACTACGCGCTGGTGCATGTCGAGGGCGTGGCCGAGGGCAGCCACCTGAAGGTCGGCGAGTTCCTGCTCGTCGCCCTCGCGCTGCTGCCGCAATTCGAGAAGGACAGCGGCCTCGGCGCGCACAGCATCAAGCGCGTGCTGAAGGGCGCGGAACTCGCCGGCGTGATCGCCGCGCACCCGCTGCGCGGCATGCCGGAGGCGCAAGGCGGCTACGGCTTCCCCGTGCCCCTGCTGCCCGGCGACTTCGTGACCACCGAGGCCGGCACCGGCTTCGTGCACATCGCGCCGGGCCATGGCGAGGACGACTTCACCCTCGGCCGCGCGCATGGCCTGCCGGTGCCGGAGACGGTCGGCGACGACGGCACCTACACCATGCAGGCGCCGGGCTTCGTGGGCCTGCATGTCTGGAAGGCGCATGAGCCGGTCTATGCGGCCTGCGAGGCGCTCGGCACGCTGGCCGCCAAGGGGAAGCTGACGCACAGCTACCCGCATAGCTGGCGTTCCAAGAAGCCGGTGATCTTCCGCGCGACGCCCCAGTGGTTCATCGCGATGGATGACGCCAACGCGATCCGCACGAAGTCGCTCGCGGCGATCGCGGCGACGCATTTCGTGCCCGACATCGGCCGCAACCGCATCGGCTCGATGGTGCAGAACCGGCCGGACTGGTGCATCAGCCGCCAGCGCGCCTGGGGCGTGCCGATCCCGGTCTTCGTCTCGAAGCAGTCGGGCGAGCCGCTGCGCGACCCCGCGGTGATGGACCGCATCGTCGCCGCCTTCCGCGAGGAGGGCGCGGATGCCTGGTACAAGCCCGGCGCCGCGCAGCGCTTCCTCGGGCCGGATCGCGACGCCGACACCTACGAGCAGGTGATGGACATCGTGGATGTGTGGTTCGAGAGCGGCTCGACCCACGCCTTCACCCTGACGCCGGAGCGCGGCCTGCCCTGGCCGGCCGATCTCTACCTCGAAGGCTCCGACCAGCATCGCGGCTGGTTCCAGTCCTCGCTGCTGGAAGCCGTCGGCACGCGGGGCGTGGCGCCGTTCAAGGCGATCCTCACGCATGGCTTCGTGCTCGACGAGCAGGGCCGCAAGATGTCGAAGTCGCTCGGCAACACCGTGGCGCCGCAGGACGTCGTGTCGAAGTCCGGCGCCGACATCCTGCGCCTGTGGGTGATGAACACCGACGTCACCGAGGACCAGCGGATCGGCAAGAACATCCTGGAGCAGCAGGGCGAGCTGTATCGCCGCATCCGCAACACGCTGCGCTGGCTGCTCGGCAACCTTGACGGCTTCGACGGCAGCGAGATCGTGCCGCATGCCGAGCTGCCCGAGTTGGAACGCTGGGTGCTGCACCGGCTGACGGAGCTGGATGCGAAGCTGCGCAAGGCGCAGCGCGACCACGACTGGACCGGCGTCTATCCCGAGATCCACGCCTTCTGCTCGGCCGACCTCTCGGCCTTCTACTTCGACATCCGCAAGGACAGCCTCTACTGCGATGCGAAGGACAGCCCGCGCCGGCGCGCCGCGCGCACGGTGATCGACCAGCTGCATCGCTGCCTGACCGCCTGGCTTGCGCCGGTGCTGGTGTTCACGGCGGAGGAGGCGTGGCTGGCGCGCTTCCCCGAGGCCGAGAGCATCCACATGCAGGACTGGCCGGTGCTGCCGGAGCAGTGGCGCGACGAGGCGCTGGCGGCGAAGTGGGCCGCGCTCCGCGAAGCCCGGGGCGTCGCGACGGCGGCGCTCGAGGTCGCACGTCGCGACGGGCTGATCGGCGCCTCGCTGCAGGCGAAGGTGACGCTGGTCGGTGACGCCTTCGGCACGCTCGCGCCCGAGGCCTGGGAAGAGGTGCTGATCGCCTCCCAGGTCATGGTCGCGCCCGGCGCCGAGCCCTCCGCGAAGGTCGAGCCCGCCGCGGGCCACAAATGCGACCGCTGCTGGCGCGTGCTGCCGGAGGTCGGGCAGTCGGCCGCTCACCCGACGCTCTGCCGGCGCTGCGAGGCGGTGGTGGAAGGGCAGCCCGGCGCATGATGCGCCTCGGCCTCATCCTCGCCGCCGTCATCCTCGTCGCCGACCAGGCGTCGAAGTGGTTCATGCTCGAGGTGTTGGACCTGCCGGAGGTGCGGCATATCCCGCTCGTCGCCCTCGGCCCCTTCGGCTTCGACCTGACCATGGTGTGGAACCGCGGCGTCACCTTCGGGATGTTCGCGGGCGACAGCCCCTGGACCCAGGTGGTGCTTGGCGCGCTCGCGCTCGTCATCGCGGGCTTCCTGCTGCGCTGGATGGCGCGGGCCGAGAACCGCACCACCGCGCTGGCGCTCGGCGCCGTCGTCGGCGGCGCGGTGGGCAACGTGATCGACCGCATCCGGTTCGGGGCCGTCGCCGACTTCTTCGACGCCCATGCCTGGGGCTGGCACTGGTACGTCTTCAACGTCGCCGACGCGGCCATCGTTCTGGGGGTGTCGGCGCTCGTGCTCGACGCCTTGTTCCGGCCATCCGGCAGCGTTAAGCGTTCGACCCCATGAGCCCCCTTCGCACCGCCCTTCTCGCCTTGCCGCTGGCGCTGGCCGGCTGCGGCGGCGACACCGCGCGCTCGCTGGGCTTCACCCGCGACGCGCCCGACGAGTTCCAGGTGACGACCCGCGCGCCGCTCTCGGTCCCGCCGCGCCTCGGCGACCTGCCGGTGCCGACCCCCGGCGCCCCGCGCCCGCAGGAGCAGCGCACGGCCGCCGGCCTCCTCGCCCCCG
>NZ_JAKJIB010000318.1 GCF_021864505.1 Falsiroseomonas oryziterrae
CAGCGGCGGCGGCTTGGCGGTGGGCAGCGGCGGGAAGGACATCGGGGCCGGCTGCGGTCCGGCGCCGCCCGACGGCGCCGGCTTGCCCGGGAGCGCCTGGGCGAGTGCAAGGCCCGAGGCGGCGAGCCCCGCCGCGAGCACTGTCAGTCCGAGGGATCCGCGCATCCGGTCAAGATGCCGAGATCGCGCGCGCCAGTCCATCGCCGTGCCACGTCACAGGAGGCCTTCGCGCCGGAACGAGGTCTGGCGCCCGTTGCCGATGATCAGGTGGTCATGCAGGGCGATGCCGAGCGCGGCGGCCGCGGCCTTCACCTCCGCCGTCACCTCGATGTCGGCCCGCGACGGCGTCGGGTCGCCGGAGGGGTGGTTGTGCACCAGGATCAATGCGGTGGCGCCGAGCTCGAGCGCCCGCTTCACCACCTCCCGCGGATAGACCGGCGTGTGGTTCACCGTGCCGCGTGCCTGGGCCTCGTCGGCGATCAGGCGGTTGCGGGTGTCGAGGAACAGCACGCGGAACTGCTCCACCGCCTCCCGCGACAGGGCGGCGGTCAGATAGGCGGTCAGCCGGTCCCAGTTGTTCAGCACCGGCTGCTCGCGCACCTCCTCGCGCAGCAGCCGCAGCGCCGCGGCCTGCGCCGCCTTGATGACGGCGACGGCGGAATCGCCGACGCCCTTCACCGCGCGGAGGTCGTTCGGATGCGCGGCCAGCACGTTGCCGAAGCTGCCGAAGCGCTCGACCAGGGCGCGCGCGATCGGTTTGGTGTCGGCGCGCAGCACGGCGAAGAAGAGCAGCACCTCGAGCAGTTCGTAGTCGGCCAGCGCCTCCGGCCCGGCCGTCAGCAGCTTCTGGCGCAGCCGCTCCCGGTGGCCGAGATGGCCAGGGGGAGGGGCGTCGGGAGACGCGTCGGGCGGCGCGTCCTCCGGGAGATCCAGCAGGGTCGGCCCGGCTTCGGCCAGGTGCGGTCGGCGGGCCATCGCGGATCGCAGCGTGCTACGATCCGCCCCCGACATTCAACCGAAAGGTGATGGCGGTGCGGCCGCCGCGTCAGCCGTTGTAGGGCGGGCGGTGCAGCCCGGCGGGGGAGACGGTGAAGATCTCCACCCCCTCCTCGGTGACGCCGACGGTGTGCTCGAACTGCGCCGAAAGGCTGCGGTCACGCGTGACGGCGGTCCAGCCATCATCGAGGATCTTCACCTCCGGCCGGCCGGCATTCACCATCGGCTCCACGGTGAAGAACATCCCGGGGCGCAGCACCGGCCCTTCGCCGGGGCGCCCGAAATGCAGCACGTTCGGCGGCTCGTGGAAACGCCGCCCGAGGCCGTGGCCGCAGAAGTCCCGCACGACGGAGAAGCGGTGCTTTTCCGCGAAGGCCTGGATGGCGTGGCCGACATCGCCGAGCGTGGCGCCGGGGCGGATCGCGGCGATGCCGCGCATCATCGCCTCGTAGGTCACGTCCATCAGCAGCCGAGCCTTGGTGGAGGGCTGGCCGGCCGCGTACATGCGGCTGTTGTCGCCGTGCCATCCGTCGAGGATGACGGTGACGTCGATGTTGATGATGTCGCCGTCGGCCAGCACGCGCTCGCCGGGGATGCCGTGGCAGACCACGTGGTTGATCGAGGTGCAGGACGACTTGGTGTAGCCGCGGTAGCCCAGCGTCGCAGGTGTCGCGCCGTTGGCCACCACGAAGTCGTGGATCACCCGGTCGATCTGCTCGGTCGTGACGCCCGGCTTCACATGCGGCGTGATCATGTCGAGCGTCTCGGCCGCGAGCCGGCCGGCGCGGCGCATGCCCTCGAAATCCTCGGGGCGGTGGAGGGTGATGCGGCGCGATTCGCCGCCTTGCTGTTCCATGATGTCGGAGTGGTCCGCTTGCGCTTGGCTCGCGGCGCAAGATGCGCGCCCGACCGGGGGGTTGCAAGGCAAGGCTGCGTTGTCGCCGGCGCGGATCAGCGCCCGGCCTTGTCCCCTGCCTTCCGCTCGACCGTGCCGAGCGCGTCCGCCAGCCGATGGGTCGCGCTGCCCGGCCGGGCGGGCTTCTGCTGGCTTTCATGCGGCGCCCAGCCGGTCAGCACGATCAGCCGCAGCCCCGGCGCGATCCCCTCCGGCCCCTGCGGCAGCGCGGCCGCGGCGGCGGGCAGAAGGGCGCGCGGCGGGATCCGCCGGTCGGCGGCCAGCACCGCATTGGTCTCCCCGGCCGCCCGCAGGTCGGCGAAGAGGCCGAGCGCGCTGCGATAGGCGATCGGCACCTCCTCATGGTCGGCGACCGGCAGGGCGAAGCCGGCGCGCTGCAGCAGGCCCGCCGCGTCGCGCAACTCGGGGAAGGGGGAGACGCGGGGGGAGACCCCGCCGCGCAGCGCCGTCTCGACCTCGGCCAGCGCCTCCCGCAGCGGCTGGAGCGTGCCGAGGCCGGGCAGGGAGGCGAGGAACAGCCCGTCCGGCGCCAGCGCCCGGCGGATCTGGATCAGCGCCCCCGGCAGGTCGTTCACCCAATGCAACGAGAGCGAGGCGACCACCAGGTCGAAGGACACCGGCGCGAAGGGCAGGACCTCCTCGTCCGCCGCCACCGGCAGGCCGCCGGCGCCGGCCGCCATCGCCGGCGACAGGTCGGCCGAGACGACGAAGGGAATGCCGCGCGCGGCGAGCCGAGGCGCCACCACGCCCCGCCCGCCGAGGTCGAGCGCACGGGCGAAGCGGCGCGTGGTGTCGTCCAGCCGGTCAAGCAGCCGGTCGGCGCAATCCTCAAGGATCGGCGCCACCCGTCCCACCGTCGCCGCCGCCCGGTCGCGCCGGCGGCGCACCAGGGCCCGGTCGAAGACCTGCATCGCGTCGGCGACGCGGGGGCCATGTCTATCCATCCGCGCCAGATGCGGCGGCTTCGCCCCCGCCGCAAGCAGGCGTAGGCTGCCGCCAACCACCGTCCGAGGAAGGCCAGCCATGAACGCCACCGACGTCTCCGCCGCCCGCGCCGCGGCCGTCGCCGCCACCGTGGACCGCATCCGCGCCATCGAGGCCGCCGAGGGGGTCACCCGCCCCGCGCTCGAGAAGATCCGCGCGGAGTTGCTGGCGCTCGCCGCGCAGGAGCACCTGTTCCCTTCGGCCACCTTCCCGCCGCCGGCGAATGGCGAGAAGGGATCGAACCGCTACCTGCTGCAGGAGGATCCGGGCCACCGCTTCGCGCTCTACATGAACGCGCTGAACCCGGGGAACGAGACCAAGCCGCACGACCACACCACCTGGGCCGTCGTCGTCGCGGTGGACGGGCAGGAGCTGAACAAGGTCTATGAGCGCACCGACGACGGCTCCGACCCGGGTCGCTGCGAGCTCCGCGTGCGCGAGGAGGTGATGGTGGAGCCCGGGCGGGGGATCTGCCTGATGCCGGAGGACATCCACTCCATCCACACCACCGGCACGCGCCCGACGCGGCACCTGCACATGTATGGGCTCGCGCTCGAGAAGCTCGACGACCGCAAGGCCTATGACCCGGCGACGGGGACCGTCACCGCCTACAACAAGAACTTCATGAAGCCGACGTCGCAGGCGAAGGCGTAGCGCGATGGCGGCCAAGGTCACCGCCCAGGTCCTGAAGGGCTGGCTGCGCGACGGCGGCGAGCTCGCGATCCTCGACGCGCGGGAGGAAGGCGAGTTCGGCGCGTCCCACCTCTTCTGGGCCGTGCCCTGCCCGCTGAGCCAGGCGGAGATCCGCGCACCGCTGCTGCTGCCGCGACGCTCCGTGCGCGTGGTCTGCACCGATGGCGGCGAGGGCCTCGCCGATCGCCTCGCGGACGTGCTGCGCAGCCTCGGCTGCACCGACGTGCATGTGCTGGAAGGCGGCACGCCCGCCTGGAAGGCGGCCGGCTACGAGGTCTTCTCCGGCGTGAACGTGCCCTCCAAGGCCTTCGGCGAATGGGTGGAGCACCACTACGGCACGCCCTCGGTCAGCGCCGAGGAGCTCGCCGCCATGCAGGCGCGCGGCGAGGACCTGCTGATCGTGGACAGCCGCACGCCGGCCGAGTTCCGCAACATGTCGATCCCCGGCGGCATCAGCGTGCCGGGCGGCGAGCTCGCCTATCGCGTGCCCTCGATGGTCGCGCGCCCGTCCACCACCGTGGTGGTGAACTGCGCCGGCCGCACGCGCTCCATCATGGGCGCCGAGAGCCTTCGCCAGGCGGGGCTCGGCAACCGCGTCGTCGCGCTGCGCAACGGCACCATGGGCTGGGAGCTGGCCGGGCTGCGCTGCGACACCGGGCGGAGCGCGAGCTACGAACCGGGCACGCCTGCCGATGTCGAAGCGAGCGCGGCCCGCGCGCGCGCCTTCGCCGACCGCCACGGCGTCAAGCGCCTCGACCGCGCCGGTCTGGAGGCGATGCGGGCGGATGCGTCGCGCAGCCTCTACCTGCTCGACGTGCGCGACGCGGCGGAGTTCTCCGAAGGGCACCTCGTCGGATCGCGCCACGCGCCCGGCGGCCAGCTGGTCCAGGCCACCGATGCCTGGGTCGCGGTGCGCAACGCCCGCATCGTGCTGGTGGACGACACCACGACGCGGGCGAACATGACGGCCGGCTGGCTGCGGCAGCTCGGTGGCTGGGACGTCTACGTCCTCGAAGGCGGGCTCGACGGACGGCTCGAGACCGGCCTGCCGCCGACGCTGCCACGCGGCACGCCGCGCGTGACGGCGCCGGAGCTTGCCGCGCTGCTGGGCGAGGGCGGCGCCAGCGTCGTGGACCTCCAGCGCTCCATCGCCTTCCGGGCCGGCCACATCCCCGGCGCCGTCTGGGGCGTGCGCACGCGCCTCG
>NZ_JAKJIB010000319.1 GCF_021864505.1 Falsiroseomonas oryziterrae
GCCGGGACCCCGATGCTCAGCCATGACGACGCGACGACGGGTCAGCGCGCGGCCTTCCGCGCGCTCGGCGTCGCGATCTGCGAGTTCCCGATGGCCGAGGAGGTCGCCGCCTTCGCGCGCGCCGCCGGCGAGCATGTCGTCATGGGAGCGCCGAACGTGGTGCGCGGCGGCAGCCATCTCGGCTGGGCCGCGGCCGCGCCGCTGGCGGAGCGCGGGCTCGTGACGGTGCTGGCGTCGGATTATGTCTGGCCGGCGATGCTGGAAGCGGCATTCGTGATGGCGGGCCGCGGCGTGCTCGATCTTCCCGCCGCCTGGGCGCTGGTCTCGGCAAACCCGGCGGAGGCTGCCGGGCTCAGCGACCGCGGGCGCATCTTGCCGGGGCTGCGCGGCGACATCGTCGTGGTGGACCCCTCTGCGCGCGCGCCGGTGGCGACCTTCGCGGCCGGCCGGCTCGCCTGGCTCTCGCCGGCGGGCGCCGCGCGGCTGGCCTAAGCGCCGCAATACTCCGCGATCGCCTCCGGCGCGTCGAACAGCGCATGCGGCCGGCGCGAGGCGAGGATCGACGGCCAAGCGTAGCCCCAGGCGACGGCGCCGGCGGCGACGCCGGCATCCTGCGCCGCCTCGATGTCGCGCACCTCGTCGCCCACGGCCATCGCCTCGGCGGCCGGCACGCCCGTGTCGCGGAGGATGCGGCGGAAGCGCGTCGCCTTGCCGAACAGCGTCGCCTCCGCCGCCACGTGCCGGATCAGGGCCGAGAGTTCGGGCCCGAGGGTGCGGCGGATCTGGCGCTCGGTGTTGGAACTCGCGATCGCCAGCACGATGCCGCGGGCGGCCAGCCGCCGCAGCATGGCGGGGACGCCGGGGAAGAGCGGCGGGGCGGGCGCCGTCGCGGCCTGTTCCTTCAGATGCGCCGCGATCCGCGGCACCTTCCACATCGGCACGCCGAGCGCGCGCATGACGGCGTGACTGTCCTGGCCGCGCAGCGCCTCCGCCTGGTCCTTGGTGATGCGCCGCAGCCCGAAGCGGTCGGCCGTGCCGTCCAGCGTGCCGAGGAACCACGGCCAGCTGTCGGCCAGCGTGCCGTCGAAGTCGAACAGCAGCAGGCGCGGCGTCGCCATACGCTCAGGCGGCCGGCGCGACCGAGAGGCCCTGCACGGCGTGCTTCGCGATCAGTCGCGCCACGAGGCCGCTCGCCTTCGCGTCCTCGACGAAGTCGCGGAGGAAGGCGGCGGCAGCGTCCTTGCCCTTCTGCGTGCCGATCGCCTGCTGCACGGCCATGAAGCGGCCCGGCAGGATGCGGGCGCCCGGCATCTTCGCGGCATCGGCGATCAGCTTGGGGCGGAGTCCCGCCAGCGCGTCGAGCTGCGCGGAGGCGAAGAGGTCGAAGGAGGCGTCGAGGCTCGGCGCGCGTTCGAGCGTCGCGTGGCAGATGTTGCGCTCGAGCCAGAGGTCGTAGGCCGCGCGGGCGGCGACGGCGATGCGCGTGCCCGGCCGGTCGACCTCGTCCAGGCTGCCGATCGGGGAGCCTGGAGGCAGAAGGTAGGTCGCCTCGATCTCGGCATAGGCGGGGCTGAAGGCTATCTGGGCGGCGCGCTGCGGCTCGGCGCCGATCAGGCCGATGTCCCAGGCGTCCTTCGTCGCGTCGTCGGCGAGCTCGCCGGGGCGAGGGTAGGGCACGTAGCGCACCGGGACGCCGAGCCGTTCGGCCACGGCGCGGGCCATGTCCGGGGCGACTCCTTGCGGCGTCCCGTCGGGGCCGCGGGCGCTGACGAGGAGGAAGTTGGACAGGTTGATGCCCGCGCGCAGGACGCCGGTCGGGGCCAGCTGGGCGCGGAGGGTGTCGGTGCTCATCGGAGGCGGCCTCCTCGGTGCGCTGCGGCGCGGGGAGGACCGCGGGGGAATGGCTCCGGCGGTTGGATTCGAACCAACGACCAACGGATTAACAGTCCGCTGCGCTACCGCTGCGCCACGCCGGATCAGCCAAGGCGGCGGCGTATAGCAACCTGCCCCGCCGCCAACAAGCCCGGCCCGGCGTAACGGGATGCGCCACCCGGCGAGGATGCGGCCGCAAGGCGGCTGCCGCGCCGCGACCAAGCGTCCGGCCGGGCGCGCCAGGCCTGCGGCGACCAAGCGTCCGGCCGGGCGCGCCAAGCCTGCGGCGCGGAAGCCAAGCGCCCGGAGGGCGCGCCGGCGTCTGAGGTCGGAGAAAAAGGCCGCGGCCGGAATCGAACCGGCATTTACGGATTTGCAGTCCGCTGCATCACCACTCTGCCACGCGGCCGCGCGGGTGGAGCGCCTCTATCCGGCAGCCGGGGGCAGGGGTCAAGGCGGAGCGCGCCGACCGCGCTTGGCCGGCCCGCGGGCGCTGCCTATAACCCGCTCAAACGGAAGGCGATGGCAATGGAAGGCGGATCCGCAGGCGCGATGGCGCCCGTGCTCTCGGTCGACACGGCGGAGGCGCGGCGCTGCATGGTGGATGGGCAGCTTCGGCCGAACCGCGTGACCGATCCGCGGATCCTCGCCGCGATGGGCGAGATCCCGCGCGAGCGCTTCGTGCCGCCCCAACTCGCCGCGCGCGCCTATGCGGACGAGGACGTCCCGCTGCCGGATGGCCGCGCCCTGATCGAGCCGATGATGATCGCGCGGCTGCTGCAACTCCTGTCGTTGCGGGATGGCGACCGGATGCTGGTGGTCGGGGCAGGCGCCGGCTACGCCGCGGCCGTGGCGGCGCGCTGCGGGGCGCGCGTGATCGCGCTCGAGGAGGATGCCGGGCTGATCGCGCTCGGTCGCAGGGCGGCGGCCGGGCTGGCAGGGCCGGAGGCGCTCCGCTTCGTCCAGGGAGCGCTGCCTGCGGGCCATGTCGCCGCCGCGCCCTATGATGCGATCCTGATCGAGGGCGAAGTGCCGGAGGTGCCGGCCGAGATCGCGGGCCAGCTCGCCGAAGGCGGACGGCTTGCGACCGTTCTCGCCGCCGCCGGGCGCGGCTTGTCGTCCCGTGCGGTGCTGGGCCGGCGGATCGCCGGCAGCTTCAGTACGACCGATGCCTTCGACTGCGCGACGCGGCCGCTGGCCGCCTTTGCGCGACGTCCCGGCTTCGTGTTCTGAGCACTCCGTGACAAGCCCGCGCCCGCCGGAAGCTGGCGTGGCGCGTGCAGACGCGTCTAGGATCGCCGGGCCAGGAGATTGTCGATGATCCCGACCCGTTACGCTGTCGCTGCCCTGCTCATGGCCACCACGGCCATGGCGGAGGTGCGGCCCGCCGCGGCCCAGACGCTGCAGGAGGCGCTGGCGCTCGCCTATGCCAACAACCCGACGCTGCAGGCCGCCCGCGCCCAGCTGCGCGCGGTGGACGAGAACGTGCCGCAGGCGCTGGCCGGCTGGCGCCCGACGGTGCAGATCGCAGGTTCCGCGGGCCAGGCCGTCGGCTCGGCCGTGGGCCAGCAGATCGTCGGCCCCGGCTTCATCGCCCCGCCACGGACGGACACGCCCTGGCGTTCGCGCGACACCACGCAGATCCAGGCCAGCGTCAGCCAGCCGATCTATCGCGGCGGCCGCACGACCGCGTCCACGCGGCGCGCCGAGAACCAGGTGCTCGCCCAGCGCGCGCGACTTCTGCAGACCGAGCAGCAGGTCCTGCTGGACGTCGTGAACGCCTATGTCGCGGTGATCCGCGACCAGGAGGAGGTCCGGCTCAACACCAATAACGTCCAGGTGCTGACCCGCCAGCTGCAGGCAACCAACGAGCGCTTCCGGGTCGGCGAGATCACGCGCACGGACGTCGCGCAGGCCGAGAGCCGCTTGGCGGGCGCCATCGCGCAGCGCTCCGACGCCGAAGGGCGCCTGCAATCGTCGCGCGCCGTCTTCACCCGCGTTGTCGGGCAGCCGCCCGCGCGGCTGGTGCCCCCGCAGCCGCTTCGCACCGCCGCCGAGAACTCGCAGGCCGCCGGTCTCGCCGCTGCGCAGAACAACCCCGCTGTGGTCGCTGCGCTGTTTGACGAGGCGGCCGCGCGCGACAACATCGACATCCAGTTCAGCAACCTGATGCCGCAGGTCAGCCTGAACGGCAGCGTCTTCCGCAACGACAACCTGACCTCGGACGGTCTCCGGCAGGATGGCAGCGCCGTCACGGCGAACCTGACCGTGCCGCTCTTCCAGGGCGGCGCCGAATACGCCGCCGTGCGGCAGGCGCGGCAGCAGGCCCAGCAGGCGCGCTCGGTGGTCGAGGATGCGCGCCGGCAGGCCACCCAGGCGGCGACCCAGGCCTTCGAGACCCTGCAGGCCGCCCGCGCCCAGGTCGAGGCCAACCGCGCCCAGATCCGCGCCGCCGAGATCGCGCTGGACGGCGTGCAGCGCGAGGCGATCGTCGGCAGCCGCACCACGCTCGACGTGCTGAATGCCGAGCAGGAACTGCTCAACGCCCGCGTGCTGCTGGTCCGCGGCCTGGCGAACGTCATCACCGCGTCGCACAACCTCGCCGCCGCGGTGGGGCGCATGACGGCCCGCGACCTCAGCCTGCCCGTGCAGCTCTATGACATGGAGGCCTATTACCGGGCGGTCCGGAACCGCTGGGTCGGCTGGGGCGAAACCCAGGCCGAGCGCATCGCCGACGGGGGGCGGTAGCCGATGAGCGGGTCACAACCGCCGAAACCGGGTGCCGGCGATCCGGCAATGGACGACATCCTGGCCTCGATCCGCCGCATCCTGAACGACGACGAGGCGCCCGCCGCGACGCCCGCGGCGGCCCAACCGCCCGGCGCTGCCGCCGCATCGGGCGGATCGGCGTCGC
>NZ_JAKJIB010000032.1 GCF_021864505.1 Falsiroseomonas oryziterrae
CAGTTCCACGGGCCGCAGGCGCGCGACGAGCGCGTCCACGCGGGGCGGCAGCGCGGGCTGGGCGGGGCGACGCAGCGGCGCGACGGCGCCGCGGAAGCGGAGATCGGTCATCGCAGGGGTTCCGAAGCGCAGGCGGTGGAGGACGCCCCGCCGCCGCGGCCGGCCCGAGGGGATCGGACGGCGCGGCGGCGGGGAAGAAGGGAGCCACGAGGCGGCCTGTCGCGGTCCTCCGCACGCGGCGCGCCCGGCTGGGCGGGACGCGGTCGGAGCGCCGCGCAAGGGCCCGACGGCGCGCGCGCAGGGGCTCGCCCCTTGCGGGGTTCGGCCCTGGGCGCGGGTCTGGCCTCAGGTGCTGGCTGGGTCGCGAGTGGGTCTCGCGCCGCGGCGATCAGGCGACACAGGTGGCTCCCTCGAACTCGCCGGCCCACGGGTGGCCGGATCGGACAAGAGACGCGTCCCGTCGTTGCTTGTGGCCCTTCGGCGGGCCTCGCGGCACGTGCGCTGGCGTCGGAACTGCGCCGCACGGGCCAATCCCGCGCGACGCCCGGAGAAATAGCGGCGAGAGCCCGGAATTTCAAGCCCTCTTCCTGCCGTCCTCCCGATGTGGACGCATGACGGCTTGCGTCTCACGCAATGCGCCGGAAGAGTTCCGGGAGAGGATCAGCCGGCCCGGCAGAGATACTCCCAGGCGACCGTCGCCGCCGCGAGCGCCGTGACCTCCGCCACGTCGAAGGGCGGGCACACCTCCACCACGTCCATGCCGCGGAAGTCGAGGCCGCCGATCCGACGCAGGATCGCCTGCACCTGCCAGGTCGCGAAGCCGCCCGCCTCCGGCGTGCCGGTGCCCGGCGCGAAGGCGGGATCGAGCGCGTCGATGTCGAAGGAGAGATAGGCCGGTGCATCGCCCACCACCTCGCGGATGCGCGCCGCGACGGCGGCGGGTCCGGCCTCATGCGCATCGATGGCGGAGATCACGGTGACGCCCCTGCCCCGCGTCCAGTCCATGATCTCGGGCTCGACCGGCGAGCGGATGCCGAGCTGGATCATCCGCTTGGGGTCCACCAGCCCTTCCTCGAGCGCATGGAAGAAGGGCTGCCCGTGCGAGAAGCGCTGGCCGAAGCTCTCGGGCCAGGTGTCGAGATGCGCGTCGAAATGCACCAGCGCGAGCGGCCCGCCGACGCGGCGCGCCAGCACGCGGAGCAGCGGCAGCGTGATCCCGTGCTCGCCGCCAAGCGCCACGAGATGCGCATGATCGGCCGCCTGGCGCTCGATCAGCGCGAGGCTGGCATCGAGATCGCCGAGGGCGAGCGCGAAGTCGCCGACATCGGCGAGCGGCAGGCCCTTCGGGTCCACGCGCGTCGTCGGATGCGATCCGTCCACCAGCATGCGCGAGGCGCGGCGGATCGCGGCCGGCCCTTCGCGCGCGCCGGCGCGGTTCGTGGTGCCGAGGTCGAGCGGAATGCCGGCGACGGCGATCGCCCCATGCTCGCGCAGCGGCAGCCCGAGGAAGCCCGGCGGGGTGGCGAAGGTGGGAACGAGAGCCATCCGGGTGCTCCGCTGCGCAACTGGGATCGCCGCTGCCCAAGCCGCGGGCAGTGCGACGCGAAGCTTCGCAGAACGCGGCTTGCGCGCAAACGATCTGCACCGCGCCTGACGTGGCACGCCGGTTGCGGGACGTGGCACGCCGGTTGCTCACCGTCGGCCGCTGAAGCTGTGCAATCGCTTGTCCGGGAGCCTTCCATGCAGAGACGCAACATCCTCGCCGGTGCCGCCGGCGGCATGGCCGGCGCCCTTGCCGCGCCCGCCGTGGCCACCGCGCAGACCACCTTCAACTGGCGGATGACCAGCTTCTACGGCCCGCAGGCCGCCTTCTACTCCACCGGCCCGGGCTCGGCGCGCGACCTCATCGACCGCATCCAGCGGATGTCGAACAACCGCATCCGCATCCAGTTCTTCGGCGCGGGCGAGCTGATCCCCGCGGCCGAGGGCTTCGACGCCGTCTCCTCCGGCATCGTCGAGATGAACTATGCCAACGCCTATTTCTGGACCGGCAAGACCTTCGCGGCGCAGTACTTCACCGCGGTGCCCTTCGGGCTGAACTTCCAGGGCCTGAACGGCTGGATGTACGACGGCGGCGGGCTCGACCTCTGGCGCGAGGTCTATGACCGCTTCAACCTCGTCCCCTTCCTCTGCGGCAACACGGGCGTGCAGATGACCGGCTGGTTCCGCCGCCCGGTGGAGCGCGTGGAGGACCTGCGCGGCCTCAAGATGCGGATCCCCGGCCTTGCGGGGCGCGTCTACCAGCGGCTCGGCGTGGATGTGCGCC
The DNA here is from genome assembly GCF_021864505.1 of Falsiroseomonas oryziterrae. GTDB lineage: Bacteria > Pseudomonadota > Alphaproteobacteria > Acetobacterales > Acetobacteraceae > Falsiroseomonas > Falsiroseomonas oryziterrae. The sequence goes on from NZ_JAKJIB010000032.1 coordinate 2,327, forward strand.
TGCTGCCGGCGGGCGAGATCTTCCCCGCCCTCGAGCGCGGCGTGATCGACGCGGCGGAGTTCGTCGGGCCGTTCCTCGACCGCCAGCTCGGCCTGCAGCGCGTGGCGAAGCACTACTACACGACCGGCTGGCACGAGACCGCGACGGCGTCCGAGCTGATCATCAACAAGGCCGCCTGGAACCGCCTCCCGAACGACCTCAAGGCGATCGTGGAGAATGCGGTCGCGGCCTGCAACGTGATCTCGGAAGCGTGGTGCCAGAAGAACAACGCCGACGCGATGGAGGACCTGATCCGCAACCACGGCGTCATGGCCGCGCCGCTGCCGGACCCGGTCACCGACCGGCTGCGCACCGAGACCGCGGCGGTGCTCGACGAGGCGATCGCGCGCGACCCGGTCACCCGCCGCGTGCATGAGAGCTTCATGGCCTACAAGGCGCGCTTCGACGCCTGGTCGGAGTATTCCGAGGTCCCCTACCACAACAAGATCCGCCGCGCGTGAGCGCGACGACGCTGAGGGGCGCGCGCAGTGCGCGCCTCGCGGAGGCCATCGACCTGGTCGTGGACCGCGTCGGCCAGCTCTCGGCCGTCGCGGTCGGTGCGCTGGTCGTCGTGATGGCGTCGAACGTGCTGCTCCGCTACGGCTTCTCGATCGGCAGCGTCTGGGCGCAGGAGCTGGAATGGCACCTGATGTCGCCGATCGCGCTGATCGGCGCGGCCTATGCGCTGCGCCACGGCGAGCACGTGCGCGTGGACGTGCTCTATGCCGGCTTCCCGGAACGCGTGAAGGCGGCGATCGACCTTGCCGCCGCGCTTGCGGGCATCGCGGTCGCGGCGATCGTGATCTGGCTGTCCTGGCGCTATGTCGGCGTCAGCTGGAACAACGCCGAGGGCTCGCCCAATCCGGGCGGCATTCCCTATCGCTGGGCGCTGAAGGCCTTCATCCCCGTGGGCTTCGCCCTGCTGCTGGCGCAGTTCGCCGCCGAGACGCTGCGCGCCGTCTCGCGCCTGCGCGCGGCCTGAGAAGAGACGCAACACTCCCATGCCGCTGACGGAAATCTACGCGATCCTGATGCTCGTCGGCTTCTTCGGGCTGCTGATGATCGGCATCCCCGTGGCGCTGACGCTGGCCGTGACGGGCTTCGTCTTCGGCTGGCTCGGCTTCGGGCCGCTGCTGTTCAACCTGCTGCCGCACCGCATCTTCGGCGTGGTCACCAACTACTCCCTGCTCGCGATCCCGCTCTTCGTCTTCATGGGCGTCGCGCTGGAGAAATCGCGCCTCGCCGAGGATCTGATGGAGGTGGTGGGGCGCCTGTCGGGCGCGCTGCGCGGGGGCCTCGGCCTCGGCATCGTCTTCGTCGGCGTGCTGATGGGCGCGACGACCGGGATCGTCGGCGCGACGGTGGTCACGCTCGGCCTCCTGACGCTGCCGGCGCTGCTGCGCCGCGGCTACGACAAGGGGCTCGCCTGCGGCGTCATCTGCGCCTCCGGCACGCTCGGCCAGATCATCCCGCCCTCGCTGATCCTGATCCTGCTGGCCGACATCATGAACCTCTCGGTCGGCACGCTCTTCGCCGCCGCGGTCTTCCCCGGCCTGATGCTGGCCGGCATCTACTGCGCCTGGATCCTGGTGCTCGGGATCGTGCGGCCCGAGATGGTGCCCGCCGTCCCGGCCGAGGAACGCGCCCTGACCTCGACGCGCGACCTGCTGGTGAAGCTGTTCAAGGTGATCGCGCCGCCGGTCGGGCTGGTGATGGCGGTGCTGGGCTCCATCATCGCGGGCATCGCGGCGCCGACGGAAGCGGCGGCGATGGGCGCGCTCGGCGCGCTGGTGGTCTGCGCCATCGGCCGGCGGCTCAGCGCGGGCCTCGTCGTGGAGACGCTGCGCACCACCGCGCGCATCACCGCGATGATGATGTTCATCCTGATCTGCGCCCAGGTCTTCGCGCTGTCCTTCCGCGGCCTGCAGGGCGAGCAGATGGTGCACGACCTGTTCGAGTTCCTCCCCGGCGGCGTCGCGGCCGACATTTGGTTCATGCTGCTGCTGATCTTCGTGCTCGGCTTCTTCCTGGAATGGATCGAGATCTCCTACATCGCCGTGCCGATCTTCCTGCCGGTCTTCGCCACCGCCGGCGTGGACCCGGTGTGGCTGGCGATGCTGATCTGCGTCATGCTGCAGACGTCGTTCCTCACGCCGCCCTTCGGCTGGGCGCTGTTCTTCCTGCGCGGCGTGGCGCCGCCCGAGGTGACCACGGGCGACATCTATCGCGGCGTCATCCCCTTCGTGGGGATGCAGATCCTGGCCGTCGCGCTGGTGTTCTTCTTCCCCGCCATCGCCACCTGGCTGCCGGCGGCGATCGGATGGTGACGCGGATCGGCGCCGGCCGCCTCAGGCCTCGAGCGTCGCCTCGAGGCTGATCTCGGCGTTCAGCACCCTGCTGACCGGGCAGTTGGCCTTGGCGGCCTGAGCGAGCTCGTCGAACTTCTCCCGCCCGAGCCCGGGGACGCGCGCACGCAGCGTCAGCGCGATGCGCGCGATGCGCCAGCCGCCGGCTTCCTGGTCCATGGTCAGCCGCGCGGAGGCGGCGAGTTCCTCCGGCGGGTGGCCGGCGCCGGAGAGCTGGAAGGCGAGCGCCATCGCGAAGCAGCCGGCATGGGCCGCGGCGATGAGCTCCTCGGGGTTGGTCCCCTGCCCGTCGCCGAAGCGCGCGTTGAACGAATAGGGCGTGCCGCGCAGCGTGCCGGACTGCGTGGTGAGGGTCCCCGCCCCGTCCTTGCCCGCCCCCTTCCAGACTGCCGAGCCTTCGCGCCGGATCGAAGCCATCGCCCTCTCCCTCCGCTGTCCCGCCGGGCGGGTGTCACGAAACCATGACATCGCGCGGGGAATGGCATTAGCCTCATCCGCGATGCCGCACGATCTCGTGGCCGGGCCGCCTCCCGCGGGACCCTGGGCGCCGCCCCTTGCCGAGCCGGTCCCGCGCGCCCTCTGCACCGATTGCGGGCTGTCGCGCATGGCGCTCGCCAAGGCCTGCGGGCAGGCCTGCCAGTTCCTCCGCCCCGACTACGCGGCGCTGGAGACGCAGGTGCATGGCCGGGCGCGGGATCCCGCCCGGCCCGACGAGCTGCATTTCGGGCCATTCCGGCGGATGCTGCGCGCCTCGCTCGCCGCGCCCCGTGACGGCGCGCAATGGACCGGCATCGCGACCCGGATAGGCGAGCGGCTGCTCGAGACCGGGGCGGTCGACGCGGTCCTGGCCATGGCCGCCGACCCCGAGGACCGCTGGAAACCCCGCCCGGTGATCGTGACGCGGCCGGAGGACATGGCCGCCTGCCGCGGCATGAAGATGGGCTTCGCACCCCTCCTCGCCCTGCTGGAGCCGGCGGCGCAGGCGGGCCACCGGCGGCTCGCCGTGGTCGGCATCCCGTGTCAGGTCCATGCGCTGCGGGCCATCGAGGACAGGCTTGGGCTCGAGCGGCTCTACGTGATCGGCACGCCATGCTCGGACAACACCACGACGGAGATGTTCCACCGCTTCCTGGAGCTGCTGGACCCCGACCCGGGCTCCGTCACCTATCTCGAGTTCCGCGCGGATTTTCAGGTCGAGCTGCGGCATGCGGATGGCCGGGTGCGGACGATCCCGTTCCTGCAGCTGCCCATCAGCAGGCTGCCGCCCGACTTCTTCCCGCTGACCTGCCGGACCTGCGTGGACTACACCAATGTCCTGGCGGATCTCACGGTGGGCTACATGGGCGGCACTGGCGCGCAGTGGCTGCTCGTGCGCAACGAACGGGGGGAGGAGCTGATCGCGGCACTCGGTGACGAGCTGGAGGCGCGGGCGCCGGGCTCCGCCGGGCGGCGGGCTGGCGCCGTGAAGGGGTTCATCGCCAACACGGAACGCGCCGCGGGCGGCCTGCCGCTGCGCCGGATGCCCGCCTTCCTGCGGCCGATCATGGGCTGGCTGATGCCGCGCCTGGGCCCGCGCGGGCTGGAATTCGCCAGGACGCGGGTCGAGATGAAGGCGGCCGAGACGATCCTGTTCCTCCGCCGGAAGGCGCCGCGTCGGCTGCGGAGCATGGTTCCGGCCCATGTGTGGGCCCTGGTCGCGCCCTATGGCCTATCGCCGCAACCGGGCGAGACGCAGGCGGCGGCGCTGGCGCAGGGGACAGAGCCGGCGCAGGGGGCAGGACGGCCGCCTCGCGGCGGGTCCTCCTAACGCTCCGTCAACTGCGGACCGCCCATGGAGCGCCATGTTCCAAATGGTTGCCGCAGCGATGCCTGAACTTGCCATCCGGGCGATGGATCGCCAGAACAGACACGGCCTTGTCCCCTTCCGGCCCCGGGTTCAAGCGGAGAGGCAAATGGCGCGGGCGCCCCGCAGAAGGCGGGTAGAGCTGATCGGTCTTGCGGTGGCTTGGCTGCTGGGCGCGGCCTTGTGGTCCGGCGCACTGCGCCCAGCCGCGGCCGACGAGCCGATGCACCTCAAGGTCATCGGCGGGCTGGCGGATGTGAGCCAATTTGTCCGGTTCGAGGAGCCGTTCTGGCGCCGCCGCATCACGGACCTGACCGCCGGGCGTGTGGTGGCCGAGATCCAGCCCTTCGACCGCAGCGGGATCCGCGGACAGGAGATGCTGCAGCTCATGCGGCTCGGCGTCGTCCCCTTCGGGACGGTGATCCTGCCGATCGCCGCGACCGAGGAGCCGGAACTGAACGCGGTGGACCTTCCGGGCCTGTCGCCCGACATCGGCACGCTGCGGCGCACGGTGGACGCCTTCCTGCCGCGCCTGACGCAGCTGCTGAAGGAGCGCTACGGGATCGAGTTGCTCGGCGTCTACACCTACCCGGCGCAGGTCCTGTTCTGCGCCCGGCCGTTCGCCGGGCTCGGGGACCTGGCGGGGCGGCGCGTGCGCACCTCCTCCGTTGGCCAGTCGGAGCTGGTCCAGGCGCTCGGCGGCACGGCGGTCGTGATCCCCTTCGCCGAGATCCTCCCCTCGCTGCGGGCCGGCGTGGTGGAATGCGCGATCACCGGGACGCTGTCCGGGCATTCGATCGGCCTGTTCGAGGTGACCACGCATGTCCACACCATGGCGCTGAGCTGGGGGCTTTCGGTGTTCGGCGCCAATGCCGCGACCTGGGCGGCCTTGCCGCCACCGGTCCAGGACACGCTGCGCTCCGGCATCAGGGAGCTCGAGGCGCAGATCTGGCAGGCCGCCGACCGCGAGACGGGCGACGGCCTCGCCTGCAACGCCGGCCAGCCCGGCTGCACGCTCGGGCGCCGCGGTGCCATGACGATCGTACCGGTCTCGGCCGCGGATGCCGACCGGCGGCGCAGGCTGCTGACGGAGGTCGTGCTCCCGCGCTGGGTCGATCGCTGCGGGCCCGACTGCGTGGAGGCCTGGAATGTCTATCTCGCGCCCGTCTTCGGCATCCGGGCCCGGTCGGACTGACGGACGCGATGCAGGCCACCCGCCGCCTCCGCTGGGCTGTCGTCGCGGGTGCCTTCCTGACGCTGATGGCGCAGATCCTGGGGATCGGGCTGCTGCTCGACCGGTCGCGGGAGGCCGCGCTCGTCGCGGCGCATGACACGGCGAACCGCATCGGCCGTGCCGTCGAATCCTCCATCAACCGGAACTTCGTGCAGGTCGATGCCATGCTGGCGGGCCTGCCCACGGTCCTGGCGCCCTACGTCCGGGACGGCAGGCTCGACGCGGCCGGGGCCGCCCGGGTGCTGCGCGAGCTGAACAACCAGAACTTCACCTTCCGCGACGTCATGATCATCGGCCGCGACGGCATCCCGCTCGCAACCGGCCTCGGCGTCTCGCGGGGGCGGCGCCTGCCGATCGAACTCGGCCCGGCCTTCGTGGAGACGGGGCCGGCCGCGGGCAGCGTCGCCATCGGCGGTCCCGTCCGGAACCCGGCGACCGGCGAATGGGCGCTGTTCTTCGCACGGCCGATCGCGATGCCCGGCCTCGGCGCGCTGACGGCGGTGGCCGAGGTGCCGGTCCCGGTGATCGCGACGCTCCTGTCGCTCGGCAGCGAGGTGCCCGGCCTGCGGGTGACGCTGGAGCGCAGCGACGGCACGCTGCTCGCCTCCGTGCCGCACGACGAGGAGCGGATCGGCCAGGCCCTGACCCCGACGGCGAGCGTGCTGGCAGGCATGGACCTGTCGCGGAGCCGGTTCGACGACGCACCGGTGGTCACCGCGGTCCGCCCGACGCTCTACCCCACTCTGGTCATCGTCACCGCCTATCGGCTCGAGACGGCGCTGGCGAGCTGGATCACCGATCGCGACCGCGCCCTGGCCGTGGCGGCTGGCTTCGCCCTGTTCGTCATGGCGCTCGCCGCGGCGCTCCTCGTCGGCCTGCACCAGCGCGAGAAGGTGGAGGCCGAGCGCCAGGCGTGGCGCACGCGGCTCGAAAGCGCGCTCGACAGCATGTCGGACGGCTTCGTCATGTTCGGCCCCGACGATCGCCTGATCGCCTGCAACCAGCGCTACAAGGATTTCTACTCGATCTCGGCCCCCTTCATCCATCCGGGGGCGCATTTCCGCGACATCCTCCGGGAAGGCGCGCTGCGCGGCCAGTATCTGCAGGCCGGTCCGGATATCGAGGCGTTCATCGATGCGATGGACTACTGGCGCCACTCCAACAACCCGCCGATCGAGCGGCTGCTGCCCGACGGGCGCTGGGTGCTGATCACCGAACGCTCCACGCCGGATGGCGGGACCGTCGGCATCCGCACCGACATCACCCAGCTCAAGCGCGCGATGGAGGAGCTTGCCGCCGCGCGCGATGCGGCGCGCGCGGCCGGGGAGGCGAAGACGCAGTTCCTCGCACGCATGTCGCATGAGCTGCGCACGCCGCTGAACGGAATCCTCGGCTTCACGCAGGTCCTGTTGCGCGATCCGGCCCTGACGCCCGACCAGCGCGAGCAGATCTCGGTCCTGCAGGATGCAGGCCGGCATCTGCTGGAGCTGGTGAACGGTCTGCTTGACCTGTCGAAGATCGAGGCAGGCAAGCTCGACCTCAACCTCCGGCATGTCGAGCTGCGCCAGCTGATGGACGGCTGCGCCGGGCTTCTCGGCCCCGAGGTGGCGCGCAAGGCGCTGCTGTTCTCCCTCGAGATCGCGCCCGGCACGCCGAAGGCCGTCGAGGTGGACGCCACCCGGCTGCGCCAGATGCTGCTCAACCTCCTCTCGAACGCGGTGAAGTTCACGCCGACCGGCGGCCGCATCGACCTGCGCGTCATGCCCTTGAAGGCGGGCGCGCGCGGGATTCGCATCGAGGTCGAGGATACGGGCCCGGGCATCCCGGCCGAGAAGCGCCACCTGCTGTTCGAGGATTTCTCGCAGCTGCTCCCGAACCAGGGCGAGGAGACGTCCGGCACCGGCCTCGGCCTTGCCATCTCGGCCCGCCTCGCGGCCCTGATGGGCGGACGCATCGGGTGCGACAGCGAACATCGCTCCGGCGCGCTGTTCTGGGTCGAGCTGCCGCTGCGGGAGGTCGCACCCCCTGCCCTGGCGACGACCGCCGGCGGCGCGGGAGCGGCGCGCGCGGCGGGCGAATCGCTGCGCGTGCTCGTCGCCGACGACGTGGCCGCGAACCGGATGGTGGCGCGCGCCATGCTCGTCGCTGCCGGGCATCGGGTGGACGCGGCCTCGGACGGCGCCGAAGCACTCGCCGCCGCGGGGCAGGCGGATTACGACGTCATCCTCATGGACGTTCAGATGCCGGGCATGGACGGGCTGGACGCCACGCGGCACATCCGGGCGCTGCCCGGCCGCCGCGGCCGCGTTCCCGTGCTGGCGGTGACCGCCTCGGCGCTGCCCGAGCAGATCGCGGCGTGCCAGGCGGCCGGCATGGATGGGCACCTGTCGAAGCCGATCGATCGCGAGGCCCTTCTCGCCGCGATCACGCGGCTTGCCGCAGGCCAGGGCGCCCCGCCTGCCGCCGAGGCGGCGACAGCCGCCGAGCCGCAGCTCGTGGATGCGGCCGCGCTGGCTGGCCTCGGTGGCGACCTCGGTGCCTCCGCCGATGCCGTGATCGCGGCCTTCATGACCGAGCTGCGCACTGTCACCGTCATGCTGGGCGCGGCGGGCATCGCGGACGACGCCGCCAGGCTGCGCACCCTGGCACATCGCCTGCTCGGCGCCGCACGCACGCTCGGCGCGAGGCGGCTGGCGCGGGCCACGGAGACGCTGCAGCAGGAGTTGCGGAAGGGCGGCGATGCGGCACCGGCACTGGCCGAGGTGCTCAGGCTCGCGGGCGCGACGCTGCCCGTGCTTGAAGCGGCCACGCGCCCCGAACTCGCCTTGGCCCCGCCATCGCCGCGCCTGGCCACCCAGGCCGCCGACTGAGCCCCAGGTCAGGGCAGGCCGGCGATCCGCTCCGCGAGCAGGGCGAAGAACCGCTCCGCGTCGAGCGTCTCGAGCAGCGTGAGGTTGGCGGGGCGGCCCAGGCGATCCCAGCGGTCGATCACGGTGCGGCCGCGCGACGGCCCGGCGGCGAGGTCCATCTCGCAACGCGCCGGGCGCGCACCGAACAGGCCGGGATCGATGGCCCAGGCGATCGCGCACGGGTCGTGCAGCGGGAAGCCGCGATGGCCGAAGCGCTTGGACGCCGGCAGCGCACGCAGGATGTCGAGTGCCGCACGCCAGCAGGCGCCGCCCGCGCGCTCCGCCATGCGCGCGACGAGGTCCGGCGTGACGAAGGCCTGCGCGGTGAGGTCGAGCGTCGCCATGGCGAGCGGCCGGCCGAGGTTGAGCAGGACGGAGAGCGCCTCCGGGTCGTTCCAGGCGTTGAACTCCGCCGCCGGCGTGATGTTGCCCTCGGTCCAGGCACCCGACATCAGGACGATCTCGGCGACGCGGTCGGCCAGCGCCGGCTCGGTCGCGAAGGCGAGCGCGAGGTTGGTGACGGGGCCGAGACCGATGACGGTGACCGAGGCCGGCGCCGCCGCGCGCAACTCCGCACGGATCGCATCCGCCGCGACGCCGGGCGCGAGCGGGGGGCCTTCGGGCAGGCGCACCCCGCCCAGCCCATCCTGGCCATGGACCGCGGGCTCGGCGCGGAAATCCGCCAGCAGCGACCGCTCGGCGCCCGCCACGATGGGCAGCGTGCGGCCCGTCAGGCCGATGACGGCGCGGGCATTGGCCGAAGTGCGCGCGAGGCCGACATTGCCGCCCGCGACCGTCACCAGCCGCACGTCCAGTTCCGGCGAGGCGAGGGCGAGCCAGAGCGCGATCGCGTCGTCCGTGCCGGGATCGCAGTCGATGATGCAGGGCTTGGGGGTCATGCGAGCTCCGTTTCGACCAGGCTGCACCAGAAGGCCGCTCCATGCGCGAGGGCGGCGTCGTTGAAGTCGAAATGCGGGTTGTGATGCCAGCCTTCGGGATGCGCGGGATCGCCGGTGCCGAGCCAGGCATAGGCGCCGGGGATGCGGGCGAGGAACTCGGAGAAGTCCTCGCCGGCGGTGATCGGCGGATGGTCGTCGCGCGTCATGGCAGGGCCGGCGCAGGCCTGCGCGGCGCGAACCATCATGGCGGCCTGCGTGGCGTGGTTCACCGTGGGCGAGAGACGGCGGATGTAGCGCGGCTCGGCCTGCAGCCGGTGCAGCGCGGCGACGGCGTGGGCGATCTCGGCGATGCGCGTCTCGACATGGCTGCGCACCGCCTCGTCCAATGCGCGGGCGGTGCCCTTGAGGAAGACCTGCGCCGGGATGACGTTGGGCGCAGCCGCGTCCCCGGCCGCGATGTGCCCGACGCTGACCACCGCGGTGCCGAGCGGATCCACCTCGCGCGAGGCGATCGCCTGCAGCGCGGTCACGAACTGCGCCGCGGCCAGCGCCGCATCGGTGCCGAGATGCGGCTTGGCGCCATGCGTGCCGGCGCCGCGGAAGCTCACTTCCCAGGTATCGGAACTCGCCAGCACCGGCCCCTTCGGCACGGCGATTGTGCCGAGCAGCAGGCCTGGCAGGTTGTGCAGACCGTAGATCGCGTCGACAGGGAACCGGTCGAGCAGCCCCTCCTCCACCATCACCCGCGCGCCGCCGAGCGATTCCTCGGCCGGCTGGAAGACGAGGTGGACCGTGCCGGCGAAGCGGTCGCGATGCCTCGCGAGCCAATGCGCGGCGCCGAGCAGCATCGCGGTGTGCCCGTCATGCCCGCAGGCATGCATCCGGCCGGGCGTGGCGGAGGCATAGGCAAGGCCGGTCGCCTCCGTCATTGCCAGCGCATCCATGTCGGCGCGCAGCGCGATGGCGCGGTTGCCGGGGCGCCCCCGGACGGTTCCCACGACGCCGGTGCGCGCGATTCCTTCGGCGACCTCGATCCCGAAGCCGCGCAGTGTCTCGGCCACGAAGGCGGCGGTCCGTCGCTCCTCGAAGCCGAGTTCGGGATGCCGGTGCAGGTCCTGGCGCCAGGCCGTCATGGCGGGCACGAGCGGCGCGAGATCCTCTGGTGTCGGCATCGGGGCTCCGGTTGCGGCGCAGGGGCGCAGCATGCCACGTTGCGCCGCCCCCACCCACCCCGGAGCGCATGGAGCACTGGCAGTCCTTCGTCGCGCGCCCCGCACGCCTCGGCGCCTGGACCGAGCGTTACGCCGCGCCGATGCCCGACGGCTCCGCGCTGATGCTGCCGCTGCGCGACCTCGGCGACACCGCCGTCGCGGGCCTGATCGCGAACCAGGCGAGCTTCGCAATCGCCGAGCGTCTCGCCGCCTGGATGACGGAGCTGGCGCGGCCGTTCGAGGCGGAGGTGGTCGTGGGGTTGCCGACGCTCGGCCAGGTCTTCGCGCCGGCCATCGCGCGGGCGCTCGGCCATCCGAACTGGGTGGCGCCGGGCTGGTCGCGCAAGCGCTGGTACGAGGAGCGGCTGAGCGTCGCCGCGCAGTCGATCACCTCGCCCGGCGAGCGGCGGCTCTGGCTCGATCCGCGCCTGCTGCCGCGGCTCGCGGGGCGGCGCGTGCTGCTGGTGGACGACGTGATCTCGACCGGCGCCTCGGCCCGTGCCGGGCTCGACCTGCTGGCGGCGGCCGGCACGGTTCCGGTCGCGCTGCTGGTCGCCATGGCGCAGGGCGATCGCTGGCGACGCGACTGGCGCGAGGAGGTGCCGGTGCGCGCCGTCTTCGCCACCCCGATCTTCGCGCGAGACTCGGCCGGCTGGGTGCCGGTGCCGGGCTCCGCGCCGCATGATGTCTGCCCGTTGTTCGAGGATCCCGCCGCATGACGCTGCGCGCCGCCCTGCTTGCCGCCTCCCTGCTGGCCACGCCGGCCTTGCTCCTCGGCGCGCCGCGCGATGCGGCGGCGCAGGACAATCTGCGGATCGGGGTGGAGGCAGGGCCGACCAGTCTCGACCCGCATTTCGCCAGCCTGATCACCAACATCGCCTTCAGCCGCCACGTCTTCCAGCCGCTCATGGAGCAGGATCATCGCCAGGACCTTCGCCCGGCCATCGCCACCGCGATGCGCGTGGTGGACGAGACGACCTGGGAGGTCACGCTCGATCCACGCGCCCGCTTCCATGACGGCCAGCCGGTGACCGTGGAGGACGTCGCCTTCACCATCGCGCGCGCCGGCGACGTGCCGAACTCGCCGTCCTCCTTCCGCTATGCGACTCGGCCGATCGCGGCGGTGGAGGCGGTGGATGCGACGACGCTGCGCATCCGCACCCACCAGCCGACGCCGCTGCTGCCGAACTTCCTGGCGCTGGTGATGATCGTCTCCAAGCGGCATGGCGAGGGCGCGACGACGCCCGACTACAATGCCGGCCGCGTCATGGTCGGCACCGGGCCGTTCCGCCACGTCTCCTGGCAGCCGGGCAGCCCGGTGGTGATGGAGCGCAACCCGAATTTCCACGGCGCCGCGCCCGCCTTCGCGCGCGTCGAGTTCCGCCCGATCGCCAATGCCGGGGCGCGCGTCGCGGCGCTGCAGGCGGGTGACGTGGACCTGATCGAGATCGTCCCGCCCGACCATTTCGCGCGCTTCCGCGCCGAGGCACAGCGCTTCGCGGTGGCCGAGAGCCCGTCGAACCGGCTGATCTTCCTGACGCTCGATTCCGACCGCGAGGACAGCCCGCATGTGCGCGGCAAGGACGGGTCGCGCATCGCCAACCCGCTGCGCGATGCGCGGGTGCGCCGCGCCCTCTCGCTCGCTATCAACCGCGATGCGCTCGTCTCCCGCGTCCTGCAGGGCCAGGCCCTGGCGGCGGGCGACCTCGGGCCGCCCGGCTATTTCGGCACCTCGCCGGACCTGACGCCGCCGCCCTTCGACCTCGACGCCGCGCGACGGCTGATGGCGGAGGCCGGCTGGGCGCAGGGCTTCGCCGTGCAGGTCAACGGCCCGAACGACCGCTTCGTCAATGACGAGCAGGTGGTGCAGGCGATCGCGCAGATGTGGACGAGGCTCGGCCTGACGGCGACGGTGGAGACGCGCACGCGCGCGGTGTGGCTGAGCGAGGCGGCGCAGCTGCGCTACAGTGTCAACCTCGCCGGCTTCTCGCCCAACCCCGAGGTGCTGGGGATGCTGGAGACGCAGATCCATTCCTGGGATGCGCAGCTCGGCCTCGGCACCGCCAATCGCGGCCGCTTCAGCAATCGAGAGATCGATGCGCTGATCCAGCGCGCGCGAACCACGATCAACGACGAGCAGCGGCGCGCCTTGACGCAGCAGGCGACGCGCATGGCGCTGCGCGACCAGACCGCGCTGATCCCGCTCTACTTCCAGGTGAACACCTGGGCGATGCGGCGGGGGATCACCTATGAGGCGCGGACCGACGAGATGACGCTGGCCTTCAGCGCCGGGAGGGCAGCGCGATGAACGACCCCATGGATCCGGCCATCCGCGCCCGCGCCGTCCAGGCCGCCCGCGGCTCGGCGCCCTTCGACCTGCTGCTGGCGGGCGGCACCGTGGTGGATGTCGCGACCGGGCAGCTGCGCCAGGCCGATATCGGCATCGTCGGGTCGCTGATCGCGAGCGTGCACCCGACCGGTACGCGCGAGGATGCGGCGGCGGTGGAGGACGTCTCGGGCCGCTTCCTCGCGCCGGCCTTCATCGACAGCCACCTGCACTACGAAAGCAGTCTGATGGCGCCGGCGGACTACGCCGCCACCGTCGTCCCGGCCGGCACCACGACCTGCGTCTGGGATCCGCATGAGCTGGCGAATGTGCTCGGCCTGCCCGGCGTGCGCTGGGCGATCGAGGCAAGCCGCGACCTGCCGTTGCGCACGCTGATCGCCGCCCCGTCCTGCGTGCCTTCCGCGCCGGGGCTCGAGGTCGCCGGTGCCGAATTCGGCGCGGCCGAGATGGCGGAGATGCTGTCCTGGCCCGAGGTCTCGGGCGTCGCAGAGGTGATGGACATGCCGGGCGTGCTGCGCGGCACGCCGCACATGACCGGGATCGTCGGCGCGGGGCTCGCCAGCGGCAAGAACGTCAACGGCCATGCGCGCGGACTGCGCGACGCCGACCTACAGGCCTATGCCGCGGCGGGCGTCACCTCGGACCACGAGATCGTCGATGCCGACGACTTCCTGCAGAAGCTGCAGGCGGGGCTGACGGTCGAGCTGCGCGGCAGCCACGACTATGTGCTGCCGGGCGCGCTGACGGCACTCGCCGCGCTGCCGATGCTGCCGCCCAACCTCGTGCTCTGCACGGACGACATCTTCCCCGACGAGCTGATGGAGAAGGGCGGGCTGCGCGACACCATCGCCCGCGTCATCGCGCGCGGCGTGAACCCGATCGCTGCGATCCGGCTGGCGACGCTGCATGCGGCGATGCGGCTGAAGCGCGACGACCTCGGGCTGGTGGCGCCGGGACGGCAGGCCGACATCGTGGTGCTGACGGAATTGACCTCGGTCGCGGTGGAGCGGGTCTACACGGCCGGCCGGCTGGTCGCGCGCGACGGCAAGCTGCTCGCCCCGCCGCGCCGGACGGACGGGCCGCGCGGCACGGTGAAGCTCGGCCCTCAGCCGATCGAGGCCTTCATGCCGCGGGCGAACGGCGTCGGCGACGGTCGCGCGCAGCTGCGCAAGATCGTAGGCGCGCGCTTCGGCAAGTGGGGCCAGGTGGAGGTCGCCGTGCGCAACGGCTTCGCCGTTCTGCCGCCGGGCCATGCCTGCATCACCATCATCCACCGCCACGGCCGCACCGCGGCGAAGCCGCAGACCTGCATCACCGATGGCTGGGGCGAGCCGCGCGGCGCCATCGCGACCACCATCAGCCATGACAGCCACAACCTGCTGGTGCTGGGCCGCGACCCGGCCGACATGCAGGCGGCCGCCAATGCGCTGATCGCCTGCGGCGGCGGCATGGCGGTGGCGCGGGAGGGCAAGGTGGTCGCGCTGCTGCCGCTGCCCATCGCGGGGCTTCTGGCCGAGACGCCGCCCGAGGTGACGGCGGCGAATTTCGCGCGGTTGCGCGCGGCGGCCGACCAGGTGATCGACTGGCAGCAGCCCTTCCGCATCTTCCGCGGCCTGACGGGCCTGTCGCTCGCCTGCAATGCCGGGCCGCATCCGACCGACCTCGGGCTGACGGATGGCGGCACGGGCGAGATCTTCGATCCGGCGGAGGTGCTGCCGGCCTGACCTCAGGTTAGCAGCCGCAGCATCTCCTCGGACGGCTCGACGCCGAGGCCGGGTCCGTCCGGCAGCGAGTAGAAGCCAGCCGCGCAGCCCATGTGGCGCGTGCCGGTCGGCTGCGTCAGGCGCAAATTCGGCTCGAAGATGCTGTGCTGGTATTCGTGCCAGGGCAGGCGCTGCAGCGTGCTGCTGGCCTGCAGGCTGGCGGCGTGGAACAGGCCGACGCCAATCGTCGCATGCGGCATGACGGCCAGGTGGTTGGCGTGCAGCAGCGCGCCAATCCGCGCGAATTCCGTGATGCCGGTGCGGCCCATCTCCGGCTGCCCGATCCCGAAGGCACGCGCGGCGAGGCGCGGCTGCCATTCGAAGACAGTGCGCAACTCCTCGCCGAGCGCGACCGGCACGCCCACCGCGCGCGCGACCTGCGCGATGCCCTCGATATCCTCCGGCGCGCAGGGCGCTTCGGCGAAGGAAAGGTTGTGCTTCTCGAGGCGCCGGATCAGGCGGATCGCCTCGGGCGCGGTGTGGCGCCAATGCAGGTCGGCCATGATCTCCGCCTGCGGGCCGAGGCCCTCGCGCAGCGCGGCGATCTCGGCCTCGGCGCCGTCATCGGCGACGACGGCGGCGAACTTGAAGCCGCGGAACCCCCTGCCCTGCCACTCCCGCGCGAAGGCCACGCGTTCGTCGAGCGTCGCGCGCGGCAGGCCCGAGACATAGGCCGGGATGGTCTCGTGCCGCCGCCCGCCGAGCAGCGTCGAGACCGGCACGCCCAGCCGCTTGCCGAGAAGGTCCCAGAGCGCGATGTCGACCGCGGCCAGGCTGTCGAGATAGAAGCCGCCGAAGAAGCCGCGCACGCGCATCAGGTCGTAGAGATCCTCGTGGATCACCGCCGGCGCGGACGGTTCGCGGCCCTCCAGCACGGGGGCAAGCACGTCGTCCACGATGGCGCGCACGGCTTCGGGGGCGACGATGCCATAGGTCTCGCCCCAGCCGGTCAGCCCCTGCTCGGTGTCGATGCGCAGCACGACGGAGCGGTCCGCGGTCGGGTAGAGTGTGCGGTTGCCGCGGCGCACGACATAGCCACGGCGGTTGATCGTCTCGCCCTCGCGCAGCGGGCCGAGATAGGGCGTCTCGCGCGGGATCTCGACGACGAAGGCCGAGACCTTCTCGATTCGGTCCGTCATGCCGGAGGATGCATGGTGAGCGCCGGCGCGGCGGTGGCGAGCAACTCCCCGATCTCGATCATGTCGCCTGCGTCGAGCTTCGGTCCCGTGGCGCGGGCGCTCGTGTGCTCCAGCAGGCCGCGGCGCCGCAGCACTTCCTTCGTCGCGCGCACCCGGAAGGTCATCTGCTGCGCGAGCAACGGCAGGGTCAGCGTGTAGATCCGCCGCGCCTCGGCGCGGTCGCCGCGCTGCCAGGCGCGCCAGAGCGCGACATGCGCATCGGCGATCTCGAGCGCCGGCATGGTGCCGCAGGCGCCGCGGGCCAGTTCGTCGAGCACGAAGCGCGCGCCGGCGCCGCCCATCACGCCATCGAGACCCGTCGCGGCAGCCAGGATGCGCGTGACGTGCTGGCCGCAGGGCAGCGTCTCCTCCTTCACATAGCGGATCGCTGGCACCTCGGCGGCGACCGCCGCGACCGCCTCGGGCGGCAGGCCGGCGCCGTTCGGCGCCGGGGCGTTCTGCAGCATGATGACGATGCCGGGCGCGGCCTCCGCGAACGCGCGATAGAAGGCGACATGCTTCGCGACATCCTGGCCGCAGCCGGGCGGGGCCATGATCATCGCGGCGACGGCGCCCGCCGCCTGGCCTTCCCGCGCGCGGGCGGCGGCCTCCGCCGGGTCGGCATGGCTCGCGCCGACGACGAAGGTGGTGCGGCCGTCGAGATGCGCGCCGAGGGCAGCGACCATGTCCGCGCGCTCCGCGGCGGTCAGCGTCTCGACCTCGCTCGCCATGCCGGGGAACACCACGCCGTCCACGCCCGCCTCGAGCGCGAAATCGGCGAGCCGCAGGAAGGCCGCGCGGTCGGGCGCGCCGTCCGGCGCAAAGGGCGTGGGCAGGACGGGAAAGACCCCGCGAATCGTTGCGCCCATGCCGTTTCTCCCCGTTGACCCGCGCGCCGCAGAGCGCACACTTCGCCGCAAGCGCCCGGCCACCGCAAGCCGAGGCGAGGGAGAAACGCCATGACCACCCGCCGCCTCGTCATCGCCGCTGCCTTGGGGACCATCGCCGCGCCGTCGCTGGCCGGCGCGCAGGCCTGGCCGGCGCGACCGGTCCGTCTCATCGTGCCCTTCCCGCCCGGCGGTGCCGCCGACATCGTCGGACGCATGCTGGCGGCGCATCTGCAGGGCGCGCTCGGCCAGGGCGTCGTGGTGGAGAACCGCGGCGGCGCGGGCAGCACGATCGGGGTGGACGCGCTCGCGAAGAGCACGCCGGACGGCTACACGATCGGCCTGATCAACATCGCCGCCAACGCGATCGTCCCGGCGGTGCGGCGGCAGCCCCTGCCCTACCGCCCGCTCGAGGATTTCGCGCCGATCGCGAATCTCGCCGTGACGCCGGCACTGCTGCTGGTCAACCCGCAGAAGCTGCCGCAGGTGAACAGTGTCGCCGAACTCGTCGCGGCGGCGCGGGCGCGGCCGGAGGCGATCAATTTCGGCTCCTCCGGCGTCGGCTCCTCGCTGCATCTCGGCATGGAGCTGTTCATGGCGCGCGCGGGCATCCGCATGACGCATGTGCCCTTCGCAGGCGGCGGGCCGCTGCTGCAGGCGCTGCTGGCGGGCACGGTGGACTGCTCGCTCGACGTCGCGGCCACGACGGCGGCGCTGATCCGCGAGGGGCGCATCCGTGCGCTCGCCACGACCGCGCCGGCGCGGATGCCGAGCTATCCGGACCTGCCGGCGCTCAACGAGACCTTCCCGGGCGTCGAGCTTGCCTCCTGGCACGGGCTGGCGGCTCCCGCCGGCACGCCGGCGCCGGTGCTCGCGCGCCTCGCGGCGGAGACGCAAGGCTTCCTGCGCAGCGCGGAGACGCAGGAGCGCTACCGCCAGCAGTTCCTCGAGATGCCGCGGGAGACGACGCCGGAGAGCTTCGCCGCGCTGATCGCCCGCGAGATCGCGACGTTCCGCGACCTCGCGCGCAGCCAGAACATCGTCGTGGAGTCCTGACCGCTCAGGCCTCCACGAGGTCGACACTGACCTCGAGCGCCTGCCGGCCGCCGCCGAGCAGGATGCCCGTCACCGGGCTCACATCGGCGAAGTCGCGGCCCCAGCCGAGCAGCACATGCTCGTCCTGCACGACGAGGTTGTTGGTCGGGTCGAGATCGACCCAGCCGAAATCGGGGCCCAGCCAGCAGCCGACCCAGGCGTGGCTCTGGTCGGCGCCCTGGCGACGTGCCTGGCCCGGCGGCGGCCGCGTGCGGACATAGCCCGAGCAGTAGCGCGCCGGCAGGCCGAGCGCCCGCAGCCCCGCGATCATCAGATGCGCGAAGTCCTGGCAGACGCCAGCGCGCAGGCTCAGCACCTGCGCGACCGGCGTGGAGATCGTCGTGACGCCGGGCTTGAAGGTGAAGTCGCGCTTGATGCGCGCGATGAGGTCGAGCAGCCCGGCGAGCACCGGGCGGCCCGCCGGGAAGCTCCGCGCCGCATAGGCGCCGGCAGCTGGCTCCGCGGGCGCGAGCGGGCTCGGCAGGGAGAACTCGACGGCATCCCAGCCCTCCGGGCGCCGCGCGGCATCGCGCACGTCTTCCCAGGGCGGCGTCGCGCCCGCTTCGGGCGGCGGTGGGAAGGACACCTCCACGGTCGCATCCAGCACGACCTCCAGCGCCTCATGCGGCGCCTCGATGGAGAGCCAGGCTACGCCGTTGCCGAAGTGATCGTTGCCATCCTTACGGTATGTCGGCAGCGGGGCGACGGTGATGGACGCGACCTCGACCGACTGGCCGGGCAACACGCGCGGCGTCAGGTGCAGCAGATGCGTCGCAAGATCGACGGGTGCCGCGTAGCGGTAGCGCGTCGCGTGGCGCAGCGCATAGCGGGTCACGCCACGCCCTCCGGCTCGTCCTCGCCGAGGACGCGCGCGCGGACATGGCTGACATAGCGGCGCGCCACGGAATCGGAGAGCGCGCCGATCTCTTCCTCAAGCGTGAGGAGGGCATCCGGCAGGCCCGACGCGGCGGCGTCGCGGTCGGCGGCCAGCAGGATCTGGTCCACGAGCGCCTGCGGACGCGCCGCCAGCATCGCGGCGGTGGCGGCCAGCCTGTCCTCGGCCTCGCCGAGCTCGGCCAGGCGCTCCGCCACGGCGGACAGCTGGAAGGCGAGCGCGCGCGGGTTGGACGGGTCCGCGAGCACGAGGTCGAGCACCGGCGCGGGCTGCACGACGCCGAGGTAGCGCGCGCGGTAGGTCAGCGTGGAATCGCAGAGCTCGAGCGCGAGGCGCAGCCCGGCCTCGATCCGCGAGGCCGGCTCCGACAGCGCATGGCCGATGTTGCGCGCGGTGACCTGCGCGCGCTCGATGCGCCGGCCGAGGTCGAGGAACATCCAGGCGCCGCCGCGCACCATGTTCTCGGCCGCGAGGCCCGACAAGTTGGTGCAGATGCGGATGATGGCGGTCGCGGCGTCGGCCAGCGCATCGAGCCCCGCCGCACTGGCGGCGAGCCGCGCGCGGCCTTCCTGGCCGAGCCGCGCGAAGGCGGCCCACATGTCATGCGTCAGCCGATCGCGCACCGCGGCCTGCGGGCGCTCCACCGCATCGATCAGGGCGGGCAGCGCACCGCCCGCCGCGGC